>NZ_JARWLA010000006.1:0-339047 GCF_047445805.1 Rhizobium sp. BR 314 | reverse complement strand
CCACCGGAATCGGTGGAAATCATCATTACCGAGATTTCGAAGGATGCTTGGGCAACGGCGGGCAAGCTGAAATCGGATAGCTGAGCCAATTCGACAAAGCCATTCCTGCCTGACGGTCCGAACGCGGCCGTCAGGCAGGATCTGTCGCCAAATCCTGACGTCCCCACGCCTCGGCCCAATCCATCAACCGGGCCAGCTCCTGCTTGAGGGAATGCGAGTGAAGGATATCGGTGGCGTGATCAATATTGATGCGGGGATTGTAGAAGACCTCGATCTCCTCGCCGCTTTCCCGCCTTGCCGCTTCGAGGCGGATCTTTACATCCTCTACCTCGGCCTTGACAGCAAAGTACCGCTTCATAACCTCAACAAGGTCGCGGTCGCGTGCGTTCATTTCCATGCATACTCCACCTTACTAATTTTAGCCCTCGGCAATGATCCGATTCGGATGGCGAAATCTAGATCAACGTCTCGGTGACAGGATGGGGTATCGTCGAACGAGGCCAAATTGCCCCCCTGTTCGAAATGGCCTAGCAAAAGCTATTCAGCGCGCATCGCGATCCCCAAGATACGCTTGTTGCGCCTTAAGTCCTGGGTTTTACGCGTGCCGTCGCAGCAGAACCGCTCTACAGTCTTGCGCGACGTGCTCTAAGACCAGTTTTCCTTCACCGACTGCATCACCACATTCGTGGAGGTGCTAGCGACGAAAGGCAGGCTGGAGATCTTCTCTCCCAGGACGATGCGATAGCGCCGGATATCAGAGGTGCGCACCTTCAAGAGATAGTCGAAACGTCCGGCAATCATGTGACATTCCTCAATCTCCTTGATCTTCTTGATGGCATTGTTGAAGCTGAGCAAAGCTTCCTCGCGCGTGTCCGTCAGCTTCACTTCCGCAAAGGCGACATGGTCGAGCCCGAGCTTGATCGGATTGAGTACGGCCTTGAAGCCGTCAATATATCCGGAATCGATGAGCTTTTTCAGCCGTGCCTGGCAAGGTGTCTTGGAAAGACCGACTCGTTCGGAGAGCTCGGTGATAGACATGCGGCCATCCTCGACCAGCGCATCGAGGATCTTTTGATCGAATTGGTCAATTTCACTGGGTTTGATCATCTGCGTAGGCATTCCTATTTGAAATAAAGCAATTTGAAGTTCAATATGACTGGAAAGCCGCAGTTTCAAGGCGGAACGCTTTCCCGGAATGAAGTATGTTCTCGTCGAAGCAACGGGGAGGACCGGGAAGGGCGAAATCATCGCGCCTGCCTGGTTATCGGGACCCTTGCATTTTGAGGTTATCATGACTGTCTCTGCCCAGCTCGCCACCGAAGAACCAGCTCCAGACGCTGCCCCATTTTCGCAATTCGCACCGCCGATCCAACACCAGAGCCCGCTTCGCAAGGCGATAACCGCAGCCTATCGGCGCCCTGAGACCGAGTGCCTGCCCATGCTGGTCGAGGCCGCCACTCTGCCAGACGCTGTTCGCGAGGCTGCGAAGAAGACTGCAAAGACGCTGATCGAGGCACTGCGCGCCAAGCACAAGGGTGACGGCGTCGAAGGGCTGGTGCAGGAATACTCGCTTTCGAGCCAGGAAGGCGTCGCGCTCATGTGCCTTGCCGAGGCCTTGCTGCGCATCCCCGACACCGCAACCCGTGACGCGCTGATCCGCGACAAGATCGCCGGCGGTGATTGGAAGTCGCATCTGGGCGGCGGTCGCTCGATGTTCGTCAATGCGGCGACGTGGGGCCTGGTCGTCACCGGCAAGCTGACATCGACTGTCAACGAAAGCGGCCTTTCCGCCTCGTTGACCCGACTGATCGCGCGCTGCGGCGAGCCGGTTATCCGTCGCGGTGTCGACATGGCCATGCGCATGATGGGCGAGCAGTTCGTCACCGGCGAAACGATCGACGAGGCGCTTAAGCGCGCCCGCTCGCTCGAGGCAAAGGGCTTCCGTTATTCCTACGACATGCTCGGCGAAGCAGCGACCACGCATGCGGACGCCGAACGTTACTACCGCGACTACGAGACCGCCATTCATGCAATCGGCAAGGCGTCTGCCGGCCGCGGCATCTACGAAGGCCCCGGCATCTCGATCAAGCTCTCCGCGCTACACCCCCGCTATTCGCGCTCGCAGGTCGACCGCGTCATGGGCGAACTCCTGCCGAAGGTGAAGGCGCTCGCCCTGATTTCCAAGCAGTATAATATCGGCCTCAACATCGATGCCGAAGAGGCCGACCGGCTGGAATTGTCGCTCGACCTGCTGGAAGCGCTTTGCCTCGATCCGGAGCTTGCCGGCTGGGATGGCATCGGCTTCGTCGTGCAGGCCTATGGCAAGCGTTGCCCCTTCGTCCTCGATTTCATCATCGATCTTGCCCGCCGCTCCGGTCACCGCCTGATGGTGCGTCTCGTCAAGGGCGCCTATTGGGACGCCGAGATCAAGCGCGCGCAGCTGGACGGCCTGGAAGGCTTCCCCGTCTACACCCGCAAGATCTACACCGACGTTTCCTATGTGGCCTGCGCCAAGAAACTGCTCTCAGCAACCGACGTCATCTTCCCGCAATTTGCCACCCACAACGCCCAGACATTGGCGACGATCTACCAGATGGCCGGCAGCGATTTTTCGGTCGGCAAGTATGAGTTCCAATGCCTGCACGGCATGGGTGAACCCCTCTATGAAGAGGTCGTCGGCACCAAGAACCTGGACCGTCCGTGCCGCATTTACGCGCCAGTCGGCACCCATGAAACGCTGCTTGCCTATCTCGTCCGCCGCCTGCTGGAAAACGGTGCCAACTCGTCCTTCGTCAACAAGATTGCCGATCCCGCCGTTTCCGTCGTAGATTTGATCGCCGATCCGGTCGAGGTGGTGCGCGCCATGCCCGTGATGGGCGTTCAGCATGACAAGATTTCTCTTCCCGCCGACCTGTTCGAGGGCAAGCGACAGAATTCCGCCGGCATCGACTTGTCGAACGAAATGGCCCTCGCCGATCTTTCCGGCCAGCTGCACGCCTCCGCCGCCAAAGGCTGGATCGCCAAGCCGCTGCTTGCCGATGGTTCTGAGCGTGGCGAGACGCGCCCTATTCTCAACCCCGCAGACCATTCTGACGTCGTCGGCCAGGTTGCAGAGCTCGATCCCAATGATGCGGCCGAGGTGATGCGCCTTGCCGCAAACGCCACGGCATCGTGGGCATCCGTCAGCCCGGATGCGCGCGCGACGATCCTCGAACGTGCCGCTGACATGATGCAGGGCGAGATGCCCTTGCTCGTCGGCTTGACGATCCGCGAAGCGGGCAAATCGGCCGCCAACGCCGTCGGCGAAGTCCGCGAAGCCATCGACTTCCTGCGTTATTATGCCGCCCAAGCCCGCAAAGTACTGTCGACGGACAGCATCCCTCTCGGCCCGGTCGTTTGCATCAGCCCGTGGAACTTCCCGCTGGCGATCTTCACCGGTCAGGTTGCCGCAGCGCTCGTCGCAGGCAACCCAGTCGTCGCCAAGCCGGCCGGCAACACGCCGCTGATCGCAGCCCAGGGCGTTCGCATCCTGCATGAGGCCGGTATCCCGCACGACGTCCTCCAGTTCGCGCCGGGCAGCGGCAGAATGGGTGCGGCGCTCGTTGGTTCGCCTGAAACCGCCGGCGTCATGTTTACCGGCTCGACGGAAGTTGCCCGCCTGATCCAGGCGCAGCTTGCCGAACGCCTGTCGAAATACGGCAAACCGATCCCGCTGATCGCCGAAACCGGTGGCCAGAACGGCATGATCGTCGACTCATCGGCTCTCGCCGAGCAGGTGGTCGGCGACGTTATCGCCTCCGCCTTCGATAGCGCCGGACAGCGCTGCTCTGCACTGCGCGTGCTCTGCCTGCAGGAAGAAGTGGCCGACCGTACGCTGACCATGTTGCGCGGCGCACTTCGCGAACTTTCAGTCGGCCGCACCGACAAGCTCGCCATCGATATCGGACCTGTTATCGACGACAACGCCAAGCGTGGCATCGATGAGCACATCGAACGCATGCGCAAGCTCGGCTGCTCCGTGGAACAGCTCGACCTCCCCGCCAGCGCGGCAAAGGGCACATTCGTCGCCCCCACCATCATCGAGCTGAAGAAGCTGAGCGACCTCAAGCGCGAAGTCTTCGGCCCCGTGCTCCATATCATCCGCTACAAGCGCAAGGGGCTCGACAAGCTGATCAACGACGTCAACGCATCCGGCTATGGCCTGACGTTCGGTCTGCATACCCGGCTTGACGATACGATTGCCCATGTCACCAGCCGCGTGAAGGCGGGTAACCTCTACGTCAACCGCAACATCATCGGCGCCGTTGTCGGCGTTCAGCCCTTCGGCGGCCGCGGCCTCTCAGGCACCGGCCCCAAGGCGGGCGGCCCGATGTATCTGCGCCGCCTCGTCGTCTCCTCAACGGAACCGTTGCGCGATGCAAGCGTTCAGACCGATACGGCTGCGCAGCAATATCTCAACTGGCTCGACCATAACGGTGCCGCCGGGGCTGCCAAGCAGGCCAAGGCGCTTGCCGGTCAGTCGTCCCTAGGCTTCAACGTCGAGCTTCCAGGCCCGGTCGGTGAACTGAACCTTTATGCCCTGCATCCACGTGGGCGAATCCTGCTCGTCCCGCAGACGGTACTCGGCCTGCAGGTCCAGCTCGCAGCCGCTCTCGCGACAGGCAACTCGATCACCATCGACGCCGCCTCGGGTTTGCAGAACGAGCTTCGGAACCTGCCGTCCACGGTTGCGAGCCGCATTTCCTGGTCGAAGGACTGGGCGGCCGACGGACCGTTCGCGGGCGCCCTCATCGAAGGGGATGCCGACAGAGTCAAGCAGAGCATCAAGGCGATCGCTGCGCTTCCCGGCCCGTTGGTCCTCACGCAAGCAGCCTCAAGCGATGAGATCGTCAACAAGACCGATGCCTATTGCCTCAACTGGCTGCTGGAAGAAGTGACCACATCGATCAACACGGCGGCTGCCGGGGGCAATGCCAGCCTGATGACCATCGGATAATACCAAGCATAGTCCCAAAGAGACGTGCCGGCCGGGCGAGTACCGCCCCGGCCGGCAACTTCCTAAGCATCTCTGCGACGACCCTGTCGTCGTATCAGATCATGCCGCCTTGTTGATGCGCACCGGAATGGACTTGTAAGACGGCGTGCCGCTTTCCTTGTCCTGATAGTCGATTGGGATCAGACAATTGGCTTCGGGGTAATAGGCCGCAACCGAGCCCTCCGAAATATCGTAGGAAATCGCCGTCAGCTGCAACAGCCGCTTCGCCCCGGAAGGCAGCGCCGTTTCGATCTCGACAAGATCACCATGCTCCAATCCATTGGCGCGCAGATCCTTGTCGTTCATGAACAGCACGTCACGGCGGCCGAAGACACCGCGATAGCGGTCGTCGAGGCCGTAGATCGTGGTATTGTACTGATCGTGGCTACGAATGGTCGCAAGTTTGAGGATGCTGCTGTCCGAAAGCAGGATATCTTCGTTGAGGCCCGAGAATAGTTTGAACTCGGCCTTGCCCGAAGCAGTATGCCAGATGCGTTCCGTCGGCCCAAGCGGCAGGCGAAAGCCGCCAGGTACGCGGATACGTTCGTTATAATTCGCGAAATCGGGATAGACGATTTCGATCTTGTCACGGATCAGATCGTAATCGGCCACAAGTTCCATCCAGCCGACCTTGCTATCGGGCAAACTCGCCTGCGCCATGGCGGCAACAATGGCTGGCTCTGAGCGCAATTCGTCTGAGGCCGGCTTCAGGCGGCCGCGCGAGGCGTGCACCATCGACATGGAGTCCTCGATCGTCACCGATTGCGCTCCGGTCGCCTGAACATCCTGCTCGGTGCGTCCAAGCACGGGAAACAGGAAAGACTCCTTGCCGGTGAGCAGGTTCGAACGATTGAGCTTTGTATTCAGATGAACGGCTAGATCGAGCTTACGCATGCCCTCGGCGCACAGCTCGGGATCTGGGAGTGCGATCGAGAAATTACCACCGAGGCAGATCAATACCTTGGAGCGCCCCTCCGCCATCGCCTGCATGGCGGCAACGGCATCATGGCCGTGATGGGCGGGAGATTTGAAGCCGAAAGCGCGGTCGATGCCCTCGATCAACGCTGCGTTCGGTTTTTCGGTGATCCCGACGGTGCGGTTGCCCTGCACGTTGGAGTGACCGCGCAGCGGGCAGATGCCGGCGCCGGGCTTGCCGAAATTTCCGCGCAACAGCAGCAGATTGGCGATCTGCTGGACGTTAGCCGTTCCCCTGGCATGCTGAGTAATGCCCATGCCGTAAGCCACGATCGTCGCCTTGGATTTGACATAGGCGGCAGCAACGCGTTCCAGATCGGCCCGAGGCAGACCCGACACGCGCTCGATGTCGGCCCATTCCGTCTGTTTGAGATCGGCAACAAGCGCCTCGAAGCCTGTCGTGTGTTCGGCGATGAAGGCATGATCGAGCACGTCTTCGGAGGTCTCGGCAAGCGCAAGAACCGCCTTCATGATGCCTTTCAGCGCTGCCGCATCACCACCGATCCTAACCTGATAGTAGGAGGAAGCGATCCGCGTCGAACCGAAGGTGCCCATTTCGATTGGATTCTGCGGATCGGCGAAGCGCTCGAGTGCCCGCTCCTTCAACGGATTGAAGACGATGATCGGAACGCCTCGCCGCGAACATTCATGCAGAGTGCCCATCATACGCGGATGGTTGGTGCCCGGATTGTGCCCCATGGAGATGATGAGATCGCATTCGTCGAAGTCGTCGAGCGATACCGTACCCTTGCCGATGCCGATTGATTGCGGCAGCCCGACACTGGTCGCCTCGTGGCACATGTTCGAGCAGTCGGGAAAATTATTGGTGCCATATTCGCGGGCGAAAATCTGGAAAAGGAATGCCGCTTCGTTAGAGGCTCGGCCCGACGTGTAGAATTCGACCATGTCCGGGTCTGGCACGCTGCGCATCACTTCGCCGATGCGGGCGAAAGCATCGTCCCAGGCGACCGGCCGATAAGTGTCGGTCGCATGATCATAGACCATCGGGTGCGTCAAACGACCGGAATTTTCGAGTTCGTAATCGCTCCATGTCAGGAGTTCGCTGACGGTATGTTCGGCGAAGAACTCCGGTGTGACGCGCTTGTTCGTCGCCTCCCAGGTGACAGCCTTGGCGCCGTTTTCGCAGAATTGGAACGTGGAAGTATGTTCCTTGTCGGGCCAGGCGCAACCTGGACAATCGAATCCTGCGGGCTTGTTCGTGCGGAAAAGAAGGCCAGGCGCCTCCGTGATGTCCATCTGCTCGCGCACCGCATTGGCGGTCGCTTTTAAGGCTCCCCAGCCGCCTGCGGGGCTGTTATAGGGACGAATACCGGGGACGTCACGCTTCTTCGCCATCACAAGCTCCTTTGGTTACCAAGACTTCCTCCCAAAGGTCGGGCTTACAAGAAATAAGCTCGTGACATTAGCGAGTAAAGCGCAATCGAGCAGCGTCGCCTTCCTGCGCCAAGAAAACTAGTTCCTGAAAACCAGGCAGGAGCCACCCTGCTGCCGAACCTGGGTACAGATGGCATCGGCCTCTTCTCGCGTCTGACGCCCTATACGTGCTGCATACCGAATTCGGCGGCCAAAATCGGCATTGCGCTGGCGAACGATCAGGGGTTTTTCCGCGTTCAGCGGCGAAGGCAGTCTTCTGATATTCGCCGCAAAGATTCGCCGGGCCACATCGGGCTGGAAATGCTCCGCCAGTTGAGCACCCCAGGGCGCCCAAGGGCGCTCCTGCTCCAAAACGACGGGCTTCAGACGCCGGGTCTCGGCGAGCGCAACGCAGGAGTCGATGAAAGATCTGCCTTTGTCGAGCACGGGAGCCGCCGAATTGGGTGGATCATCCCGCCATTCCTCGACACTGTGGGCGGTGATTGCCGTCACATAATTGCGCGTCTCATAGGGAAGCCCGCCGGAGTTCAGGAAGTTGGCGAGGCCGCCCTCGCCAGCATTGTAGGCAGCCGCCGCAAGCCCCAAATTGCCGAAACGGTTACGCAATTCATCGAGGTAGGTCGCCGCCTTGCCAAGCGCTTCGAGCGCATCGTAACTGTCGCGAACGCCACGTAGCCGCGCCGTCCCCGGCATAAACTGCGCAATCCCGCGCGCGCCTTTCGGACTTACGGCATCGGAACGAAACAGGCTTTCGCGCCAGACCAGCCGCGCCAGATAATCCGGCGGCAAATGGTTGGCGCCGGCGAAATATTCGATGGCGACGCATAGATCGCGATTGTAACTATCCTTGCGCAGACAGAGCGTCTCACCGGTCACCGTCGCCATCGGACCGGAGACACAAACCGGTGGCGCAATACTCCATTCCGGTTGCGCTCTCGCTGGACAGCAGGTCGCAACGCCTATAGCGCATGCGACCATAATGCCGGCGATGGCGCCGAGGAAATTTGTCCGATTCTGCCTGCCTGCCATCCCAGCGATATCCGTCCGAGACCAATCGATCGCAAATTCGTGGCATGTTCATAGCATCGATGCGCGGCGGCGAAAACCTGTAGCGGCGTCCGGCTTCCAAACAGAAACTCTACCCGGCGAGACGTCCGCCTCGCATCGGCACCGGAGCTCCTGTTGTTCCCGGGAAGCTGATCGGCAAGCCCCTCAGCACGCGAACTGCCAGAAATGCGAAGCATTCCGCTTCGACGGCGTCGCCCCGCCAGCCCAGCGTTTCAGCAAAAATCGGCTCGACGCCGGCGCGGCTTTGCAGCATCGACATAATCGTCGGATTGTGCCGGCCGCCACCGCTGACGACGACCTTCTTCGGCCGGCGCGGCAGAAGATCGAGCGCCTTGCCGACGGCGCCTGCTGTGAAGGCCGAAAGCGTCGCGGCACCGTCTTCTGGGGTAAGGCCATCGGCCATGGACGCACCGAAATCGAAGCGGTCCAGCGACTTCGGATAGGGAGCTGTGAGATAGGGGTGTTGCAGGAGCTGTTCGAGCCTTGCCTCGTCAACCGCGCCGGCGCGGCCGAGCGCACCGTCGCGGTCCATCTCGCCGAGACCATGAGACTTGATGAAATCGTTGAGCGGCGCGTTCGCAGGGCCGGTGTCGAAGGCGATGAACGTGTCCTCGCCATCCCACCACGTGATGTTGGCAACGCCGCCGAGATTGAGGATGGCGGTTTCGCCGGCCGCACCCGCGCCACGCAGCAACGCAGTGTGGTAGACGGCGGCAAGCGGCGCCCCCTGGCCACCAGCACGCATATCCGCCGAGCGAAAATCATAGGCAACCTTGGTGCCGAGGATGGAGTGCATCAGCTCTCCGTCGCCGAGCTGACGCGTCTGCCCCAGCCGATCCTTCTGCGGCGCCCGATGCAGTACCGTTTGCCCGTGAAAGCCGACGACGCCGATGTCGGCCATCGTCATCCCCTTGCTTTCCACCAACTCTCTTACGGCCTCGGACTGAGCTCTCGTCAGGGCCTCTTCCGCTTCCTTGAAGATCGCCGGTTCCGGGCCTTCAAAATTCCAGGTCCGTGCCTGTCGCAGCGTCTCTTCCAGCAGCGTTCTTATCCAGCCGGGATAGGGAGCGAGCACATAGGAGCCGAACTCTTCGATCCGCTCGCCATCCGTCTTCAGCATGGCGACATCGATATTGCCGTCGAGGACGGTTCCGGTCATCAGACCAACGGCCCAAATTGGTTCCATTGTGAAGCTCCTATGCAGCGTTGGCGCGATCGCTGACGGCCTGGCGAAGCGGCAGTATGCCGCTGTCGAAATGACGCGTCGGATGAATGCGGTTGGTGAGCAGGGTCCAGGCCCTGCCCTTGTCGAAATCGATCCAGAGAGCTGTCCCGGTAAATCCGGTGTGACCGATGGTTCCCGGCGAGCAGAGAGCGCCGCCATGCCAGCCATCATATGGCCGTTCCCAGCCATGCGTACGTGTGCCGGAAAGCGGCGTCCGCATCAGCACGATCGAATGCGCCGCTGCGCCGCTGCCATCGAGCAGGTCCCTGGCGAAATCGAGAACCGCTGCCGCCGTTCCGAAGAGCCCGGCATGGCCAGCACCCTGCAATGCCGAGCAATTGTCGTCGTGAACTTCGCCCGAGAGGATGCGGTGGCGCCAGGTGCAATCTTCCGTCGCCGCTGACTCGTTGGGTGCTGCGGAAAAGGCAAAGCCCGGGCCGGGGTCCATGGCGCGGATCGTCTGTCCGGTCAGGCGCTCAAGTGCAAAGCCAAGCAGGATGAAGTTAATATCGGAATAGACTGGCGGGCCGGCCCGCCATTCACGCTGCAGAATGAAGGCGCGCAGAAGGTCCGGATCTCGGCCATAGGTGTAGATCGGCTCGACGGCAGGAAAAGGCGTCTGATGGCCAAGGCATTGCCGGAAAGTCACCTTCCGCTCCCAGGCCTCGGCACTGTACTGACGCAGATCCGGCAGCAACGTCGTCAAGGGTGCATCAAGATCGATGATGCCGGCCTCCGCCAGCGCAAGGATACGCGGCGTGGTGAAAATCACCTTGGTGAGCGAAGCGAGATCGAACCATGTGTCTGTCAACATCGGCCTGACGCTCGGGATCTTCTGCGCCGAACCGATGGCACGCACGAGCCGGTTGCCGTCGAGATCGACCATGCCGAGGACGCCGCCTGGAATGCGGGCCGACGCCACCGCCTGCTCGAGCGGTGCAAAGGCCCGATCGAACCGTTCTTCAAATTGCATATACCCCCCAGCCATATCCTACTCCTCGCCGGTTGCTCAGGCTTCCGCCAGAGCCATGTGATCCGGCGCGAATTGGCGCCATTCCGGCGCCGCCGGCTCAAAGCCGATCGGCCGCACAAGCGAAGGAACCTGACGCGTGTCGAGCGTGAAGTTTTCCTTGCGGCGCGCCACTGTCGGCACCGCCGAAATCAGCCGCCTGGTATAGGAATGCCTGGGTTCCGACAAGACGGAGGCGGCATCACCGATTTCGACGATCTGCCCGGCGTAGATCACAGCAATGCGATGCGCGATCCGCTCCACGACCGCCATGTCATGCGAGATGAAGAGGTACGCGAGCCCATATTCGCGCTGAAGCTCGATCAGCAATTCCAGGACCTGGGCCTGAACGGAAACGTCGAGCGCGGACACAGCTTCGTCGAGCACCAGCACGGAAGGATTCAGCATCAAGGCGCGAGCGATGCACAGTCTTTGCCGCTGGCCGCCTGAAAACTCATGCGGGTAGCGTTCAAGGGCATTTTCCGGCAGGCCCACGCGCTTCAAGAGCATGATCATCCGTTGCCGCGTTTCGGCTGAAACGCGACCACCTTTGGCGATCACCGGTTCGGCTAGGATGTTGTCGACGCGCAGTCTCGGATTAAGCGAGGCATAGGGATTTTGAAACACCATCTGCACGGCGCTGGTGCGATCCGCAGCCTTGCCGGGATTGGTCGTGAATGTGCCGCGAGTCGACTTGACCAGCCCGAGGATCGCCCGCGCGGTAGTGGATTTGCCCGAGCCGCTCTCGCCGACGATCGCCAGCGTCTCGCCGGGCATGAGATCGAAGCCGACGCCTTCGACGGCATGGACCGCACCGGTCGAGCGACGCAGGAAGCTGCCCTTGACCGGGAAGCGAACAGTCAAGCCAGCCACTTTCAAGGCCGGCTCGGCTTGCATCTCGTCACGCTGGAAATCCGTGCGCGCAGCCTGCCCTGAGGCAAAATGCGGGACGGAATGCAGGAGATGCTGGGTATAAGGATGCGTGGGATGATCGAGGATCTGGTTGAGTTCACCTTGCTCGACCGCCTCGCCGGACTGCATCACCATGACCTTGTCGGCTATGCCAGCGACAAGGCCGATGTCGTGCGTGATGAAGATCATCGACATGCCGATCTCGCGCTTCAGCTCGGCAAGCAGGGCCATGATCTGCGCCTGGACGGTGACATCGAGCGCCGTCGTAGGCTCGTCGGCAATCAACAGGCGCGGATTGCAGGCAAGAGCGGTCGCGATCATCACGCGCTGGAGCATGCCGCCGGAAAGCTGGTTCGGGCAATAGGTCAGACGGCGCGCGGCATCGGGAATGCGCACGCGATCCAAGGCATCCTTGGCGGCTGCCTTTGCCTGGCTTCCCGTCAACCCGCGATGTAACCGGAACGATTCCTCAATCTGCGTGCCGATGGTCAGGACCGGATTGAGGGAGGTCATCGGCTCCTGGAAGATCATGCCGATCTCGCCGCCGCGGATCTTCGTCAGTACCGCTTCGCCAGCCTTGGTGAGATCCAGAATGCTGTTGTCGGCACGTTTCAGATGGATCGACCCGCCGACGATGCGGCCGCCGCCGAAATCGACGAGACGGTTGATCGACAGCGCCGTGACCGACTTGCCCGACCCACTCTCGCCGACGATTGCCAATGTCTCGCCGGCGTCGAGATCGAAGCTGACGCCGCGCACGATGGGGTTGCTCTGCGGATTGCGGCCGAAGCCGACGCGAAGATCGGAAACCGAGAGAAGCGGTGTCATACCGTAGACCTCCGCATCTTCGGATCAAGGATATCGCGCAGCGCATCACCGAGCAGGTTGAAGCCAAGAATGGAGATCATGATGGTCACGCCCGGGAAGATCAGCAGCCAGGGCGCTGTTTCCATGAGATTGCGGCTGTCGCTCAGCATCAGGCCCAATGAGGAGGCCGGCGGCTGCGTTCCCAGGCCAAGGAAGCTTAGACCAGCCTCCGTCAGCAACGACCAGGCAAGCGCCAACGTCACCTGCACGGTCAATGGTGCGACGAGATTGAGAAGAAGATGTCTGGTCAGAATGTACGAGCGGCTGCTGCCGAACGTGCGAGCCGCGTCGACGAAATCGCGCCCCTTCAATGAAAGCGCCGGACCGCGCACGACGCGGGTAAAGATGGGCGTATAGACGATCGCGATTGCAGCGACACTGGTCCAGGTGCCAGGTCCGACGATGGCGATGATCAACAGCGCCAGCAGGATCGCCGGAAAAGCGAGCAGCACATCCATAGTGCGCATGATGACGCCATCCCAGCGCTTGCCCGACCACGCGGCGGTCAAGCCGAGCAAGGTGCCGATTGCGGTTGCGACGGCCACGGAGAAGAAGGCGACCGTGAAGGATTCACCGATACCATGCATCAGCCGGCTTGCGACATCACGGCCGAAAAGGTCTGTGCCCATCCAATAGGTCGGGCTCGGAGCGTGCAGGCGGTCGATGCGGTTCTGCATCAGCGGATCATGCGGAGTTACACCGAGTGTACCGAGGATGGCTAGCACGACGTAAACGAGGACGATGATGCCGCCGATCCGGCCGCTCACATGCCCGAAAATAGCCTTGAGGATCCGCATCAGCCTTCTCCCAGCCGAACGCGCGGATCGAGCGCCACATAGGCGAGATCGACGAGCAGATTGACGATCATGAAGTTAAAGGCAATGAACAGAACACTCCCCTGCACCAGCGCATAGTCGCGCTGCAGGATAGCGTCGAGCACCATGCGCCCGAGCCCCGGCAGGGCATAGATCTGCTCGACCAGCACGGCGCCGCCGAGCAGGTAGCCGAATTCGACGCCGCTCAGCGTCACCACCGGGATCAGTGCATTCGGGAGCGCATGCCGCCAGATGACGCCGCGCGCGGGAACGCCACGGCTGCGGGCCGTGCGAACGTAATCGTCGCTCAGGACATCGAGCATGGCGGAGCGCACGACACGCGTTACGGAGGCGGCGAAGGCGAAGCCCAGCGTCAGCGCCGGCAGGATCATCTGACCGAGATTTTCAATTGGGTTCTGCCAGATTGGCGTGAAAGCGCCCATGGTCGGGAGCACGCCGAAACCAGCGGACAAAGCATAGATAAGCAGCAGGCCGAGAACGAAGTTCGGCGTCGACTGGCCGATCATGGCGACGATGCGCACGGCAAGATCAGAAAATTTTTCATTGCGCGTGGCAGCAAAGACGCCGGCCGGCAGGCCTATGGCGAGCGCAATGACCATGGAAAGCAAGGCAAGCTCGAGCGTCAGCGGAAAGCGCTCCAGAATGATGTCGAGCACCGGCTTACCATAAGTGACGGATATGCCGAGATTGCCCTGGAATACCCCGAGCAGCCAATGCCAGTATTGGACTGGCCAGGACTGGTCGATGCCGAAATAGGCGGCAAGGGCCTCCCGCTGCTCTGGTGTCAAAAGACCTGCATTCGTTCCGAGCATCGCCGTGATCGCATCGCCCGGCACCAGCCGGATGGCGACGAAGACGAAGATGGACACGCCCAGCATGATCAGCGGGAATGTCATCAGCCGACGCGTCAGATATGACATTGCAATTCCTCTAGAGCAATTCCAGCAAATGTGCGAAGCGGCTTTGCGCCCGCAACTGCTTGAAAACAAAGAGATAGGGCATTTCCGCCACTCCGTTCGAAACGGAAATGCCCTAGGTCTCGGTTGCCGTTACTTGATCGAGACCTTGCTCAGACCGAACAGCGAACCGGTCGGCGTCGGAACAAAGCCTTCAACGTTCTTCTGCTCGGCCGTATAGCCATAGGCCGTGTAGAGCCAGATCCAGGGCGAGACTTCGGCGATATGCTTTTCGAATTCGGCGAAGATTTCTTTGCGCTTGGCCGGATCGGTTTCGGCGCGGCCCTTCTGCATCAGGCTGTCGAGCGTATCGTCGATATAGTTGGCGACCTTCTGCAGGTTGCCTGATTTCGTCCAGTAGCGGTTATACATCGAGTAGGGGTCGGCACTGCCGCCGTTGAGCGCAACAGCCATGTCGAAATTGCCCTTGAGCCAGGTATCGACGTAGACGTTGAGTTCCATCACCTTGATATCAAGCTTGATGCCGATTTCAGCAAGCTGCGACTGGATGACCTGCGCTTCAGCCGTTGCGGTCGGCGGTTCGCCGGTGGCGGCGATCACCGTCGCGGTAAAGCCGTTTGCAAGGCCGGCATCGGCCATCAGCTTCTTCGCCTTGGCCACATCGCGCGTGTAGCAGAAGAGTTTGCTGGCATCGGTCGCATAAAGCGGCATCGTCAGCGGCCCGGTCACCTTGCCTTCGCCAAGCGCCGCGGTATCCATCACGTCCTTACGGTCGATGGCGCAGGAAATCGCCTGACGCACAGCCAGCTGATCCATCGGCTTGCGCGAGGGATTGAGCTGCAGAACGTTGTAGGAGAGCACCGGCGTGCGCGTCAGCTGCAGCTTCGGTTCCTTTGGCACCAATGTCGCGACGAGCGGATCATTCAACAAGGCAAAATCGGTCTGCCCGGTGCGCAGCGATGCGAGGATCGCAGTTTCATCGGGCAATACGCTGATGTTGATGCCATCGACACCGACCGTGCCGCCGGCCCAGTCCTTGTTGGCGGTCAGGACTTCCTTGGAATTCGGAACCCAGCTGTCGAGCTTGAAGGGGCCGGAGCCGATCGCCTTCGTGCCAATGGTCCCAGCGGTAATCTCGCTTGCCGGAACGACGGCGGCATTGAGGCTGGTCATTGCCGTCAAAAGCGGAACGTCGGGCTGCGACAGATTGAAGACTACAGTCGTGGCATCCGGCGTGTCGATGCTCGCGATCGACAAGAAGTTGGCGCGGGCGACAGCGCCAGTCGCCTGATCTAGGATGCGCGTGAAGGAAGCCTTCACGTCAGCCGAGGTAACAGGGGCGCCGTTCTGGAACTTGGCCTTGGCGTTGAGCTTAAAAGTCAGCTGTTTGCCATCGGGCGAAAACTGCCAGCTCTCGGCGACACCGGGCACGATCTGCAGATTGCCGTCGAGGCGAACGAGTGGCTCGTAAATCAATTCCAGCAAGCGAATGGAAGAGAAGGCGGTCTGCTTGTGCGGATCAAGCCCGGTCGCGTCCTGCGACCATGCCATGCGCAGCGTTGCCGCCTGCGCCGGCATCGCGACGGCAGCTACGCCAACGCCCATCGCCAGCACCATCCCCGAGATCAGTTTCCTTGCAAAATACCCCTTCATTCTCATCCCTCCGTTTTTAAATGTCCCCGGCCGATTTTGGCCAATTGATTGCCGTCGCGGCGAACCGCGACGTCCATTAAGCACTCTTCGCGTTGATGGCCTTGCGCAGGAATCCATCAGCGTTTTGCAATGCCACGCGGGCTTCTTCAATGCCCATTCCGGTGATTTCCATGAGAATGGCGAGCTTGACGTCGTTTCCGGTCAGGTCGAGAACGCGGCGCGCTTCCTTCTGCGAGCAACCGGTCGCCTGCATGACGATGCGCGAGGCGCGCGCCACCAGCTTCTTGTTGCTGGCGCTGACATCAACCATCAGGTTCTGATAGCTTTTGCCGATACGGATCATGCTGGCCGTCGTCAGCATATTGAGGATGAGCTTCTGTGCCGTGCCGGATTTCAAACGGGTCGAGCCCGTCAGGATTTCCGGGCCGACGACCGGCGAGATCGCCAGATCGGCGATACCGGCAATGATGGAATTGGGATTGCAGGACAACGCGACCGTGAAAGCCCCGAGGCTCTTGGCATAATTCAAACCGCCGATGACATAGGGGGTGCGACCGCTGACCGCGATGCCGACGACGACGTCGTCTTTCGTCAGCTTGACGTCCTCCAGAGCCTGACGGCCCTGCTCCGGATCATCTTCAGCACCTTCGATCGAGCGGCGCAGCGCGTCGGGACCGCCTGCGATCAGGCCGATCACCATATTCGACGGAACGCTGAAGGTCGGCGGGCATTCGGACGCATCGAGAACGCCAAGTCGACCACTGGTCCCGGCGCCCATATAGACCAGGCGCCCTCCCTTCTGGAAGGCCGCGACGATCTGGTTGACGGCAGCAGCGATGGCCGGAATGACCTTCTCGACGGCAACGGGCACCGTCTGATCTTCATAATTGATCTCACGCAGGAGATCGAAGGTCGGCAGCAGATCGATATGCATCGTGTTCGGATTGCGGCCTTCGGAAACCAACTGCTCCAGTTCGGATATCAACTTCTGCTCTGTCATGGGACTGCTCTCGAAAGTGCGTTCGATATCAATAGATCAGGGATGACAAGTCCGACCGATAAGGCGCCGGGCCTGCCGTTGCAAAGTTCGGTTCTCAACAAAGCGGATAGCTGACATCAGCTAAGGCGCGACTGGCCGTTTCGGCTTCGTTCCGCACCCATTCCCTGTTTACCTTCGTTAATATTATGTCCATTTATTCCATAAGTCAATCCAAAATGGAATAAAATATTCCAATATGGGCGTACATAAGAAGCCATGCGCATTCCCGTCGCTCAATGCTGACAGATCGCCCTTCTGGCGAGGATGATGGCGCCCGACACGGCGTCGCCGTCGATCGGCTTGAGGCTGCGTCGCACATCCGGCGCAAGCCATGGTTCGAGCGGACTGGCGAGGCCGCCAAGCAGGCAGACACGCGGCGATCCCTTCTCGAAAAGGGTCCGGATCAACGTGTCGATATGCCCAGCGGCGCCCTGGACGATACGCCGCGCCACGGCGTCGCCCTGATCCGCATGGCGCAGCACCATGGGCGCGAACGTCGCATAATCCGTCGCCGATGCCCGATCCATCCAGGCAACGGCCTCCATCGGATCGTTCTGAAAACGCTGCAGGATCTCGCTCAGCAACGCCGTCTTTTGCTCACGGCCGTCATGGGCGCGCAGCGCGAGCTGCACCGCCTTTAGCCCCAGATAAGCGCCGCTGCCCTCGTCGGAGATCGGGAAGCCGTAGCCTCCCACCCGCAATTGCCGCCCCTCGACAAGACCGAGGCCTATGGATCCGGTACCCGCAATGACGATTGCTCCGTCGCGGCCTGAATGAGCCCCAAGACAAGCCCCCTCCCCGTCGCTAACGAATGTGATACTGGCGAAGGGATGTTCTATGGCCTTGAGGGCAGCCAGAGCTCCCTTGCGGCCAATGCCCGCCAAACCGATACCCGCGTGGATGCTGCCAATATCGGCAGCGGTCAAACCTGCCTCTTCAATTGCAGCGTCGAATGCTCTGGAGATGGATGCCCAAGCCTCATTTATGCCAAGCCGCGTCGTCGCCGGTCCGGAGAGCCCTTGCCCCAGCACGGTGCCGGCGCCATCCTCGATGCGGGCGCGGCAGCCGGTGCCTCCACCATCGACACCCAGAAAATAAGGGGTGCTGCTTGCCTTGTCGCTCATGACGTCAGCCGTTCGATATCGGCGCCGCAGAGGCGAAGTTTGCGATCGAGTTGCTCATAGCCTCGATCGAGATGGTAGACGCGATTGACGATGGTCTCGCCTTGCGAAACAAGCGCGGCCAGCACGAGAGAAACCGAGGCGCGGAGGTCCGTCGCCATCACCTGCGCTCCTTTGAGGGGAGCCCCGCCCCGCACCAGCGCTGTCGTGCCCTGCAGCGTTATGTTGGCGCCAAGCCGTATCAGCTCCGGCACATGCATGAAGCGATTTTCAAAGACAGTCTCACGGATCAGGGACGCACCCTCGGCGCAGCAGGCGAGCGCCATGAATTGCGCCTGCAGATCGGTCGGGAAGCCCGGATAGGGTTCCGTGGTAAGATCGGCGCCTTTGAGCTGCCCTTCTCGTGACACGACGAGGCCACGATCGCTCGGCCACACGCTGACGCCCATGGCTTCCAGCGCTTGGACAACCGAGGCAAGGTTTTCCAGCCGGGCGTGGATGAGTTCGAGCTGCCCACCGGTAATTGCGGCGGCAACCGCATAGGTACCAGCTTCGATGCGATCGGGAATGCCGTGATGTTTCGCCGGTCGCCAGTTGGTGTCGCCGTCGATCAGGATGCGGTGCGTGCCCGCCCCTTCGATGCGCGCGCCCATGGCACTCAGACACGCGGCAAGGTCTGCGACTTCGGGCTCGCGGGCTGCGTTCAGAATCTCCGTTTCACCCTTTGCGGCACAAGCCGCCATCATCACCGTCTCGGTCGCTCCGACCGAGGGAGAACTCAGCACGATGCGAGCTCCCTTCAGCCCATTTGGGGCGGAAGCAACAATCAGGCCACTTTCGATGGCAATATCGGCGCCGAGGGATGCAAGCGCCTTGATATGCATGTCCACTGGGCGGGCGCCGATAGCGCACCCCCCCGGCAGAGACACACGGGCATGACCGAAACGGGCAAGCAGCGGCGCCAGCACCAGAACCGTTGCCCGCATGCGCCTCACCGTATCATAGGAGGCTTCCTTGGAGACGATGGCGCTCGGATCGATCATTGTGCTTTGCGCCGTTCGGGTGATCCGTGCGCCGTGCAGCGCGATGACGCCGAGCATGTTCTCGACATCGCTTACCGAGGGCAGGTTGGTGAGTTCCAGCGAATGCGGGCTCAAAAGAGCAGCCGCGATCTGCGGCAGGGCGGCATTCTTGGCGCCCGAAATCGTCACGGCTCCTTGCAACCTTTTGCCGCCGGAGATGCGAAGTTTATCCATAATCCGAAACCCGTTAAGGCGAGATGCGCAATACCGAGGATTCCGCCATCCGCTTCCCTTTGAAGACTATTCGATCATTCCATCCTGTCAATTATCATTGGAATTTTTTATTCCAATTCCCTGTGCTAGTCTCTCATCGCTTGAAGCACGGTTGCCGTGCCTTGCCCGAATGCTATTTTGAGTACGTGGGTGATGATATGTGAACCGCCTCGATCGATCGAGGGGACCCAAAAGGACCAAATGTCTATCCTGAAGAAAATCAGCGCGCAGCTTGAAACCATGGCGCCCGCCGATCGCCAGATCGGGCAGTTCATCGTCGAGAACCCTGACCAAATGCTGCGGCTTTCATCGGCAGCACTCGCGGTCGAGACCGGGCGCAGCCAGTCGAGTGTCGTGAAGTTCAGCCAGAAGCTCGGCTATGCCGGCTATCAGGAACTGAAGCTCGCCGTCAGTGAGGCGAAAGCCCAGGAATGGCCCACACCGGCCGGCATGATTCACGGCACGATTGAAGTCGGTGACGGCTATCTGACCATTCTGCAGAAGCTGTTGAGCAGCAAGCTGCAAGCCATGCAGCAAACCATTTCGGTCAACAATGAAGGCGATATCGACAAGGCACTGGAGGCTCTTCATGATGCCAGGCGCATTCATCTGGCTGGCGTCGGCGCCTCCTCGCTGGTCGCCCGCGATTTTTCCTACAAACTGATGAAGCTCGGCCGCAATGTCCTGCATGACAGCGACAGCCATGTTCAGATGGCGAACGCATCGACGCTCGGACCGGACGATCTGCTCTTTGCTCTTTCCTATTCCGGCGCCAGCATTGAAACGCTGCGGATCGCCGAGCTTGCGAGCCAGCGCAAGGCGACCGTCATCGCCGTGACCGGCTTGCAGGACAACCCGCTCGCCCGCGTCGCCGACATCTGCCTTCACACCGTCGGCGACGAAGATCGCGTCCGCTCCTCGGCGATCACCGCGCGCGACGCACAGCTGATGCTGACCGACTTGCTGTTCATTCTATTAGTGCAGCGCCAGCCCGACGCCAACGACTATGTCCACAACAGCGAGACGGCCGTTTCGGTGCTGAAAGCCAAGCGGCTTTCTTAAACGGTCAAAAGCCGCATGCTACGCAGTAAACAAGCTGTGACGACGGCGAGCCTATACGGCTCGGATTTCCGCATCTAGCTTGCGAACCTTTCGCAACGCAATCGGAGACATGTCATGGATCTTGGCCTCAAGGGTAAAGTCGTTCTGATCACCGGCGGTTCGAAGGGCATAGGCTATGCCTGCGCCGAGCTCTTCCTGCAGGAAGGCGCACGCGTCGCAATCTGTTCGCGCTCGCAGGCCAATATAGATGAGGCGCTTGCCGAGCTTCCCGGTGCCCGCGGTTACGCTGCCGACCTGACATCGGACGAGCAGGCGCTTTCAGTCGTGGACAAGGTCGAAGCGGAAGTCGGCTCGATCGACATCCTCATCAACAGTGCGGGTGCCGCAGCACGCACGCCGGCTGACGATCTGACGCCGGCGATCTGGCGCGCCGCGATGGATGCGAAGTACTTCTCCTACATCAACGTGATCGATCCCCTCATCAAACGCATGGGTGCACGCGGCTCTGGCGCGGTGATCAACATTATCGGCAATGGCGGCAAAGTCGCCTCGCCCGTGCATCTTGCCGGCGGATCGGCCAATGCCGCTTTGATGCTCGCGAGCGTCGGGCTTGCCAATGCCTATGCCAGCCGCGGTGTGCGTGTTGTCGGTCTGAACCCCGGCATGACCGAAACGGATCGCGTTGCCGAAGGCTTGAAGGCGGCGGCAAAACTTGCCGGCTCGACAGAGAAGGAAGCACTGGCCGACGCCCTGAAGCGCATCCCTATCGGCCGTATGGCCAGCCCCACCGACATCGCCAATGTCGTCGCTTTCCTGAGTTCGGACAAGGCAGGTTACGTCACCGGCGTCGTGATCAGTATGGACGGCGCACAGGTGCCGATCGTGGTCTGAACTCAAAATCGGCGGCTCTAAGCCGCCGATCTCCAATCGAGCCCGATGTCGAGCGTCGGCGCGCTATGCGTCACCCAGCCGACAGATATGAGATCGACGCCGGCTCCGGCTATCGCGCCGGCAGTCTCCGGCGTGATGCGGCCCGACGCTTCGGTGATCGCCCGCCCCGCGACGATATCGACCGCCTCGCGCAATTGGGCAGGAGTCATATTGTCGAGCAATACGGCGTCGACGCCTTCGCGCATCGCTTCGCGAAGCTGCTCCAGAGTATCCACCTCGACTTCGATCTTGACCATGTGCCCGACGCCCGCCTTGGCGCGGCGGATTGCTTCAGCAATGCCACCAGCAATGGCAACGTGATTGTCCTTGATCAGAACCGCGTCATAGAGCGCGAAGCGATGGTTCATGCCACCACCGGCTCGGACTGCATATTTCTCCAGGGCTCTGAGACCTGGCGTCGTCTTGCGTGTGCAGACGATCGAAGCGTTCGTACCTGCGATGGCCTCGACGATACCGCCGGTCACGGATGCGATGCCGGACAGGTGGCCAAGGAAGTTCAATGCGGTGCGCTCAGCCGTCAGCAGGCCACGCGAAGGTCCTTCGATCATTGCGATCACATCACCAGGTTTGACTTTCGTCCCATCCGGCAAGTGACGGGTCATGACGATGCTGGGATCGACCAGTTGGAAAGCAAGCTCGGACGCATCGAGGCCGGCGACCACGCCCGGTTGGCGCGTCACCATCGCCACACGGGACCGATGTGCGGCGGGGATGACCGCTGTGGTCGTGACGTCACCGGCTAAGCCGAGATCTTCCAACAGCGCATTGCGCACCAGTGGTTCGACGATGAGGCGCGGGAGGGGAGCGAGGGTCATGTCAGGCACTCCGTGCAAGGGAATTGAAAGTCATGGAGGATGCGATATCGAGCGCATCCGACAGGTTCAGGCGGCGGCGCTCCGAATCCGGCAATTTCAAGGGAAAATCCGTGCGGGCATGTGCCCCGCGCGACTCCGTCCGCAAACCGGCGAAGACTGCAATCAGCAGGGCAACGAGAGCAGGATCGGCTGCGGGGCCGTCTCCATCGGCAAGCGGCAGCAGCGCTACGATCGCACCTTGAATGGACCCGGCATTGCGCAGCACGCCGAGATGGCTGGAGACGATCGGTCGAACCAGCGACGCGTCAGGCGCGGCAACATTCATCTGCCGTTGCGGCACCTTGACCCGGTTCGCAACGATACCGGCGATGTCGCGCCCCGTGCGCAGACCCATGACCGCGGCCTCAAGGAGCGAGTTGCTGGCAAGCCGGTTGGCTCCATGAAGGCCTGTCGATGCGGCCTCACCGATCACCCACAGGCCACTCACGGAACTGCGACCTTGCTCATCCGTGGCGACGCCGCCCATGTGATAGTGAACAGCCGGACGCACGGGAATGAGATTTCGCGATGGATCAACGCCAGCTTCACGGCAAAGTGCATCAATAACGGGAAACCGCCTGGTGAAACTGTCGCCAAGCGCCTGGCGGGCGTCGAGATAGACCCGGCCGCCGCGCGCGATCTCGGCGCTAATGGCGCGCGCAACGACATCGCGCGGCGCAAGCTCTGCCCCCTCGACGCCAGCCATGAAACGCTCGCTTCTTTCGTTCAGCAGCGTGGCGCCTTCGCCGCGAACGGCTTCGCTGACTAGCGCCAGCGGCCAGCGGCGGCTGTCGAGTGCGGTTGGGTGAAATTGCACGAACTCCATGTCGGCCAGCAGAGCGCCTGCCCGGGCGGCCAATGCAATGCCCTGCCCGAAATTGCCGGTCGGATTGGTCGTCGCATCGTAGAGACCGCCGATGCCGCCAGTAGCGAGCACGACGCGAGAGGACGGCAAAATAACTGTGCCCCTCTCGGTTGCGCACGCCAGGCCAGCAATGCGGTCGCCGTCGAGCAGCAAGCGCCTTGCCTCATAACCTTCGAGGATGGTGATCGATGGTGTCCGAGCGGCGGCATCCACGAGCGCGCGAACGATGGCCGCACCCGAACCGTCTCCCTTGGCATGCACGATGCGGCGCAGCGAGTGAGCCGCTTCGAGCCCCAAGGACAATGCGCCTTCGCCGTCGCGATCGAATGCAACGCCCGCCCGCTCGAGTGCAGCGATGGCAGCCGGTGCTTCAGCGAGGATTCCCGCCGCCACCTTCGCATCGCAGAGTCCGTCGCCGGCAGCGAGCGTATCGGCCAGATGCAGCGCGGCACTATCATCCTTGCCGATGCTGGCGGCGATGCCGCCCTGCGCCCAGGCGCTTGAACTTTCCCCACCAAGTGCCGCACGTGTCACGATGACGGTCGGTTCCGGCGCGAGCGTCAAGGCCGCCATCAGCCCGGCAAGGCCGCTGCCAACGATGACGACGCGGTCTTTCAATCCTTCGAGAATCTCGCTCATATCGCCAACATCCTTTCCACGGCACGGCGGGCGTCTGCCGCAATTGCGGAGTCGACCGTTACCTCGTGCCGCCCTTCCTCCAGAGCCTTGCGGATATTGCCGAGCGTGATGCGCTTCATATGCGGGCAGAGATTGCATGGCCGGACGAATTCCACATCCGGGTGATGGACGGCGACGTTGTCGCTCATCGAGCACTCGGTCAGAAGCACGACGCGGGACGGACGCTTCTTGCCGACATAGTCGGACATGACGGCCGTCGAGCCTGCGAAGTCTGCCGCCTCGACGACATCGGGCGGGCACTCCGGATGCGCAAGGACTGTTACACCGGGATAGTTCTCGCGAAGCTGGCGAATGTCATCCGCGGTAAAGAGCTCATGAACCTCGCAGTGCCCGTGCCAGGCAATGAGTTCGACATTGGTTTCGCGCGCGACGTTGCGCGCCAGATACTCGTCCGGAAGCATCAGCACCTTCGGCACGCCGAGTGATTCGACCACTTGCTTGGCATTGCCCGAGGTGCAGCAGATATCGGATGCCGCCTTCACCGCCGCCGACGTGTTGACATAGGTGACGACCGGAGCGCCCGGATGGGCCTGCCGCAGCAGAGCAATGTCCTCCGGCGTGATCGATTCCGCCAGCGAACATCCAGCCTTCAGATCCGGGATTAGAACCGTCTTGGTCGGGTTCAGCAGCTTGGCGGTCTCGGCCATGAAATGCACGCCGGCAAGGACGATGACGTCCGCATCGACCTCCACAGCCTTGCGGGCCAGCGCAAGACTGTCGCCGACGATATCGGCAACACCATGGAAGATTTCCGGCGTCTGGTAGTTATGCGCGAGAATGACGGCGTTGTGTCGCCGCTTCAGTTCAAGGATCGCCTCGACATCATCCTGGAATGTCAGCCATTCGGCCTTGGGAATGACGCGGCTGACGCGCTCGTAAATAGAGGATGCGGATATGGGAAGATTCATGGCCGGCTCCTAATTATGCTCATATTGAGTATATTTCGCGCAAATAGATATTCTCAATGTGAGTACATGTCAATTGCGGGAGAGCGGCAATTTCGTTCCGGCGAGCTCGCGTTCCTCGAGGACGGCGCGGCGGAAGCGGAAGAGCTTTGCCGGACGACCGCCGGTCTCGCTCTCGGTGCCGCCGCTTTCCTCCACCAAGTCCTGCTGCTCGATCAATCTGCGGAAATTCTGCTTGTGCAGGGTCAGACCAGCCAGCGCCTCGACGGCCCTCTGCAATTGCAGAAGTGTGAAGGTCTCGGGCATAAGCTCGAAGACAACTGGGCGATACTTGATCTTGGCTCTCAGCCGCGCCATGCCGGTGGCCAGGATGCGGCGGTGATCTGCAAACATGGGGCGACCGAATGCGTGCGATTGATCGCAGCGCGCCTCGACAACGAGGCCTGCCTCATAGAGCAGTTCATAGCGCTGCAGGACGAGATCTTCGTTCCAGGTGGCGCCGTTCAATCCAAAATCGAAGTCGGCGCGGCGGCGGCGCCCATAGGCCCTGGCTGCATCGTCTGCCACCCATGGCGCAAGCCGGGCGGCAATGTCGTCAAGGATCGCCGGCCTGCCTTTTCGGTGATCTTCCCAGGGGAGATATTCGTACCAGCCGTGCCAACCCGGCAAGCCAGCACCAGGTGCCGCCTGTTCACGCACGAGACCGAGATAGCTGATCGAAATCGTTCGGCCGCCGAGGATCTCGTTATTCCGATCACGGTCGGCGAAGGTGTAGAGTTGCTCGAGATAACCGACCGGATGAGCCGTCTGCTCCCTGATCCATTCGCGCAGCCCGCTCTGCAGCGTTCGATGCCCGAGTTCGAACGGACCTGATGGCAAGGCCTCGCCGGACCGCACCGTCATCACCCTGGGATCATTCCCCGTGACAGCCGTCAGAACCGCGATCAGTTCGGCATGCGCAAGCCCGATGGTCAAGCAAACTCCCTCGTCATGTCAATCCCATGCTTTCTCGCATGAAGCGGCGCGCAAGCCAATGCGTGCGGCAGCTCGGTCCACATCTCCCGGCAATTTTAAGGGGTTGATTGGGCCTATCGGCTCACATAGTCCGGATGCTGCTCGCAGATCAGATCGACGATCGACAAGGTGCCGGACAGATGCTCGCGCATGGCGGCAACCGCCGTCTCCGGATCGCCCAAGCGAACGGAATCGACGATGCCCTGATGATCGCCAATGATTTGCTGCAGCTTGCCCGGCATCGGCAGGTTCAGCATGCGCAGCCGATCAAGATGCACGCCTTGGCGCCGCACGGTCAACCACAGGCCCAGAATATCGGCTCTCTCGTAGAGCACCCGATGAAAATCCTTATCGAGGGTGTCGAAGAGATCATAAGTCTCCGGCGACATGACGCGCTTCTGCCGGGTCAGAACCACTTCCAGAGCCTCTGCGGTCTCGGCAGGCGATTCCAGCGTCAGCCGGCGCACAGCCTCAAGCTCTATCGACAGCCGCAGGAAGTGGGCCTCGGTCGCATTGCTTACATCGATGCGCGAAACAACGGTCGCATATTGCGGATAGACCTCGACCAGCCCCTCCTCCTCCAGGCGGATCAGGGCGTCGCGCACCGGCGTCTGGCTGACATTGAACTCGCTTTGCAGCGAAATGCGCGACAGCACCGTCGTTGGCGGCAAGGCCATGGAAAGAATACGCGAACGCAGGATTTCCAGGATCTGCGGCGCCACCTGGCGAGAACGATCCAGCGCGAATTCTTTCGGGTTAAGTTTCACCGGCGGCCTTTCTGACTGAGAATGTCGATCCATTAAGCACAGCTTCGGGCTTGATGCACTGATACATTAGTGCTTTAGTCCGTTTCTGCCAACGTCCTTTCTTGCAGTTGGCGCAATCGGGAGGATTGAGCGAACAGGCGTCGCAGCCAGCAATGGGAAATCAGCAAATGAAGCGACACTTGCGCCACTCGGTTCTGCCCATCGTCACGAACAAGGCTTGAACACAATGAACAGCAGGAAGAAGCCCTCGGAACTGCGCAGCGCCAGATGGTTCGCCCCGGACGATCTCAGAAGCTCCGGACATCGCTCGCGCACGATGCAGATGGGCTACGCCCCCGAGGAATGGATCGACAAGCCTGTTATCGCCATCCTCAACACCTGGTCAGACGCCAATCCCTGTCATGCCCATTTCAAGCATCGCGTCGAGGATGTGAAACGCGGAATCCTGCAAGCCGGCGGCTTTCCGCTGGAGCTACCCGCGCTGTCGCTGTCCGAGAGCTATGTGAAGCCGACCACCATGCTCTATCGCAACATGCTGGCCATGGAAGCCGAAGAGCTTCTGCGCTCGCACCCCGTCGACGGTGCGGTGCTGATGGGCGGTTGCGACAAGACCACACCCGGTCTCGTCATGGGGGCGCTCTCGATGGGCCTGCCGATGATCTATCTGCCAGCCGGCCCGATGCTGCGCGGCAACTATCGCGGCGAATATCTGGGATCCGGCTCGGATGCCTGGAAATTCTGGGATGAACGCCGCGCCGGCACCATTTCGGAGAAAGAATGGGTCGACGTCGAGGCCGGTATCGCCCGATCCTATGGCCACTGCATGACCATGGGCACAGCGAGCACGATGACGGCGATCGCCGAGGCATTGGGTCTGACATTGCCCGGCGCCAGCTCGATCCCGGCACCAGACGCCAATCATATCCGCATGTCCTCGGCCGTCGGTCGGCGCATCGTCGAGATGGTGTGGGAGGATCTTGTTCCCGCGAAGATCGTCACTGCGGCGGCCGTCAACAACGCCGTCGCCGTCGCGATGGCAACGGGCTGCTCCACCAATGCCGTCGTGCATCTGATCGCGATGGCCAGGCGCGCCGGCATCAACCTTTCGCTCGACGACCTCGACCAGGCCGGACGCGCAACGCCAGTGCTCGCCAATATCAGGCCAACCGGCAAGGCCTATCTGATGGAGGATTTCTATTATGCCGGCGGCCTGCGGGTGCTGATGGCGAAGCTTTCCTCCAAGCTCGATCTCTCCGCGCTTACCGTCTCCGGCGTCACCCTCGGCGAAACACTGGAGGGTGCAAAATGCTACAATGACGACGTAATCCGCTCGCTCGACAATCCGGTCTATCACGAAGGGTCGCTGGCGGTACTGAAGGGCAATCTTGCGCCGACAGGCGCGGTCATCAAGCCTGCCGCCTGCGACCCGCGCTTCCACAAGCATCAGGGACCGGCACTGGTCTTCGACAGCTATCCGGAGATGAAGGCGGCAGTCGACAATGAAGACCTCGACATCACGCCTGATCACGTCATGGTGCTGCGCGGCGCCGGTCCACAGGGTGGCCCGGGCATGCCCGAATGGGGCATGCTTCCGATTCCGAAGGCTCTGCTCAAGAAGGGGCACAGGGATATGCTCCGCCTGTCGGACGCGCGCATGAGCGGCACCAGCTACGGCGCCTGCATCTTGCACGTTTCGCCGGAATCCCATGTCGGCGGCCCGTTGGCGCTGCTGCGCAACGGCGACATCATCCGCCTCGATCTCGAAGCGCGGCGCATCGACATGCTTGTCGACGAGGACGAGCTGCAGCGGCGACGCGACGCCTGGGTCAAGCCGGCCGAAAAATTCGGCCGCGGCTATGGCTGGATGTTCTCGCGCCACGTCGCACAAGCCGATACCGGCTGCGATTTCGATTTCCTGGAAACCAGTTTCGGCCCAACGCCGGGGGAACCCGACATCTATTGATCGTAAAGGATATATCGCATGAGCAATTATGTGCTGAGCAATGAGACGCGCGACAAGCTGATGGGCGTGGCGACACCGACGATCGCCACCGCGCTG
Organism: Rhizobium sp. BR 314; assembly: GCF_047445805.1. NCBI lineage: Bacteria > Pseudomonadati > Pseudomonadota > Alphaproteobacteria > Hyphomicrobiales > Rhizobiaceae > Rhizobium > Rhizobium sp. BR 314. The sequence continues at coordinate 310,524 of NZ_JARWLA010000006.1, read as the reverse complement.
TTCCGGCGCGGCCTGCGCAACCAGTTCATTCAGGATGTGCGCCCGCTCTCACCGAAGAAGGTGAACATGGTCGGCCAGGCCTTCACGCTACGCTATATTCCGGCGCGCGAAGATCTGAATACACTCGAAGTCTTCCGCAACCCCGAGCATCCGCAGCGCGCCGCTGTCGAGCAATGCCCTCCAGGCTTCGTGCTGATCATGGATAGCCGCAAGGATGCGCGGGCCGCCTCGGCAGGCTCCATTCTGGTCTCTCGGCTGCAGGTACGTGGCGCAGCCGGTGTCGTGACCGATGGCGGCTTCCGTGACAGTCCGGAAATCGCAGCCCTCGATATCCCCTCCTATCACCACCGCCCTTCCGCGCCGACAAACCTGACATTGCATCAGGCGATCGAAATCAACGGCCCGATCGGCTGCGGCGATGTGGCGGTTTTCCCCGGCGACGTTCTCGTCGGCGACAATGAGGGCGTTATCGTCATCCCCGCACATCTTGCCGACGAGATTGCCAGCGAGACGGTGGAGATGACGGCCTATGAGGACTTTGTGACCGAAGAGGTCATGAATGGCGCGACCATCATCGGCCTCTATCCGGCAACCAGCGATGCTCCGAAACTCAAATTCGCCGAATGGCGGAAGCAGAAGGGCCGATAAAGCCACGTTAGGTCACGCAGCCGGCGGGTACAGCTGGCTGCGGTTGCCTCAGTTACTCTTCTTTGACGAGCTTCAGAACGAGCTGCTGGAGGTTGCCACCATCACTGAACTCGACCTTGTCGAAATCGCTGTTACGCCGCCGCTCCTTGTTGGAAATCTCACCGAGCCGCCTCGTCAGTTCTACACGGATCTTGCTGCATTTCGGATCATTGGGCACGGCAAAGCCGACGCTCATGGCCTCGATTTCCTTGACCATGTCCTTGATGTAGCCACCATGCACGCGCTCATGCGCCTCGACGCCGGCGATGAACCTCTGCCAGCTTTTGCGTGTCGATGCCGGCAATTGCGCCGAAGGCTTCGGCAATGTGTAGGAGATGATCAGTTTCGGTATGTTAACGGTGATCTTGCAAGCGCCACCCGGTTGCGGCTCGTATTTCCGCGTCCAGGTCAGCTTGAAATCGGTATGGGCAATGGCCCTGACCTTCGGTCCGAGTAACGGGCCACGTTCGCCGATGGAGTCGTAAAGCTCGCGGCCGGATGTTCCAGAAATCGCGTATGTCTTGGTCGTTTCCGTGGCCTGCCAGTCGGCATGAGCCGCCATCGGCAAAGAGGCAATTGCCATCGCCGCTGCAAGTGATCGAATATCTGCTTTCACGAACTTCCCCTGCGCATCCTAGTCAAGCGCGGCAAAGCTAACGGTTGCCCCCCGCCATTTCAATGAGCATCGAGCCTCCGAAGGCCGACGCCGATTGCAATAGCTCTTCGGCGTCCTCTCGCTCCATGTCGAAAACTCGTCTACCAACGGCAAAGCTGAAGCCGTTGCGGGCAAAGGCGGACAGTTCTTTTGATTTGCGCTTCTCATCGAGGTCACCGCGCCGGAAAGGCCCGAAGCCGCGCTTCCTGGCGAAGATGACGGCGGAATGGAGATCATCGACCTCCTCGACTGCCGCAACGACTGTTTCGCCATCAATGCCCTTGGATGCAAGTTTGAAGGCGATGGCCTTCTTCGATTTACCGGACCGAACCGCTGAGCGCGTGCTGATTTCGGCGAAGGCGACATCGTCGAGCACCTTCAACTCATAAGCGAATTTGACGGCAAAATCGGCGAGTGCCTTGACCTGCGTCTCGCTGATATCCTCGAATTTCTGCTTTGACTTCTTGGCGATCGCGTCGAACAGTTGCTTTTCCGTCATCATCCGACGTTCGAGGCGGTAGATCGTGGAGTTGCGTGCCCAGGAAAGCATGCGGCTGGTCGGCGTTTCATCCATGGAAAATGGCATTCGGCAAGAGAGGAATCAGTATTGCAAAACTAGCCGACCCGTTCTGCTTGGGCAACGAAAGCCACCCCACCTGAAGCGGCCTTACGACAAGCAGTCGGAGCGCTTCGCATTTCCGTGAAAGGCGAAGCGCTCTAAACACTACCCCCGATCAGACAAGCGGCGGGTTCAGCCGGGCAAACCCCTCCTGCCGTCGATAGGGGAAATAAGGATAGGGTGCGGCGACAGCGCTCACGTTATCGAGCTTCTCGATCTGCTGCGCAGAGAGCGTCCAGCCGATCGCGCCGAGATTCTCCCGCAATTGCTGCTCATTGCGAGCGCCGATGATCACGCTCGTAACGGTCGGTCTGTTCAGCAGCCAGTTCATGGAAATCTGCGGCACACTCTTGCCCGTTTCTGCCGAAATCTCGTCCAGCGCATCAACGATATCGAAGAGCTTCTCGTCATCGACCGGTGGTCCAAACGAGGCGGTCTCGTGCAGGCGGCTGGTCTCCGGCAATGGCTGACCTCGACGGATCTTGCCCGTCAATCTGCCCCATGCAAGGGGGCTCCAGACCAGCGCCCCGACCTTCTGATCCACACCGAGCGGCATCAGTTCCCATTCGTAGTCGCGGCCCGCCAGCGAGTAATAGACCTGATGGGCGATGGGGCGGACATAGGAATGCCTTTCCGAAACGGCGATCGATTTCATCAGCTCCCAGCCGGCAAAATTCGAAGCACCGACGTAGCGGACCTTTCCCGCCTTTACGAGACCATCGAGTGTGGAAAACGTCTCCTCCAGGGGCGTCGAGGCGTCGAAAGCATGCAACTGCAACAGGTCGATATAATCGGTGCCGAGGCGGCGCAAAGCGGCCTCGACCGATCTGATCAACCGGGAGCGCGAAGCACCCCAATCTGCCGGCCCATCGCCCATGGGTAAACCCAGCTTGGTCGAAATCGTCACCGCGTCTCGCATGCCACGCACCGCCTGACCGAGAATTTCCTCGGAGGCACCGGCCGAATAGACATCTGCAGTATCGAAGAGAGTAATGCCCGCCTCGAGGCATATATCGACGAGACGCCGTGCCTCGTTGGCATCCGTGGATCCCCACGCGCTGAATAACGGCCCGCTACCGCCGAACGTGCCGGCCCCAAAGCTCAACGTCGATACTTTCAGGCCGGAGGCACCAAGTGTTCTGTATTCCATCGTCCAACTCCTTTGCTATTACGAATAGATAGACGCGGTGCGCATGCTGATATAGATTGCCCGCAAGAAAGAGATTTGTGATTTGAATTCATCATGAGCCGTCAGGATGTCAATCGCTCCGGTGAAATGGAGGTCTTCGTCCGCGCCGTGGAGCTGGGTGGTTTCACCGCCGCTGCAACGGCGTGCGGGATGACGCCCTCGGCGGTCAGCAAACTTGTTACCCGGCTGGAAAAACGGCTGGGCGCCCGACTGATCAATCGCTCCACCAGACGGCTGCAGCTGACACCCGAAGGCTGCGGATTCTACGAACGCAGCGTCACGATCCTTGCGGATATGGCTGAAGCGGAACGCCATGCTTCGGCTGGCGAGCAGGTGGCGGGATACATCCGCATCAATACAAGCGGCTCCTTCGGCAATCACGTGCTGGCTCCGCTCGTTCCGATCTTCATGGGACTCTATCCAAAGGTCTCACTCGAGATCGTTCACACGGATCGGATCGTGGATTTGATGGAGGAGCGTGCGGATGTTGCCATTCGCACGGGACCATTGAAGAGTTCGAGCCTCATTGCACGCAAGCTCGGCGCGACACGCAATATGATTGTTGCATCACCGGACTATTTGCGCCGGCACGGTATTCCGAACTCGCCGGCCGAAGCCGAAAGGCACAGTCGTATCGGCTTTTCCTATTCCCGGGCGCAGGAGGGCTGGCCCGTAAAATTCGGTGACCGGCTGATGACGCTACCAGTAACGCGCAGATTGCAGGTGAGTGACGGTGAAGCCATGCGCCACTTGGCGCTCGCCGGCGCCGGTATTGCGCGTCTGGCTGCCTTCGCCATCAAAGCCGACCTCGAGGCCGGGCGTCTGGTTCCTGTCCTCGAGGAACTCAACCCCGGCGATATCGAGGAATTCTACGCCGTTTACATCGGCCAGGGCGGTCCGCTGCCGGCACGTGTGCGCGCGCTGCTCGAATTCCTCAGCGAAAACGTCAGGCTATGAAAGTGATGCGGCCTGCATGGCCGCATCACTCAGTGTCCCGCGCGCTCAACCGGCAGGTTGGCGGGTCTTGCGCAGATAAGGCAGGACCGCATCGAACGATCCGAAACGCGTGATCGCATCCTCGTTGGAAACGGCTGCGGTGATGATGACATCCTCCCCCTGCTGCCAGTTGGCCGGTGTTGCCACCTGATGCTTGGCCGTAAGCTGGATCGAGTCGATTGCACGGAGAATTTCACCGAAGTTGCGGCCCGTGGTCATCGGATAGGTAAGGATCAGCTTGATCTTCTTATCCGGGCCGATGACGAAGACGGAGCGAACCGTGGCATTGTCCGCCGGCGTACGCCCTTCCGAACTTTCACCGGCGCCGGCCGGCAGCATGTCATAGAGCTTGGCGACCTTGAGATCCTTGTCGCCAATCAGTGGATATTCGACGTCGAAACCGGTCGCAGTCTTGATGTCGCTCTTCCACCTGCTGTGGCTTTCGACCGGATCGACGGAAATGCCGATCACCTTGACGCCACGCTTGGCGAACTCCTGCTCCAGGCCCGCCATAGCGCCGAGTTCCGTCGTGCAGACGGGTGTGAAATTCTTCGGATGGGAAAACAGAACGGCCCAACCGTTGCCGATCCAGTCGTGGAACTGAAGTTCGCCCTGTGTGGTGTCGGCGGTGAAATCGGGAGCGATATCGTTGATGCGCAAACTCATTACCTTACCTCCAAAATAGCGGCCTTGCCGCATGCCCTGGACAGCGACAAAAGGCCATGGTCAAGAAATGCTAGCCGCACAATGGCGCTGAATGGCTCCCATGAAAAGCCCTTTCAAACCGAGGCAGCAATCGCCGTTGAGATTCGCTGCGGTCTGCGATGTCTCGCGCGGGTCTTCAGCGTCTCAAGGAAGCCATAACCGCTCGGCCACCGCCCATATCCGCTTGCAACGTTGATATGTCCGGCAAGCCCGATATTGCGAACTTCGGAATTCCACAGCCGCCCGAACATTGTGAGACGATCGAGCGACATATAGACGTCGTTCAAACTGCCGATCGTGATACTGGGAAATGGTAACGCCTCCGTCGGCATCGTCCCGAACGAAAGTCGGCCGGCATGCAGCCTCTCCGTCGCGGGAATGTCGCAGGGCGCAACGAGAAGTGCGCCTTTGACCCTTCGCGCCGCCGGACGCCCCGCCAGCCTCGCGGCCAGCAGGCAACCGAGACTATGCGCAACGAGATAGGCTTCGCCTGCCTCTTCAAGTGCAACCTCCAAACCGTCCATCCAACTGCCAAGATTGGGGAAATCCCAATCGCTCTGCTCCACGAGACGGACGTCGGAATGATCCTGAAGCCAATAATGTTGCCAGTGTCCTTCGCCCGATCCGAACAAACCCGGCACGATGAGAATTCTGCTCATGATATCCTCGCAGCCGATTTCAGCGAGCCTCGCAAGACGAAGCCAGTTCTTATTCGCTCAGTACCAAGGTGCAGGCGTAGCGCACCAATAGTAGAGTTCGTAGTCGCGGGCCGAAGGCTCCCGGTCAAAGCTCGCCGCAGGTGCCGCATACACTGCGGCAAACTCATCCTGCCTTTTATCCAACGGACGCAAACTGAAGAACGTCTTCAGGCGACTGATGATGCCAATTGTCATGCAACCCTCCATCCTGTTGAATTCAAAGCTGGATATTCGTGTCTGGCACACCCGCTTTGCGGCGTTACTCCGCAGCCGCCAAGGCGCTTACCGGATGCGGAAAGAAGGCGGCCAGTTCACCGACAACCTCACTGATCCGCGCCGCCAGAGGCTCAGAGGAAACCTTATAGTCGGTGAAATCGCGGTCCGAGGCATAAACCGCGGTCGGCAGCGTATGGGCCATGAAGAAGCCGAAGAGCGGCCGCAGCTGGTGTTCCACCATCAATGCATGCCGATCGCCGCCGCCGGTTGCCGTGATAATGATAGGCTTGGCGCGCAGCTCATGCGGATCGATGAGATCGATCAGGTGTTTGAAAAGCCCCGGATAGGATCCTTTGAACGTCGGAGAACCAATGATCAGCGCGTCAGATGAAACGATATCGTCGATCACGCTCTTCGCCTGATCATCAAGATCCTTGCGCCACTGGGCCGATCCGAGGGAGGGACCGACATCATGCAGATCGTAAACCTTGCTCGTGAAGCCGTAGCGATCACCTGCCAGATCAGCGACGGTCTGAACAAGCGTGTAGGTCTTAGATGGCCGGTTGAAGCTGCCGGCAATGCCGACCAGTTTAGGCGCACTCATTATCATCCCTTTCCGAACGTCGGGCACGTTTTCGATCATGCGAATATTGTCCACAAATTTAATAGATTAAAAGAAACAGCCATCTCTCCCTTCGCCGGAAAGGGGAAATCTGTTTCCCGCGTGACGACCTTGCCTCGCCTTCGGGTTTTTGCTGTGCAGCGCCTTGACGCCATCGTGGCCGCAGACCGGGTACAGTCATTTCCTGTGGGAAAACCTAAAACTTCATGCCGCCAACACATGACCGGGATGGGCATGTGGCAGTAATCCCGGGCGTCCCCGACGACGACAGTCGATGCGGGTTGGCCCTGGCGTGCCGTGATGAGGCCGCAGGGTATCGCAAGCGCGAAGGGACCTGAACGGCGGACTTTGCCGTGGAACCCTTCGACAACAGCAACATCAGGACCTGGGGGTCTGAAATGAAAAAGCATATCGCTGCCGCCATCTTCGCTGCAGCACTCTATACCTTTGCCGGCGCAGCCCATGCCGATTGCGGTTCGGTTTCGATCGCTGAAATGAACTGGGCGTCAGCCGGGGTCGCCGCCAATGTCGACAAGATCATCCTCCAGGAAGGGTATGGCTGCTCGGTGGAGCTCGTCACTGGCGATACGCTGCCGACCTTCACGTCCATGAACGAAAAGAGCCAGCCCGATGTCGCGCCGGAGCTTTGGATCAACGCTGTGCGCACGCCGCTCGACCAGGCCGTTTCCGAGGGCAGACTGGTCATTGCCGCCGGCATTCTGTCCGAAGGCGGCCAGGACGGCTGGTGGATTCCGAAATTCCTGGCCGACGCCCATCCGGAGATCAAGACCGTTCAGCAGGCGCTGGAACATCCGGAGTTTTTCCCCTCGCCGAACGACCCGAAGAAGGGCGTCATCTACAACTGCCCGCCCGGTTGGCAATGCCAGGCCTCGCTCGGCAATCTGTTCCGTGCGCTCGATGGCGAGAAGAAGGGATTTGAAATCGTCGAGACGGGTTCCGCCGCTGCCCTCGATGGCACGATCGCCAATGCCTTCGAAAGGAAAAACGGCTGGCTCGGTTACTATTGGTCGCCAACGGCTATCCTCGGCAAATATCCGATGGTGCGACTTTCCTTCGGCGTTCCCCATGACAAGACCGAGTGGGATGCCTGCACCTCGGTGATCGATTGCACCAACCCGAAGGTCAACTCCTATCCCGTCTCCGAAGTCTTTACCGTCGTCACCAAGAAATTTGCCGACAAGGCCGGCGTTGCGATGGATTATCTCAAGACGCGGAAGTGGACCAACGATGTGGTAAACAGCGTCCTTGCCTGGCAGACCGACAATCAGGGTACCAATGAGGATACTGCGAAATATTTCCTGAAAACCCACGAAGACATCTGGTCGACCTGGGTTAGTCCGGAGGTCGCCAAGAAAGTTAAGGCGTCTCTTTGATTGCAGACCTTGGCGGCGCAACGAAGGCTTGCGCCGCCAACCGATTTGGCTTGACGAGATCAGGGCCGACAAATTTTTCCGCGCCCAAGCAAAAAAACTTGTCGCAAGGGGTGGGCAGAAAAACAGAGCACGCTATCTGATGCAGATGAGTGGGGAGACATATCAAGTCGATCGGGAGGCAATTCGGCACATGGAAGAGACCTCTCATGCGTAACTCCGTCTTGAATGCCCTTGGACAGCCGCTCTACTACAGCGACACATCGACTGGTTTCTTTTCCGCCACCGGTTCAGGCCCGGTGCTAAATGGTACCGCAGGCAACGACTCGATGTGGGGCGACGCCTCCGTCAATGTGACGATGGCCGGCGGCACGGGCGATGACATCTATTATCTCTATTCCAGCCTCAACCACGCCTATGAGGCGCCAGCATCCGGCATCGATACCATCATCACCTGGATGGATTACGCGCTGCCCGACAATTTCGAGAACCTCACGGTCACGGGCAACAACCGCCACGCTTACGGTAACGCTGCCGACAATATCATCACCGGTGGCAGCGGCAGCCAGACAATCGATGGCGGCCCTGGCAACGACGTGCTCACCGGCGGCGGCGGCGCGGATACATTCATTATCACCAAAGGCAACGGCAGCGATCTGATCACCGACTTCAGCGATGATGACAAGGTCAGGCTCAACCAGTATGGCCTGACCTCATTCAATCAAGTCATCAGCCATTCGACCCAGGAGGGGGCCAATGTGCGGCTCGATCTCGGCAACGGCGAGAGCTTGGTTTTTGCCAACAAGACTGTCGCTGATCTGCACGAAGACCAGTTTCAGCTGGGGCTCGACCGGTCGTCGTTGACACAGACCTTTTCCGACGACTTCAATACGCTTTCGCTGCACCAGGGCACGCAGGGCACATGGGATGCGAAATATTCCTGGGCTCCCGAAAAGGGCAGCAGCCTGAACAATGAGCTGCAATGGTACATCAATCCGTCCTATGCGCCGACGGCATCCGCAAACCCATTCTCAATCTCCGACGGCATTTTGACGATCACGGCGAAGCAAACACCGGATGCGCTGAAGTCGATCGTCGAAAATCATGATTATACGTCGGGCATCCTGACCACCCATTCCTCATTCTCGCAGACCTACGGCTATTTCGAAATGCGGGCGGAAATGCCGCATAATCAGGGCGTTTGGCCTGCCTTTTGGCTATTACCGGAAGATGGCTCCTGGCCGCCGGAGCTCGACGTGGTAGAGATGCGGGGGCAAAATCCCAACACAGTCAACGTCACGGTTCATTCGAACGCCACCGGCCAGCACACGATGAATTCGATTCCGGTCGAAGTGCCGAGCACGGATGGCTTTCACAATTACGGCGTGCTGTGGGACAAGGACCAGATCGTCTGGTATTTCGACGATGTTGCAGTCGCCCACGCTGCCACACCTGCCGACATGCATGGTCCAATGTATATGCTGGTTGATCTTGCCGTCGGCGGTGTGGCGGGAACCCCGACCGATGGGCTGCCAAACGGATCCGAGATGAAGATCGACTACATCAAGGCCTACTCTCTGGACGATCATGCGGCCCAGCTTGCCGCCTCGGCCCAAACCGCCCACACGACGGACTGGCACATCTGACGATTTCGCGCGTGGAGCGGGCTCGTTAGCTGGCCGACGCGGCAATGAAAGCGGCCAATTGAGCAGCAAAGGCGCGCCGGTAAGCTGGTCGCGCTTCGCCCCGTGCGACGTAAGCGGAGAGGTTTGGATACTCGTCCAATAGACCCGCGCTCTTCAATCTGAGTAGTACTGACACCATCAAAAGATCACCGGCGCTAAATTGACCGTCGAGCCAATCGGCTTCCCCGAGGCGTTTAGACAGCTCGCCCAGTCGCTGGCGAATGCGCTCATCGACGATCGGCAGGCGTTGCTCGCACCAGCTCTCGTCGCGCTCCACTAGCCTGGCGACGGTGCGCTCCGCGATTGGCGGCTCCATCGTGGAGACTGCGGCAAACATCCACGTAATCGCACGTGCTCGGGCATTTGCATCGATTGGGAGGAGACCAGGATGGCGATCAGCGATGTAAAGGACGATTGCCCCTGACTCAAACAAGGCAAGATCGTCCTCCTCATAGGTTGGAATCTGTCCGAAGGGCTGAAGCGCGCGATGCGCAGGTTCTTTCATCGCCTGAAAGGAGACGAGGCGGACCTCATAAGGCTGCCCAACCTCCTCAAGCGCCCAGCGCAAGCGCATGTCGCGTGCAAGACCTCTACCACCGTCCGGCGAACGTTCGAAGGCGGTAATCCTGATCGTCATAGCGGTCTCCATGGCTTGTTCGCCTTAAAGACGCTCGGCGATACTATAATCCGACATCATCATCACAATCGGCCCCGATTCTAATCCTCCTTGAACGCGCGCCTGATCTGATCGGCCATCGGTTTAGTCAGATAGGCCAGAACGGTTCGTTCACCTGTCTGCATGAAGGCTTCCACCGGCATGCCCGGCAATGGCGTCAGCGGCCCCAGCCTCCCCCACTCGTCCTTCGATACCCTCGCCCTCACAATATAGTAGCTCTGGCCCGAATGCTGATCGGTCACAAGGTCTGCGGAGACAGTCTCGACACGCCCATTCAGCTCCGGTGTGATCCGTTGATTGAAGGCAGGAAATCGCAGTGAGACCGGCTGACCGACGGTGATCTGATCGATGTCCTGTGGCGCAAGTTTCAGCTCCGCCACCAACGCATCCTTGTCCGGGACGATCTGCATGACGGTTTCAGCCGGCGAGATCACCGCGCCTTGAGCGTGGACACCCAACTGATCCACGATACCTGCCTGCGGTGAGCGGATGTCGATCCGCTTGACATCATCCTCGGCCGCGACCATGCGCTCGGCGAATTGTCCCAAGTCGCTTTGCGCCTGGCGCAGTTGTTCGGACACTTGCGAACTGCGATCGGCATCGATCTGCAGGATCTGCAATTCCGTCTCAGCGATCTTGCCGCGGGTCTGGGCAATCGAGGAAACGAGATTGCCCAGATCGCCAGTCAATGACGCGCTCTCCCGCTGCAAAGAGTAAACCTTTGTTGCCGAGATGATCCCTTGATTGAGCAGTCCTTCGAGGCTGCCGAGCTCTTTGGCAATCAGCGCAATTTCACGGCGCTTGCCCTGCTCCTGCGCGATAAGGCCCGTAATCTCCTGGCGCAGCTGTTGAACTCGCTCGCGCAGCTGCGCCTTCTGCCCCTGGCTCGACGCCAAACGATCGCCAAAGAGTTGCTGCTCGCCGGTCAGGATGGCCCGGACATCCTCATTGCCGGCAGCGGAAAGCAGATCTGCGGGAAATTCGATATCGCTCTTGCCGTCGCGTTCGGCGACCAGACGCGCCGTGCGTGCCGAGAGTTCATTGAGGCGCTTGCGGATGATGGCGAGATTTGCCCTGGTCTGCGTGTCGTCAAGCCGCACCAATACCTGGCCCGCATCGACATGGTCGCCGTTGCGAACGAAAATCACACTCGCAATGCCGCCCTTCAGATGCTTCACCGGCTTGACATAACTGTCGACGACCAGGTTGCCTGAGGCGATCACTGCGCCCGAAATCCTTGTTGCGGCGGCAAGGCCTCCCATGACGCCAAACAACAGCACGATCGCGACCACCACAGACAGAGACAGGCGGCGGATGGCTCGATCGGTTGATGGCAATGGCCCGTCATCGCTCATCGCGCCTCTCCGCCAGAAATGGAAAGTGGTGCTGGCATGGCATGCTTGGGCGGCAATCCGAGAACCTCCGTCTTCGGACCGAATGTCTGCACTTGGCCGCCGGCAATGATCATCACCGTGTCTGCAGCGGCAAGCGCACTCGGTCTGTGCGCAATAACAATGGCAATTCCACCGCGCTCCCGTACCCCCGTCAGCGCCACGGTGAGGCATGCTTCGCCTTCAGTATCGAGATTTGAATTGGGCTCGTCGAGCACCACGAGGAACGGGTCGCCGTAGAGCGCGCGCGCCAAGGCGATGCGCTGCCTTTGGCCGGCGGAAAGCCGTGATCCCGCCTCCCCAACCATGGTGTCGAACCCATCCGGAAGCTTGACGATCATTTCGTAGACGCCGGCTGCCTTCGCCGCCCTTATGACCGGCTCCGCCGTCACGTCCTTGGAAAATCGCGAGATATTGGCGGCGATCGAGCCTTCGAGCAGGCCAACATCCTGCGGCAGGTAACCGATATGCCGCCCAAGTTCGCTTACATCCCATTGCGAGAGTGCAGCCTTGTCGAACCTGACGGTGCCTATTGCTGCCGGCCAAAGGCCTGTCAGTGCACGTGCAAGGGTCGATTTGCCCGACGCGCTCGGACCGATGACGCCGAGCACCGTCCCGGCAGTTAGCTTGAACGAGACATTCCGCAAAATCAGCTCTCGGGCACCGGGAGCGGTCACACTGATATTTTCGACTGCAAGCTCGCTGACTGGAGGGGGGAGAGAGAGGATATGGCTTTCGACGGGTGCTGCTCCGAGAAGAGCTGCAAGCCGCGCCCAGCCCTGGCGTGCGGCAATGAGGCCCTTCCATTGGCCGATCGCGACCTCAACCGGCGCCAGTGCCCGGCTTACCAGAATCGAGCTCGCTATGATGATTCCACCAGTTGCTTCCTGGCGAATGACGAGAATGGCACCAACCGCGAGCACGGCGGATTGGAGCATCATGCGGGCCATCTTTGCAGCGATTGTCAGCGCACCGACGACGGTGCCCGCCGCAACTTGATAACGCAGGTAATCCTCATTCATGGCCGCCCATTTTTCGGTGAGCCTTCCGGCAAATCCCATGGAGATCGCAGCCTCCCAGTTTCTCCGGGCGGCCTGCGCAAAACCGAGACGCGCCGACGACGACTTCGCCGCCTCAAGCGCCGGCCGCCGCGACAGCGCTTCTGCCAGCAAAGTGATAGCAACGAGAAGAACCGCTCCACACAATGCGGTCACGCCGATCCAGACATGGAACAGAAAGCATAGGAGCAGGTAGAAAGGCACCCAGGGCAGATCGAAAAAAGCGGCGGAGCCGTTGCCTGAGAGAAAGGAACGGATTTGTTCGAGATCGCGCACAGACTGCAGGCCATCGTCTGAAGTCTGCTTTCGCGTCGGCAGAAAAAGGAGTGAACGGAAAACGCTTCGGTTCAATTTTTCGTCGAGCGACATACCGATCCGCGCCAGCAGCATGGAGCGCAGCAATTCGAGCGTCCCCTGGAAGAGGAATAGGGTTGCGACGATTACCACCAGGCCGAGAAGCGTCGGCAAGCTGCGACTTGGAATGACCCTGTCATAGACCTGCAGCATGAAGAGCGAACCGGTCAGCGCCAGCACGTTGATGGATGCGCTTGCAAGCGCAATACTCAAGAACGCTTTGCGTAACGATCCAAGCATCAACATGACGAAGGTCTGCGGCGGTTCTTTCGGGACGGCAAGCACCTCGCTAGGATCCTCAATATTGGCCGTCGCGTGCGGCGGGGTATTGCGCGATGTTCATCGACGCCGCCTCCCGCTCGGCGCCTGGAACCTGCGGGGAAATGGCGACGATGGCGTCGCCATTTCCCCGTTGCAGCTAACCTTTGGCGATCTCACGCAATTTAGGAAGTCGAAATCCGCCCCGATTCCGGCCTCGGTGAACCCAATCTTAACATCGAGCGCCTCGTCCGTTTCCGACACAGTTGCGCAACAGATGGAGCAGTGCGTTTCACCGGCAAGGGCTATCGAATTGAAATCGCGGTCGGCGAGCGCCTTTTTCATCGCCCGCCGGATGGAGCCTATTCGAATTTTTCGGTCGTATCAGCTTTGCCCTTAACCCAGTAGCCGGAGGCCTTGATCCAGGCCAGCGGATATCCGCGCTTTTCGACGAGATAGGTTCTGATCGCCCGCGTGACCGAAGCTTCCGCTGCGATCCACACAAAGGTGCCTGGAGCAAGCTCCACCGATTGAAGTGCGGCGAGCAAGGCAGATGCATCGGTGGCGGCGGACAAGGGGCGATGCACCCAATGTGTGGTCACGTGGGCCTTGCTTTGAAAAAGCTGATGTTCGGCCGCATCGGCAACAGCCACAAGGGCGGCGACATGGGCATCGCCGCTGGCCTCTTCTATGCGGCGGCCGATGGCCGGCAGGGCTGTTTCGTCGCCGATCAGCAACCAGTTCTTGATCTCGGTTGAGACCACCGCCGAACCGCGCGGGCCACCAATTTCCAGCTTGTCACCAACGCTGGCTTCGAGCGCCCACTGTGTGGCGGGGCCTGCTTCGTGTATTGCAAAATCGATGATAAGCGTGCGCGCAGCGGTATCGTAACGCCGAGGCGTGTAGTCGCGCAGTTCCAATTCTTCACCCGCGCCGGGCACAATGACCTTGATGTGGTCGTCGGGCGCCAAGCTGACGAAGTCGGCAAGGTCCTCACCGACGAGCTCGATGCGCAACATTCCCGGCGTAATTTTTTCGACATTGGAGACAATGAGCAAGCGCCGCTTCAGCTCATGGCGCACGCGCTCGATTTTCGGAACGAAACCATTCGGGATCGACGTGTGAGAGGTATCCATCTGCATCCTTTCGAGGCTCGCTGGTCTCGATCTGCAGGACACAGTCGCGCAGACCGAAACCGCAGAGCCGTTCGATCATACGCGTTGAGTGACGTTAACGCTTACGTGGCGGGCAACACCCGGCCAAATCGGATCTCTCTATAGAAGAAGAAACCCGATCCCGCAATGAAAAGATGATTATTAAAGACAAGTTTTTTGATCGAGCCTCGCCGACCGCGCTCGAGCTGGATCGGCCGGCACGTCCCTTCGCGGATCGTGCCGGCCTCGTTGACTACTGCAGCGCCTTTTCCATCACCCGCACAAGGCGCTCGGCAAAGGCGCGTGGATCTGCGGGCTTGTCGCCGTCCAGAACACGGGCCTGGTCGAGCAGCAGGAACGCCGCATCGTCGCGTAGCGACGGTGCATCGATCTTGGCGGCAATGGCCTTGACGACCGGGTGCTCCATGTTGACTTCCAGGATCGGCTTGGCGCCGGACTGTAGGCGCCCTGCCCCCTGCAGAATCTTCTCAAGCTGACGGTCGTAACCCTGCTCGGACGCAACCAGGCACACAGCGCTCTCGATCAGGCGATCCGAGGCCCGTACATCGGAGACCTCGTCGGCCAGCTTCTCCTTGGCGAAGTCGATAAAGGCCTGCACCTCGGCCGGAGCAGTCGCACTTTCCGTCTTGTCTTCGTCCTGCTTCTTGAACTGGGCAAGATCGGCGGAACCCTGGGTGATGGACTTGAAGCTCTTGCCCTCGAACTCAGGAGCGTTCATCACCCAGAAACTGTCGACCGAATCCGTCAGCAGCAGTACTTCGATGCCGCGAGCACGGAAACCTTCCAGCTGCGGCGATGCCTTCAACTGCTCGAGACTGCCGCCGACGAGATAATAGATCGACTGCTGACCTTCCTTGGCATTCGCGACATAGTCCGCAAGCGAACGATAGCCATCTCCCGAGGCCGTCGTGCGGAAGCGCGATAGCGCCAACAGCTGCGAGCGCCGTTCGAAATCTTCATGGATGCCTTCCTTGATCAGGCTGCCGAAGTTCTCCCAGATCTTCAGGAATGCATCCTGGTCGCTCTCCGCCTGCTTTTCAATCGCGGTGATGATGCGGTTGGTGACGCCCTTTCGGATGGCCGACAGGATAGCGCTTTCCTGGATCATCTCGCGCGAAACATTGAGTGGCAGATCGGCCGTGTCGACAAGGCCGCGCACGAAGCGGAGATAACGCGGCAGCAATTCCGCCTCGTCCGTGATGAACACGCGCTTCACGTAGAGCTTCATCCGGCCCTTGCGATCCGGGTCGAAGAGGTCGAAGGGCTGCGAGCCCGGCACAAAAGCCAAGGCGGAATATTCATGGCGGCCCTCGGCGCGAAAATGCACCGTCAGCGCCGGCTCGTCGTATTGGCCGGAAACGCTGCGATAGAAATCGGTATACTCTTCCGCTGTGATGTCGTTCTTCGACTTGGTCCACAGCGCCGTGCCGTCCGTAAGCTGCGTAGCTTCCTCGCCGGGCTTTTCGGCAATCTTGATCGGGACCGGTACGTGGCCTGACTGCTCCTTGACGATGCGCTCGACGGTCCAGCGCGAAGCGTAGCTCTTGGCATCCTCCATCAGATGCAGCGTGATGCGGGTGCCGCGCGCCGGAGCTTCGCTCACATCGACGGGCGCAACGCTGTAGCCACCCTTGCCGTCGGAAGACCAGAGCCAAGCATCCTCAGCACCAGCGCGGCGCGAGACCACATCGACGCGATCAGCTACCATGAAGCAGGAATAAAAACCGACGCCGAACTGGCCGATGAGCTGCGCACCCTCACCCTGCTTGTTGGCCTCGATCCGCTCCATGAAAGCGCGCGTGCCGGAGCGGGCGATCGTGCCGAGCGCTTCGATCATCTCGTCACGGCTCATACCGATGCCGTTATCTTCCACAATGAGCTTGCCGCCGTCGACATCGAGCGTCAGCAGGATGCGGCTGTCAGGATCGCTGCCAAGCAGGCCAGGATGGGCGATGGCCTCGTAGCGCAGCTTCTCGCAGGCGTCGGCGGCGTTCGAGATCAGCTCGCGCAGGAAGACGTCCTTGTCCGAGTAAACCGAGTGAACCATCATATGCAGAAGGCGGGCGACATCAGCTTCGAAGACGTGGCTCTCGGCGATATTTTCTGCTGTGGTGGCTGTCATTTGCGTCTAGTCTCCCGGGAATGTTGAAAGTCGCGCCGCACAGGTGGCGGAAGAAGACACAAATTTCAAGCGGGCATTGTCAATCCAAGAGCAAAACAGACGAAGAGCTTCTGGTCTATCCTCATTCGCGAGCAGGTCTCTGACATCGAACAGATCTCGCGGGTGCTGCCGATCCAAAGCGGCGACGATCTTGCCTGCGTAAAGGTCCGGGAAGGACACAACTGGCACGTTGGCATAGCCGAAGAACTCTTCGACCCGGTCGCAAACCGAGCGTGTCTCGGGAGAGTAGATGCAGCCGCAAATGACGGGCGTCACCTCGATCTTGATCTGTGCACCGTCGGAGGCACTAGCACCTTTGTGGCTGCGCCTTCGCTGTGCAGCGGCACGGCCTGGGTGCGGCTGCGCGGTGCAGATGAACATCGACTTCGTAGTACACGAGGGCGACAATGTCCCGGGAGCCAGATAGCCCCTCATCGCCCGCCCAAGTGATCGCGCCGGCCTCATCGGTCCCGGTGGAGGCGGCGCGCCGGCGGGCCGCAAACTTATCCTTGAAGGCAATCGCGCGCATCGCCGCGGCCATGCCGGCCGATGCGGAACTGCGTATCATTCTCGAAGTGGCGGAGAGGTTTGAAGAACAACCCTTGACTTCCGAGGCATTCATTAATGTCACTTGGCCCCGCCGCGATGGGGGCGCCGGCCGGAACAACCCGAGAGTTGGAACGCAACTTCGGCAAGGCCGTACTGGCTTGCGATGCGGAAACCTATGTCTGGGTCGCCTGCGAACAGACCGAGGCCTGCGCCATCCGGTCCTTCATGAAAGGCGAGAGAGCCAGAGAGCAAGCAAGCTTCATAACAACAATGTGGGAGGAAGATACCTCCTCTTTCGATTATCACCTCTCTTGCCCCCGAGGACTGCATCGAGTGCGCCATTCCCGCGAGCTTTGAGATTGCCAATAATGCCGATAGACTGAGCCTGCTGGGTTTGAGTTAGCACCCGGAAACTAGCCAAGTGTCAGCCAAATGCGGCCGGCACGCCTCGCAAGCGGCGCCGAAATAATCGCGCTGAATGGCTTGTAAAATTTGACCACTTCACATCGATTTCTCTGCAATTCTTAGTCGTATTTCAGCTCAAACTGTCGACCTGAAAATGTAGCCTTGCCTTACCGCTATTTCGCCCCTATGTTATCAGGTGTCGATCTTGCTTGATGATCTTTGTTTGCCCGGAAGTGTGGCGCGAATTTTCTTTCAATTTCGGTTTGAAATACTGCTGAGAGAACCTCTCAGCAGAACGAAATTCTATGCCTAATTGAAAGGAAGTAACCATGACTTCAGGAACAGTAAAGTGGTTCAACAGCGCCAAGGGCTTTGGCTTCATCCAGCCCGAAGATGGCGCGACGGATGTGTTCGTTCACATTTCCGCCGTTGAACGCGCAGGTATGAACTCTCTCGCGGAGGGTCAGAAGGTGAGCTACGAACTGGTGCGCGATCGCAAGACCGGCAAGAGTTCGGCGGACAATCTGAGAGCCATCTAATTGTCATTCATCATGCTGACCACGGATGTACTGGCAGCACTGATTTAAGTGGCGGAAAGGTCGGGACAAACCCGGCCTTTTGTATTTCTGCGAACCATCAGCAAGGGGATGCGATGAGCGGAACAAAGTATTCGATCGGTGACCTGGTGGTCATGAAGGCCGATCTTACCCGACTAAAAGCAGCGCCGAGGGTATGCCGCATCTTAAGTCTGCTTCCCTCCGATACGGAAGACGCCAACTATCAGGTTCGCTTCACGCATGAGAGTTTCGAACGGCGCATTTCGGCGACCGATATCGAGAAACTCTATACGGAACCACTTGGCAGCGAACGGGGATCGGCATCATCCAAAGCGGAGCCATGGCTAAAGCCTCTTGGCAAAGGCCTCAAAAAATAGGCCATTCGATAAGACCGAATTTGTCTTAGTTCGACCGGCGGTCCGCATTGCCACTCAGCAGAAAGGAGCGATCATGTCCGCTACCAAAGGACAATTCTTCAAGAAAACCGCATCCATCCATAACGATAAGGCCACTGCGACCGATAGCCTGTCAAAGAGCATCGTTGCGGCGGAAACCATCGCCCGAGAAAAGAAAACCGAAGCGCTGCGCGCCTTGCGTCTACAACAGGAAGCCCTGGAAGAGCCGAAGGCTGTGAAGCCAGTAAAGGAAAAGAAAAAGGCCGTACGCCGCACTCGCGTATAATTATTCTTCCCTAAGAGGCCACAAGCGAGACCCCTACTCGCCGTGACGAGGGGAGTAAATCCAGCTTCGGACCGGCCTTAGATACCCGGCATCCATCGCCATGATCGTCGCGGCAGATCACAGGTTCGCGTCGCCGAACCATCGAAAATACTTTCACCAGTGGCGCCTCGATTGCCAATCGTTAGAAATAAATTTCTCAACACTTGCAATCATCGGAATGGTGGTCTATATATACTAGTAGCATTGCTGGTGAGCGCTGATGAAATTTGACGCTCGCAATGCTTTGTTCGCTTTCCTCTTCTGACCACGGATGTACTGGCATTGGTTTGAGAGCGACTTCAGGAAGGTCGGCGCGTTTCGCTCCGGCCTTTTTTGTTGCGGACGTGGCGGCGCGGTTTGAGGGCGCTTCCGGCGAGTTAATGGATCGAACGCCCTCCCTACCACTATGGCGACGAGAGCAGGTCTGACCGGGGAATTACCCCGTGAACTGATCGTAGAGTTTAAGTTCGATCTGCCACTTGAGCCGACAGACCGGCATCGAAGCATTCCGCACCAGTTCCGACCAACTCGAGATACAGGCAGCAGACGCTCTGGCGACGCTTACCAGCCTTGACATTATGGACTTCCCATGAGAACATAAAGTGAACAAATGGAGTTTTCCATGACCAAAGCCGAGCAAGTCATCGAACGTGCAATGACCTTTGTGGCTGTCTCGAAGGCCCTTCGGGAGCGCGAACAAGAACGGCGCGCCACCTGGACGCGTCGTGTCGAAATCAGCAGGCCGCTACCGCCCTTGCCGCGCGCCGTTCAGCTCTCGTTGAAACTCGACAGCTGAAATGGCGAGGGTGGGAACAGCACCCGGCAGGCTGTGAAGCGCCCGCCTTATGGCGGGCGCCCCGTCTCCTAGTCGGATCAGGCCTTGAAGAAGGCCAGCAGATCCGCATTGATGATATCCGCATGCGTGGTGGCCATGCCGTGCGGGAGCCCCTTGTAGACTTTCAGCGTGCCGTTCTTCAGCAGCTTGACGGAGAGGTGCGCCGAGTCCGCGATCGGCACGATCTGGTCGTCATCGCCATGCATGACGAGCGTCGGCACCTCGATCTTTTTCAGATCTTCGGTGAAGTCGGTTTCCGAGAAGGCCTTGATGCAGTCGTAATGCGCCTTGGTGCCACCCATCATGCCCTGGCGCCACCAATTATCGACCACGCCCTGCGATACGGCAGCACCTGGGCGATTGAAACCATAGAACGGGCCGGCCGGGATATCGCGGAAGAACTGGGCACGATTCGCGGCAAGCGCCGTACGGAAGCCATCGAACACTTCCAGCGGCAAGCCGCCGGGGTTCTGATCGGACTTGACCATGATTGGCGGCACCGCACCGATCAAAACCGCCTTCGCAACTCGTCCATGGCCGCCATACTGCGCCACGTAGCGAGCAACTTCGCCACCGCCGGTCGAATGGCCAACATGGATAGCTCCCTTGAGGCCGAGATGTTCCGTCAACGCCGCCACATCGGCGGCATAGGTGTCCATCTCGTTGCCGGTCGCCGTCTGGCTCGAACGGCCATGGCCACGGCGGTCGTGAGCGATGACGCGATATCCCTGATTGAGGAAAAACAGCATCTGGGCATCCCAGTCATCCGAACTCAGGGGCCATCCGTGATGGAAGACGATCGGCTGACCCGTTCCCCAATCCTTGTAGAAGATCTGAGTTCCGTCCTTGGTGGTGATCGTGTTGCTGCTCATTGTGTCCTTACCTTTCGAAGATTGCTTTGTAGAGGCTTGTGCAGGTTGAGCGAAGGGCGCGGCAACTGCGGCTGCAAGACCGAGCCCTGCTGCCATGACACCCCGGCGAGTAGCTTGATGGATCGACTGGCTCATTTCAATCTCCACTTATTTAATATCGCACGATTTATTATCGCACTATCTATATGCATAGCGAGCCGCCTTTGCTCTGTCTACAATAAAATTTATCTTTCGATTATTTATCGCGCTATTTAATTGACGCAATGACACCAGCCGATAGAACTCCGCCCCTACCGATCTGCATGAATGTCTGATTATCGAGGGTCGTCCCGCCGCCCGAGCTTATTGTCCAGGCTTGTCGGCAAAATGCGAAATGGCAAACTCCGCGGCTCTCCCGACCGCCCTTCTTGAATCGTCGAGCCAGAAGGGGAACAGCTGCCATTGATGGATCATGCCGGGCCAGACCTCCAGACTGACATCGCCACCGGCCTCCCGCACCTTATCCGCCAGCCTCCGGCTGTCGTCGAGCAGCGTCTCGCGGGATCCAACCTGGATAAGGAGAGGTGGGAAATTGGCAAATTTGCTATAGAGTGGCGACAATGCGGGATCCGCCGCGGAGTGGTTGCGTGCAAACGCATTGCGAATGATCGCCAATTCCTCCTTACCCATGAACGGATCTTCTCCGGCATTTGTTGCCAGCGACGCCCCCATCGCGGCGAAATCGGTCACCGGGCTCATGGCGATCACGCCAGCGGGGAGCGGTCCCGAAAGGCGCATCTGATTGAGGACGACCTCGATCGCCAGGGTCGCTCCCACGGACTCACCGGCAATCACGATGTTTCCCGGCCTGTATCCCGATGTCGTGAGCCAGCGGTAAGCGGCAACGCAATCGTCGATCTGTGCTGGGTAGCTGTAGTCCGGCGCGAGACGGTAGTCGATGAGCAACACATCTGCCGAAGCCGCCTTGGCTAGTGCCGAGGCGATATTTCGATGTGTCCTCAGTGAGCCGCTGTAGAAGCCGCCACCATGCAGATAGAGAATGGCGCGCCGGCCGATCGGATGGTGCAAGCGGGCCGGCCATATGAGATCGGCATCGACGCCGTTTGCGTCAACGCGGCGGATCTGCACGCGCGTTGCATCCGGTGTCGCCCCCATGAGCTTCTCGAAATCCGCCCGCCGTCGCAACAGATCCTTATCGGACATTGCGCCGCTGTCGCGCATGGAACCGATCAGTTTCTCGACCTGTTCGCTCGATGCCTTCGTTTGTGGCGGTAGATCCATCGCCTCGTCAGCCGATGCCGATGTTATAGGCGGAAGGCTTATCGCCGCCGCGGCAACAACCGTCATGGCAAGACGGCACAGGCAACGAAGTAACCGAAACTCATTCATAGGCGAGCCTTTTCCCTGAAGGCCGAACGGAATGTCGCGACGCTACGGTCGCAGAATTGCGTTTTTAGTCAAGCAGCGGGACCGACGGGATGGATGGAAAGGCGAGCGAATGAGAGACTGATCGCTGGCGACATTTACCGGTCGAATACGGACGCAAAATCGCCATCAACCGGGCAATAGTGACGTGGCCATCAGCCGCAAACACGCGATCACACGCCCGGTGTCAAATGTCACATTTGGATAAGGTACCTCTGAAATCCGCCATGCTTACCCTCTCGCTGCTACTTGCAGGTATCGCCCAGGGACGAGCCGCCGAATTGCGAAGCCCGTGGGATATGCCTGCCGCGATCCAGAAGAGAGACGCGTTTACCTGTCCGTCGCCGCCAGAGTTGCCAAACACGATCAAGGCGGCAGACTATTACACGGACGCGGCCCATTCCATTGTCGATCCCGTACGCAAGAAGGCCTATGATGAAGCAACGGGCGGTCTGCGTTCGGCAATGCGAGATGTCATCGATATGGCCGACCGCTATCAGGCCGACGGCGATGAGGTGAGTGCGCGCTGCACCGCACATTTCCTCGACAGTTTTGCCGCGAACGGCGCGCTGACCGGCGATACGGCTACGAACCAGGCTGTTTACTTGCAGGGTTGGACGCTCGGCTCCTTCGCGATCGCCTGGCTCAAGATCCGCTCGGATACTGATATCTCGGCGAAGGAACGATCGCGAATAACGGCCTGGCTGGCAGATGTCGCCTCGGGAAACATCGACTACTACAAGAAGCGAGACGACAAGAGCGACGGCCGCAATAATCACCGCTATTGGGCTGGCTTCACGGCCATGGCAGCCGGCATTGCTGCCGATCGGAAAGATCTGTTTGATTGGGGCGTGGGCAGCTTCAAGATCGGAGCGAGGCAGGTCCAGCCTGATGGAACCATGCCGCTGGAAATGGAGCGGCGATCTCGGGCGCTGCACTATCATATCTTCGCCGCCGCTCCGCTGGTGACGATGGCGGAACTGGCCTCGGCCAACGACATCGATCTCTATGCAGCCAACGACAATGCGCTGTCTCGCCTCGTACGATTGATCGTTGCAGGCATCGATGATCCCTCCCTCTTTGCAACGAAAGCCGGAGCGGCCCAAGAGGCAATGCATCTTCACGCTGACGACATCGCATGGGCGACCCCATTCGAACGCCGGTTCCCCAACTCAGAGCTTGCGGCATTGTTGAAAAAGTTGACCGCGCGCAGCATGCCCTATCTGGGCGGGATGCCGCCGGCGTGATGAAAAGCTCAACGTCTTGGCGTAACAGTCTTTTCGGTGTCGTCCCGGCAGCTTAGAAGATCTCTCGGACCCAAGCGCACAAGAGGTTACAAACGCAATGACCAAGCATCATTTCGTTCCGAATAGTTTCCACAACGTCATCGGCTCGCTACCGCCGGCCTTGTATATCGCCGATGGCGATACGGTCGTCACCGAAACACTCGATGCAGCCGGTTACGATAAGCATGATATCAATCGCATCTCAGGCCCGAACCCGATGAACGGCCCGATCTTCGTAGAGGGCGCGGAACCAGGCGATTCCCTGAAGGTCGAGATCCTGAGCATGGTGCCGACCCGAGACACAGGATTTACCCGTAACATTGTGGCCAGCAATGTCGTCGATCCCCAGGATGTACACACACTCCCCGCAAGCGAGAAGGTGATCTGGAAGATCGACCGCGAGGCTCTGACGACTAGGCTCGCCGAGCCGGTCGCGGGTCTGGAAGACTTTACCTTGCCGCTTTCGCCGATGATCGGCTGCTTTGGCGTTGCGCCGTCGCTCGGTCAGGCAATATCGACAGCGACCAGCGGCGAGTTCGGTGGCAACATGGACTATCGCCTGCTGGGACCCGGCACGACCGTCTGGTTTCCAATATCGGCGCCCGGTGCGCTCTTCTTTCTCGGCGATTGCCATGCCGTGCAAGGCGATGGCGAGATCGTCGGTACGGGGATCGAAACCACCTTCGAGGTGACGGTGCGTCTGAGCGTGGAAAAGAAGAGGATCATCTGGCCGCGCGGCGAAACCGCAGACGACATCTTCACGATCGGTAATGCCCGGCCGCTCGATCAGGCGCTGCAGCACGCCACCAGCGAAATGCTGCGCTGGCTCGGTTCAGACTACCGGTTGGACAAGACGGCGGCAAGCCATCTGCTCGGACAAGTCGTCCGCTACGATGTCGGAAATGTCTTCGACCCGGCCTACACCATGGCCTGCCGTGTTGCGAAGTCCTGGCTCAAACACCGATAGGGCGTCGGAAGCAATCAGCCCGCATCGAGCGACTGGTCGCGCCGCTGGCGTGACACGTTGCTTTCCTGTCGCTCCCTCGCCATCCGGCTGACGGCGGCGCGCAACTGCGGATGGCGCGACATGAACAGGTTAAAGTCGCGGCGTTCCAGAACGAAGAGCTGACAAAAGTCGACGGCAACGACATCGGCGGTGCGGCGTGCACCCGTCAGCAGAGCCATTTCGCCGAAGAACGACCCGGCACCGAGCGGAATTTCGTCTTCCTCGAGCTGCACTTCGACGGCACCGGATGCGATGAAGAACATGCTGTCGCCGCGATCGCCGGTACGGATGACGCGGTCGCCGGGAGAGGCCGAGCGCGGCCGGAAGAGCAGAAGGAGCTCTTCATGCGCATTATCGTCCAGTTCGGCGAACATCGGGAATGTCTCGATCAGTTGCTCTATCTCGAGGTGATGCTGGCGGTCTCTTTCCTCGCGCTGCTTGTTGATGACGGCCAATTCGCGGCGTAGCCCGTCCTGCTTTGCCATGCCGTATCTGTTCGCAAGCGACGGCCACCGGGCAAATGTCCATGTCTCGAGCTTGCCGATGGCAAAGAAAGCCAGCGGGTTAAGCGTGATCGACAAGATCGCGCCTGCGAGAATGAGATCCTGTCCCTCGCGGGACAGAAGCCCCAGCGAAACGCCAAGTCCGGCCAGGATGAAAGAGAATTCCCCGATCTGTGCCAGACCGGCCGCGACCGCAAAGCCCATGGTGGCGGGATACCGGAGCAAGAGTACGACGCCGAAGGCGATTAAGGACTTGCCCAGCATGATCAGCGCAAGCACGCCGATGATCATCAGCGGCTCGCGGATCAATACCGACGGATCGAACAGCATTCCGACCGAAACGAAGAACAGTACCGAGAAGGCATTCTGCAATGGCAGCGAGTCGGCCGCAGCCCTATGGCTGAGATGGGATTCACTCATCACGAGCCCAGCGAAGAACGCGCCGAGAGCAAAGGAAACGCCAAATATCTCCGCCGCACCGAAGGCGATACCGAGCGCAATCGCCAGAACGGACAGTGTGAAGAGTTCCCGCGAGCCCGTTCGGGCAACAGAAGTCAGCAGCCAGGGTACGACACGCGGGCCAAGGAAGATCGCAACGACGGCGAAGGCCGCCACCTTGAGGAGCGTCATCCCGATCGTCAGCCAGATCGAGCCAGATGCCGCGTGATCGCCCACGTCCGCATGGCCGCCCATCACACCGGCAAAGGCCGGCAGCAGGACAAGCGCCAGCACCATGGCCAGATCCTCGACGATCAGCCAGCCGACAGCCACGCGACCATTGGTCGAACTCACCAGATTGCGCTCCTCCAGCGCCTTCAGAAGCACGACCGTACTGGCAACAGCAAGGCTAAGCCCGAAGACGACGCCTGCGCCGAAGCTCCATCCCCAAAGTGAGGTCAGGCCGATACCCAGGAGGGTGGCTATCAAAATCTGACCGATGGCGCCGGGAATTGCGACGCCGCGGACCGCAAGGAGATCGGCGGCGGAGAAATGCAGGCCGACACCGAACATCAGGAGAATGACGCCGATCTCTGCCAATTGCGAGGCAAGCGAGACGTCGGCGACGAAGCCGGGCGTGGATGAGCCGATGATGACACCGGCAACCAGATAGCCGACCAGCGGCGGCAACCGCAGCCTGTCGGCCACATAGCCGAAAACGGCCGCGAACACGAAGCCAGCGGCAATCAATGCGATCAATGCAACGTCGTGCGGCACGGCAGTCCTTCCCGTTTCACGGCGTCAAGCCTATTCCCTTGTTTCCGGCTAACTAGCATCGCTTTTGCCAAGCCGTCTACCGCCGATATGAAACTCGGAGAAAACATCGCCTTACCGATGCGCAGCCCGATATCAGGCTGAAGGCAAGGCGATGTGACACAGCCGGAACCTACTGGTCCAGAACGATCTGCAGCTTCACATCCGTCGGCCGGGCTTCGACCGCGCGGTCGAACACCTTGATGGACTGTTCGAAGGCGAAAGTTTCCGAGATCAGAGGCTTCAGATCGACGCGACCGGAGGCAATCAATGCGATCGAACGCTCATACTGATGCGCATAGCGGAAGACCGTCTCGATGCGGATTTCCTTGGTCGAGGCGGTCGAAACGTCGAAGCCAACCGGATTGACCGGCAGGCCCACGGCAACGATCACGCCGCCCGGGCGGGGAAGCTCCATCACAGTCTCCCAGGCCTTGGGCGAGCCTGAGCATTCGAAGATTACATCGGCGCCCCAGCCGTCCGTCAAGCGGTCAACCTCTTCAAGCAGGTTCCTCTCGCGAATGTTGACCGGGATCACGCCCTGATACTGCGCTGCGATATCGAGCTTCGGCTGGGCCAGATCGGCAACGATCGCCCTTGCGCAACCGCCCGCCAGCGCCGCGATTGCCACCATAATACCGATCGGCCCGGCGCCAAGCACGACGGCCGTGTCGCCAGGCGTGATGCGCGCCTTGGTCGCCGCCTGCATGCCGACTGCAAAAGGCTCGACCATCGCACCTTCGGCAAAGCTGACATTATCGGGCAGCTTGAAGGTATAGTTCGCCGGGTGCACGACAAAGGGCGTCAGCACGCCATGGATCGGCGGCGTCGCCCAAAAGGTGACGGCGGGATCGACATTGTACATTCCGAGGCGGCTGGCCTTGGAGTTGGGATCGGGAATCCCAGGCTCCATGCAGACGCGGTCGCCGACCTTCAAATGTGTCACACCGGCGCCAACCTCGACGATCGTGCCCGCGGCCTCGTGGCCGAGCACCATCGGTTCGTTGACGACGAACGGACCGATCTTGCCATGCGTGTAGTAATGCACGTCGGATCCGCAAACGCCGACGGTATGGACCTTGATCTTGACCTCTCCTGGCCCGACCTTCTGCGGCAGATCGATATCACGGATTGCCAGTTCATGTTGACGTTCCAGTACCAGGGCACGCACCTTGCTCATCGCACTCTTCCTCTTTCAAAGCGCCAATGATCCCGCTGTCGCAGGATCGAATTTCTTGTCCTTTATACTCGCCCGATCGCATGCTAAGAAGCGACCGTCGCTCGGCAATGATCCAAGTGGCGCTCAATCGGCGCCGGCCAACAACGCCAAGCCGGCGAATATTAGGGAAGCCTGATTATTCAGCGACCCCATTGCCAATATTGACTGGAGTTCCATTTCTTGCCTTTCTAATAATCGAGGAACAGGAGGGGATCATCATGGCAGTATATGACTGGACAGGCCAGCGCGCCCGGCGGATGAGGCTGGTGCGTACCGCAAGGGTTGCAATGCTTCTGATCATCCTGATGGCGATACCCGCGCTGTTGCTGCACTACAATCTTATCCAGTACCCCCATTGAGCCAGAATAATCTTATGCCGCCTTCTTCGTGCTGACCTTTGGTTTGCGCGAAACATTGTCGCCAGCCTTGCGGTCGAGCGGCAGGCAATCGAGAACGGCCAGCAACGCGATAACTCCAAGCAGCACGAAGGCGATGCGAAATTCTATCGCGACGATGCCGTTCCCTCCGAGCGGAGCACTGATCGCCTGGCCAATGCGAATACCGATGGCACCGACGGCTATCCCCATGCCCATGGTCAACTGAAAAACAGTGCTGAACAGCGTGTTGGCACCTGTCATCTGCTGCGGTGGAATATCGGCAAAAGCGATTGTATTCAGTGCCGTGAAATGCATCGAGCGGCACATGCCGCCGATGAACAATACCGGCACGATGAACCAGAGCGGCGTGTCCGGCGAGAACAGAGCGCAGGCCGCGATGAAGATCGAATTCAGGATGCCGTTGACGATCAGCACCGGCTTGAACCCGAAGCGCCGCAAGATCGGCGTCGTGGCCGGCTTCATTGCCAGATTGCCGGCAAAGACTGCCAGGGTCAGCATGCCGGCATGAAAGGCGCTGAGCCCGAAGCCGACCTGGAACATCAACGGCAGCAGAAAGGGCACGGCACCAATGGCGACCCTGAACAGCGACCCACCGGAAATCGTGATCGCAAATGTCGACAGCTTCAGCCCCGAGAGATCGATGAGCGGATGTTCTGCCCTGAGGAAATGAAACACCGAAACGGCAAGCAGGATCAGTCCGGCAAGAACATAGGACCAAGCCTCCATCCAGACCGGATCTGGACGACCGATCAGTTCCAGCCCATACATTAAGCTTGCCAGCCCGAGACCACTGAGGACGAACCCCGCCCAATCGAAGGGCGGCCGCGCCGTCGTCTTCGTTTCGGGAATGAGCATCAGCGCGAAGGCAAATGCCAAAATGCCAAGTGGCAGATTAAGGAAGAAGATCCAGCGCCAGCTCGCATGATCGGTAATGAAGCCACCCAGCGGCGGCCCCAGGATCGGCGCGACGAGTGCCGGCCAGGTAATGGTCGCAATCGCCGAAATCAACTTGTCTTTCGGCGTGTTGTTCAAAACAACGAGACGGCCGACCGGCACCATCATCGCACCGCCGATGCCTTGCAGGATCCGCATCGCGACAAAAGAGCCAACACCATTGGCAAAGCCGCACAGAACCGAGGCAAGCGTGAAGATCACAACCGCCGTGGTAAATACCAGGCGCGCGCCGAAGCGATCACTGATCCAGCCACTGATCGGGATGAAGACGCCGAGTGTCAGAAGATATGCGCTCATGCCGATATTGAGATCAACAGCACGGGCACCGAAGGATAGGGCCATCTGCGGCAAGGCGGTTGCGATGACGGTACCATCCAAATTCTCCATGAAGAACGCACCGGCAACAAGCAGGGCGATCCACAGCGAGCGGGAACCGGCTGCCTCCATCTTCTCCTTTTCCCCGCGCGTAGACATGTCCGTCATCCGTCGATCACCTCGAATCCTCCTCGCACTCCACCTCATTTAATCGGTTCGGGAACGTTTACGATAGGTGAAAATCGCCACATTTCTCGCTTGGCCGATCACGTTTCGCTTAAGGGACAGTGGGCAACTTGATCACCGCACCGCCGCGGCCTGCACTGCGAATGGAGGCATTCGAAACGCTGTTCTTGAGCTTGCAACCGGAAACAGACCGGTCAACGAGAGCCAGTAGGCATTTACGTGGAAGACATGCTAGGCTTTTCCGCCTGAATACGCCGCATGAAGAACGACAGGATCGAAGCAAAAACACTATGGAACAGCCCGAGGCAGCCGAGACGCCGGTACAGAAATCTCCCAGCCGACAAGAGCTGACGGCTGGTGTCGCGACGTCGCATCAATAGGAACGAGAGCCCCGCATAATGAAACATGGCCCTGACGCAATGCCTGCTCCGGTCACTCCGGAGTCGAAATTGATCGTAGCGCAGTCACCATTCGATGCCTTTGTGCGAAAATACGGTACGACTCCGCGCCGCGGCGTCTTCGGCTATTTTGTCCACGAGCTCGGCCGCCGTATCGTCGGCGGACGCTATCCGGTCGGCACGACATTGCCGAACGAGCCGGACCTGGTCGAACAATTCGGTATTAGTCGCACCGTTATCCGCGAAGCAATGAAGTGCCTCGCCGGAAAGGGCCTGGTCGAGATCAAAACGCGCGTGGGCACGCGCGTCAAGGAACGCAGCAACTGGCATCACCTCGATACGGATGTCATGGTCTGGTACTATGAGACTGGGCCTTCCGTAGAGATCATGCGGGCGATCAAGGATCTCAGGCTGGCCCTTGAGCCGGAGGCGACGGCACGCGCAGCGGCGCGCTGCACGGATGAGGACATCGCCGCCATTCGCTCCGCCTATGAAGAAATGGTCGCCAGTATTGGCGACATCGACACCAATGCGGATGCCGACCTGCGCTTCCACACCGCGATCTTCGGCGCCACGCACAACATGATCTATTCGCAACTGATCGACCTGATCGCAGTCGGGATCTACGCCAACCGCACGCTCTCCGGCCATGAGGACGTTGCGGCGGGCCAGAAGAACGCCCTGCCTTATCACAAAGCCATCCTCGACGCGATTGCTGCGCGCGATGCCGAGGCCGCACTTCAGGCGTCACGGAGTCTGCTGGATTCCTGGCTGGTCAACTATCGCGACTTCTGATCGCCCTCATATCGACGCGGAGAGAAATGCCGGCAGTGCGATTGAGGCAATGCCGGCCCTACTGTATCAATGCGTCACCGCATCCTGCGCATCGGCCTTGAGCGTCGAGCGGCCGCCGGCATCGTGAGCAACCGGGATCAACCAGATCGTTGCAAAGGTCGTGACGGCGACGGCGACGACACCCCAGAAACTCCAATGCAAGGCGGCATCGAAGACATGTCTGATCGCCGGGTCACCGCCAAGGTTTGAAAGGCCCGTCGGCTGATTGAGGATATCGTGAAGCCTGCTTGCCAGTTCGCCGCTGCCGTAATGCACTATGCCGACATTCATAATTGCACCGAGCGCCGTCGCACCAAGCGTATTGCCGAGACTGCGTGAGAAAATGATCGACGCAGTGGCGCTGCCGCGCATCGACCACTCGACGCTTTCCTGGACGAGGACGACGCTGGTGAGGCTGATGAGGCCCATGCCGAAACCCATCAGGAAGGAGCCGATACCCGCAATCACAGGGCTGCTTTCAGGGGTGAGAAACAACAGAAACAACGCACCGAGCGGAAACATGAAGCTGCCGAAGCGCAATGTCCGGCGGATCCCGAAGGTGCGAAAGAACCGGCTCGAGAGCATGACCGCGAGCGGCCACCCGACGATCAGCATCGTCAAGGTGAAGCCGGCCTCCAGCGGCGAACGGCCGAGGACACCCTGCACATAGATCGGCAAAACTGTCGTCAGACCGATGAGGGCCATGCCTGCAAGCAATGTCGCGGCATTGCTGGTGGCGATCAGACGCCGGCTCCAAAGTGCGATCGAAATGATCGGCTCGGGCGCGCGTCGTTCCTGCCATAGGAACAGAATACCGCTGACCACGAAGACAATGGCAAGCGGACAGAGGACGGCAAAGCCGGCATCGGTCTCCGTCAGAATGACCAGCAGCGATATGATCGATATCGAGAACAGGATCGTGCCGAGATAGTCGATCTTCGCCTCACGCGGCGTGATGCGCTCGTGCAGAAAGAATATGAAGCCCGCAATGGCCAGAACGCCAACGGGCAGGTTGATCCAGAAAATCCAGGCCCAGGAGAAATGATCGACGATGAGGCCGCCTGCAAGCGGACCGATGACGGCCGAAACAGCCCAGACGCTGGCGAGCGCGCCCTGCACCTTGGCCCGCTCCTCCAGCTTGTAGAGATCGCCGACGACAGTCATCGTCACGGGCTGAATGGCGCCGGCGCCGAGCCCCTGAAGCAATCGGAACGCGATCAACGAGGCCATCGACCAGGCAAAACCCGCAAGCGCAGACCCCACCAAAAAAATAAGAATTCCGCCGATCAGCATCGGCTTGCGCCCGAAAATATCGGAAAGCTTGCCGTAAATGACCGTCGTCGTGGATTGTGCGAGCAGAAAGGCGGAGAACACCCAGCTGTAATAGGTGAAGCCACCAAGCTGACCCACAATATGCGGCATGGCGGTCGCGACAATGGTCGCTTCGACGGCAACCATGAAGGTCGCCAGCATGATCGAGACGATGACCAACGGACGTCTCGAACGGTCGACCGTAGTGGACATGGTGTTCCTTTCTGACTGCGGCGCCTGACATCGGACACGCGGGCCGCCGAGCGGCTAGGATCGGGTGTTGATTTTGGAATCGACGTCGAAAGACGAGGCGACGGGAGGGCTAGGCCTGCTGAATCGCTATAATAAGCATTGCATATTGGTAGGGGCCGATGTCAACTGTTTAAATGCGGACGCTGGTGATGGGAATTTCCGCAGAATTTGCCGGCTCCATGCTCAGTTTGGCCCCTAGAAAAATTTATTTCCGTTGATTTGTTCATTTTCTGAACTTATGGTCGGGAAAAATGCGGGCGGGACGTTGAATTGCTTACCTCTTCTCAACAACAGCTTCTGAGGGTCATCGGGCAATCCGGGCCGTCGAGCCGCACCGCCCTGGCTGCGTCCATGGGGCTCAGCAAGGCCGCCATGAGCGGGATCGCACGCGATCTGATCGCGCTTGGCGTCGTGCATGAGACAGAGACGGTCCAGGGCCAGGGACGCCCATCGATTCTGCTTGATCTGCATCCGGAAGGCGCCTTCTTCGTCGGCATATCCTTGTTGGAAGATCCAGCGCCGCTGGTGCTGAGCGACTTCAACGGCAATATTCTCGCACGGCAGACCATGCCGCTGTCGCGCGATCCGGGCGTCATTGCCGGGTTGATCGCCGATGCCCTGCCGAAGCTGCTGTCTGGGCGGAAGGATGCCAAGCGAAAGCTCTACGGTCTTGGTGTCGCTCTTTCCGGTTTCGTCGACGAGAGACAGGCAAACTGCGTTCAGTCCACTTTGCTTGGATGGCAGGATGTGCCCCTGGCTCAGATCATCAGCCAGAAGTGCGGCATCGACACATTCATCGAAAACGACGCCAAGGCGGTTGCCGTCAGCGAGAAGTTGTTTGGTAGCGCCCGCGACGTGCAGAATTTCAGCGTCGTCTCCTTCGATGACGGTATAGGCTGTGCTCACTTTATCGGCGGGAAGCTTTACCGTGGCAATCACGGCGGTGCTGGCGAGATCGCCCATTGCACCATAGAGCCGGGCGGTTCGCCCTGCCGCTGCGGTAAGCGCGGCTGCCTCGATACTGTCGCTTCGCTAAAGGCAATCAGAGAAATGGCCAAGGCAGAAGGCCTTTCCTGCCATTCGATCGAGGATCTGGAAACCGAATCGGCGCGCGGAAATGCAGCCGCCGTGCGCGTGCTGCATCGAGCGGGCAATGCCCTCG
This sequence comes from Rhizobium sp. BR 314, assembly GCF_047445805.1. Lineage (NCBI taxonomy): Bacteria > Pseudomonadati > Pseudomonadota > Alphaproteobacteria > Hyphomicrobiales > Rhizobiaceae > Rhizobium > Rhizobium sp. BR 314. The sequence goes on along the minus strand of NZ_JARWLA010000006.1, from coordinate 277,550 downwards.
GGCTGGCCATTGCTCACCTGATCCAGTTCAACGATCCCGGCGTAATCCTGATCGCCCATGTCGAGGGACGCTTCGATGGCCTTTTTGGCACCGTCATGCGGCAGACGGCCGAGGCAAATGTATTGCCGCGCTACGCCGGGCAGACGCCGATCCGCACCCATCGCGTCGATCGTGACGTCTGGGCGCGGGGTGCCGCCAGCATTGCCGCTCATAATTTCCTGATTGGTCCCACCCCGAATTGAGGTTCCCATGCGCATTGCCGTCGGAGGCATTCATATCGAATGCAGCACCTATAATCCCGTTCTGAATGAGGAAAAGGACTTTCGCGTTCTTCGCGGCGAAGAGCTAGCGGCCGCGCCCTATTTTGCCTTTCTGAAGGATTACGACGGCGAATTCCTGCCAACCATTCACGCCAGGGCTATCGCCGGCGGCCCGGTCGCCCGCCACACCTACGAAGCGTTCAAGGCGGAATTCCTGGAGCGCCTGAAACCCCTCTTGCCGCTCGACGGACTCTACCTTGCCATGCACGGCGCCATGTATGTCGAGGGCATGGAAGATGCCGAAGGCGATTGGATCAGCTCTGCGCGCGCCCTCGTCGGTGACGATTGCATGGTCTCGGCCAGCTACGACCTCCACGGCAACGTCACGCAGCGCATCATCGACGCGCTCGACATGTACTCCACCTATCGCACCGCACCGCATATCGATGTCGAGGAAACGATGCGCCGTGCTGTCAAGATGCTGACGGAAAGCCTGAAGACCGGCGTAAAACCGATCCTGCTCTGGGCGCCGATCCCCGTCGTGCTTCCGGGCGAACGCACCAGCACGGTCGACGAGCCGGCAAAGAGCCTCTACGATCGGCTTCCTGAGATCGATGCCATCGACGGCATCTGGGATGCCTCCCTAATGGTCGGCTACGTGTGGGCCGACGAACCGCGCTGCACGGCAGCCGTCATCATGACTGGCACGGATCGCGCCGTTCTCGAACGCGAGGCAAAGCGCCTGGCACAAGCCTATTGGGACGTGCGCGAGGACTTCGTCTTCGGTTGCGAGGTCGGCTCTACCGAAGAATGCGTCGACAAGGCGATTGCCAGCGCCACCGCACCCGTTGTTCTGGCCGAATCCGGTGACAATCCCACTGGCGGCGGCGTCGGCGACCGCGCCGACGTACTAGCCGAACTTCTCGCAAAGAAGGCCGAAGGGGTCATCTTCGCAGGCATCGCCGACCGGGCTGCGACCGAGGCTTGCTATGCAGCCGGCATCGGCGCCACTCTTGATCTCTCTGTCGGCGCATCGCTGGACACCAAGGGTAGCAAGCCGGTCAAGGGCACTTTCACCGTCAAATTCCTGCTTGAGGCAAAGGACGCCAGCGACGCGCAAGCTGTCGTTTCGATCGGCGGCATAGACCTTGTGCTGTCCGCCAAGCGCCGCCCCTATCACAACATCGCCGACTTCACCCGCCTCGGCCTCGATCCCCACAAGGCAAAAATCATCGTGGTCAAATCCGGCTATCTCTCGCCGGAGCTAGCTCCTATCGCCAACCCAAATCTCATGGCGCTGTCGCCCGGCGTTGTCGATCAGTTCGTTGAGCGTCTGCCGCGACCCCGCAAGACGAAGCTCACCTACCCTTTCGACAAGGATTTCGACTTCACACCGGAGACGGCGCTTTCGGCGCACACCGTCGGTCGCTGAACCTTTCCCCCCGCCGGCGAGCGCCGGGGATATTCGCTCCCTCACCCTTCCCAAGGCGGCTGCACATCGCAGGCCGCCTTGAAGCATTGCGCACAAGCATTGTCCACAACCATCCCACTACTCCCCTTTCGATCACGCTGGGTCACGCCTAATCCCCTTCAATCCAGCGGCGGGTATTCCGACCGAACCCAAGGTCCAGGGCACGCGCTGGCTCGACGAAGACGAGTTCGTCCAGCTCAACCGCTGGCTGGAATGCCTCGATACGCCGGCCCTTCCGCCCTACACCCGCGCCGTCAGGATCATCATGCTCACCGGCCAGCGGGTCGAGGAGCTCGCGAGCCTCCACATCGACCAGTGGGGCGCCAGGGAAAAGATCATCGACTGGTCCTAGACCAAGAACGATCAGCCCCATGCCGTTCCGGTGCCAGATCTGGCCGCAGAGCTGATCTCGTCCATCAACGTCAACGAATATGGCTGGTTCTTTCCCTCTGCCACAGATCCATCGAAGCCGGTCAGCCACGGCACGCTCTACTCTTTCATGTGGCGCCAGCGGGACCGCGGCGTCATTCCTTATGTAACAAACCGCGATTTGCGGCGGACGTTCAAGACGCTCGCAGGCAAAGCGGGCGTGCCTAAAGAGATCCGTGACCGGCTGCAAAACCACGCCCTGCAGGACGTCAGCTCCAAGCACTACGATCGCTGGCACTACATGGTCGAAAAGCGCGCCGGCATGGCGAAATGAGAGAAGTTCGTCCGCGCCATGCCCGCCAAGAAGCACTTGAAGGCGGCGGCATATCGGAGCGGCCCTCCAAGCCTCGCTGATTACCTGTGTCGGGGCTAGAAAAATTGTAACCTTCGTGCTACATATTCCATCGATCTGTAGCGCGAAGGTGTCAAATGCCCACTCCCCATAATCCTCCTGCCGCCGTGCGGCGGGCATTGCGCAAGCTCGGGGCGGACATCCACGATGCCCGCCGGCGCCGACGGCTGCCGATGGCGGTCGTGGCCGAACGTGCGTTCACCTCCCGATCGACCCTGCAAAGGGTCGAGGCCGGCGACACCAACGTCAGCATCGGCATCTATGCCGGCGTCCTCCAAGCCCTCGGCCTGCTCGACGGATTGAGCCAGGTCGCCGACATCGGCAATGACAGTGTCGGGCAGGCGCTCGCCAGTGCCGAACTGCCCAAGCATATCCACCTCAAGCGGCCAACCGGATCGTCCCGCGATGGTTGACTTCGAGGTCCATATCGATCTGCGCGGGCGAACGCGACCGATTGGACTCGCGAGGAGCAATCGCGTCCGAGGCGCGGAGACCATCCTGTTCGAGTATGACGGCACGTGGCTCGATGACCCGGAGCGGTTCTCACTGGAGCCTGCCCTGGCCCTGACGCGGGGGGCCTTCGCCCCTCCTGCCGGTCTCGCAACCTTCGGCTCGATTGGCGATTCAGCACCGGACACCTGGGGTCGACGCCTCATGCAGCGCGCCGAGCGTCGCCTTGCCGAACGCCAAGGCCGTGCCGTTCGCACACTCGCCGAAAGCGACTACCTGCTCGGGGTCGCAGATGAGACACGGCTTGGCGCGCTACGGTTTCGCGGGGTCGGCGACGAGACCTTCCAGGCGCCGATCAGGGCCGGCGTGCCGGCCCTGATCGAGCTTGGCCATCTGCTTCAGATCACCGAGCGGATTCTCCGGGACGAGGAAACGGACGAAGACCTTCAACTCATCTTCGCGCCCGGCTCCTCCCTCGGAGGCGCGCGACCGAAGGCGTCTGTCATCGACCATCATGGCCATCTCTCCATCGCCAAGTTTCCGAAGGAGACCGACGACTACAGCATGGAAACTTGGGAAGAGATCGCGCTGCGACTGGCCGGCCAAGCCGGCATCGCCACCCCGCAACACGAACTCGTCGAAGTCGCCGGCAAGGCGGTGATGCTGTCGCGACGCTTCGATCGCGATGGCGCGATCCGTATCCCCTTCTTGTCCGCAATGGCGATGATGGGTGCCAAGGACGGCGATCGTGGCAGCTACCCCGAGATCGTCGACGCCCTCGCCCGGCATGGCGCGCAAGGAAAGACGGACGCTCGCGCGCTCTACCGGCGCGTCGTCTTCAACGTGCTGATCTCCAATGTCGACGATCATCTGCGCAACCACGGCTTCCTTTGGCTCGGCAAAGCCGGATGGTCGCTCTCGCCTGCCTATGATCTCAATCCGGTGCCCACCGATCTAAAGGCGCGGGTGCTGACGACGAACATCGACCTCGACGAAGGCACCTGCTCCCTCGATCTGCTCGAACAGGCTTCGGAGTATTTCGCGCTCACGCTGGCGCAGGCCCGCGCGATCATCAAAGAGGTTGCGACCGTGACCTCGACCTGGCGCGACACCGCAAAAGCCGTCAGAGCCCGGTCGGCGGAAATCACCCGCATGGCCAGCGCTTTCGAGCACGACGATCTGACGCGGGCGCTGGCGCTATGACGAGGACATTCCTTCACAGCTTCGAGCCAGCGACAGCGAGCCCCATCACCGGCGCCACCGTCGATCTGGAAGTATCAGACATCGAGGATGCCGGCATTCGGGAAGTGCTGCAGACACCCGGCGCGGCCTACAGCGCGTGGCCGATCCTCGACGCATTGCTTGCACCAACCGGCGTGGGAACGCCGTTCATCTTCAAAGAGCCGCTCGGACAAGCGCGCGAAGTCAAAGTCGCTCTATCCGGCCTGTTCGGACGCTTCGTCGCTCGCGCCTATCTCGAGCGCTATTTCAATTTCTCGATCTTCGCCCATCTCGGCAGCCGGACGATCGATCTCGATCGTCGACGGCGGATCCGAGACAAGGGCTTGCCGGAGACGGCCGTGATCCTGCGGCACAGTTTCCGCAACGCCATCCTCCCTGTCATCACTGTTGGCGCCCTGCTTTTCGGCAAGCTGCTTGCTGGGGCGGTGCTGTCGGAGCAGATCTTTACCATCCCCGGTTCCGGTAAGCTGATCGTCGATGCAGTCGTCAACCGGGATTACGCGGTCGCCCAAGGTGTCGTGTTGTGCACGGCCATCGGCTTCATAGCAATGAACCTGATTGCCGACATTCTCTACGTCCTCCTCAATCCGCTCATGAGGGCAGCCCTATGAACGCGGTCGTTCAGGCAAATGTCGCACAGCCTCACGCCAAGCGCGCGCCCAACCGGGCTTGGCGTAAGCTAAAAGCCAACGAGGGTGCCTTGGTCGGGCTTTGGATCATCTTCTTTTTTACGGCGCTTGCCGCTCTTACTCCGCTCCTGCCAATCGCTGATCCGATCGCGACTAGCTGGTCGGCGATCCGCAAGGCTCCATCGGCAGTCCCTCTGCTTGGCACCGACGATCTCGGCCGGGACATCCTATCTCGCATGATCTGGGGTGTGCGCGCATCGCTGATGGCGGGTGTGTTTTCTGTCGCCATCGCAGTCCTGATCGGCGTACCGTTTGGCCTGATCTCAGGGTACTACGACGGTTGGATCGGCCTGCGCCACGTCAGCATCATCACCCGCTATATCTTGCCGAACATCTTTGCTCCCATTCTCGTGCAGGCAAGGCTCACCATTGCCACTGCCATCATTGCTGAAGCCAGCCTCTCCTTCTTCGAACTCGGCCAGCAGCCACCCGCCCCAAGCTGGGGCTCGATGCTCAACGTCGCGAAAAACTATCTGGAACAGGCGCCCTGGATGGCCAAGTGGCCGGTGTGCCGCCATCTTCCTCGTCGTGATCGGCTTCAATCTCCTCGGCGACGGTCTGCGGGGTGCGCTGGACCCGCGCGAAGCGTGACTAAACCCAAAAGGATGCCCCTATGACTGCATTCACCACACGTCCAGAAATCCTCGGCACTTTCGGCGTCGTCACCTCAACGCACTGGATTGCGTCTGCCGTCGGCATGAGCATTCTCGAAAAAGGCGGCAATGCCTTCGACGCAGCGGTTGCCACCGGTTTCGTGCTCCAGATCGTCGAACCACATCTTTGCGGGCCAGGCGGCGACATGCCGGCCATTCTCTATTCGAAGAAGAAGGACAAGGTCGAGGTTATCTGCGCCCAGGGATCGGCGCCGGCCGGTGCGACGATCGAGCATTATACGAGCGAGGGACTGTCGATCATCCCCGGCGGCGGCCTGCTCGCCACCGTCATCCCCGGCGCCTTTGACGGCTGGATGCTGATGCTGCGCGACTATGGCAGGCTGGCCGTCCGCGACGTTCTCGAACCCGCGATCCACTACGCCGAGAATGGCCACCCTGTTCTTCCGCGCGTATCTGCGACCATCGAGGGACTGGCGGATTTCTACCGTGAGGAATGGCCAACTTCCTACGAGACCTGGCTCCCCGCAGGCTCCGCCCCTCGGCCGTGGTCCAATTTCAAAAACCCCGTTCTCGCCGAAACCTGGAAGCGCATCGTCGCCGAAGCTGAGAGAAAAACCGGTCGCGAGGCGCAGGTTGAGGCCGCCCGAGATGCCTATTACCGCGGCTTTGTCGCCGAGGCGATTGACCGCTACGTCAGCAAGACCGAAGTCATGGACGCGAGCGGTAACCGTCACAAGGGCGTGTTGAACGCGGAGGACATGGCCAACTGGTCCGCCACCGTCGAGGAGCCACTGACCTATGACTATCACGGCTGGAACGTCGCGAAGATCGGCCCCTGGGGCCAGGGACCGGTTTTCCTGCAAACCCTGTCTCTTCTGAAGGGCTTCGATGTTGCCGGCATGGACCCGGCCGGCGCCGATTTCGTGCATACCGTCACCGAAGCCATGAAACTCGCGTTTGCCGATCGCGAGGTCTATTACGGCGATCCGAACTTTTCGGCCGTGCCGGTTCAGACGCTGCTTTCCGATGCCTATGCCGAAAATCGTCGCAGGCTGATTACACCGGAAGCTTCACTCGCCTTGCGGCCGGGCAAGCTGGCGGGATTCGAGAGCCAGTACGACCTTACCATGCAGTTGCTCGAAGCGCCGGAGGCCAAGAGCGGTCCGGTCTATGAGCCGACCATGTCGCACCTCACCGAAAAGCGCGGCGATACCGTGCATATCGACGTGATCGACCGCGAGGGCAACATGGTATCGGTCACACCGTCCGGTGGTTGGCTGCAATCCTCGCCGATCATCCCCGGCCTCGGCTTCTGCCTGAATTCGCGCGCGCAGATGTTCTGGCTGAAGCATGGCCTGCCCTCCTCGCTTGCGCCGGGCAAGCGGCCGCGTACGACATTGACGCCGACGCTAGCGCTGCACGAGGGTCGACCGACACTCGCCTTCGGCACCCCCGGGGGCGATCAACAGGAGCAATGGCAGCTCTCCTTCTTCCTGCGCTATGTCCACCACGGACTGAACCTGCAGGAAGCGATCGACAAGCCATTGTTCCATAGCACGCATTTCCCGAGCTCCTTTTATCCGCGCACGCGCGAACCGGGCGGCCTTACGGCGGAAGCGAATTTCAGCGCGGATGTTCTTGATGCGCTGCGCAGAAAGGGCCATCAGTTGACGGTTGCTCCGGAATGGACGGTGGGTCGTCTCACCGCTGCAAGACGCGACGCGGACGGCCTGCTGCGCGCGGCCGCGACGCCGCGCTTGATGCAGGCCTACGCAATCGGACGATAGCTGCCGCTCTCAGCTGCGCCAAGCGCAAGAACGGGAAAGGGGATTTCATGACGACCACGAAGGTGCAGCAAGCCGATCCGGGGACTCGACCCGTTCTGTCCGTGTCCAATCTGACGACATCTTTTCTCGTCGATGGCGAATGGCGTCAGGTGGTCAGGAATATCTCCTTTGACATCATGCCGGACGAAACCGTTGCAATCGTCGGAGAAAGCGGCTCCGGCAAGAGCGTGACCTCACTGCCGATCATGCGGCTGCTTGCCAAAGCCAGCAGCCGCATCGGAGGCGCCGTCAAATTGAACGGCCGGGACATCCTCCCCCTTTCGGAGGGCGATATGCGCGACGTCAGGGGCAAGGATATCGCGATGATTTTCCAGGAGCCGATGACATCACTCAATCCGATCTTCACCATCGGCCGGCAGATTTCCGAGGCACTCACCTGCCATGGTGACATCTCCAAGGCAGAAACCCGGGCCGAGACGATCCGATTGCTGGAAAAGGTGCGCATCCCCAACGCATCCTCGCGCTTCGACGAATATACGAAGAAGTTGATGGCGGCCGTTCCTGTTCCGGATCCTGCGCGGCGCGGCATCAAGCGCAATCTCTCCGTCGATGAACTGAAGAGCCCGGTTCGGCCGGTCGGCTACAAGCCGCCCGTTCGGCAATATCGCGAAGTATCGAGCGGTCATCTGGTTCGAATTGACGCCACCTGAACTCGCTTCTGACCTTGACGGCGTTGAAATCCAGGCAAATATCGGCATCCTGTTTTTCCAAATGATTGGAGTGAAGGTTATGACTGACAGCGTGCTCGATATTCCGGTGAAAAGGATCGATGGCAGCGATACGACGCTTGCCGATTATCGCGGCAAGGTCATCATGGTCGTCAACGTCGCCTCCAAATGCGGACTGACTGTTCAGTATGAGGCGTTGGAAAAGCTCTACGAAGACAAGCGCGACGAAGGTCTTGTCATCGCCGGCTTCCCCGCCAACGATTTTAAGGGACAGGAACCCGGTACGAACGAAGACATTCTAAGCTTCTGCACGCTAACCTACGACGTGCAATTCCCGATGTTTTCCAAGATCGCCGTAACCGGCCAAGACCGGCATCCCCTCTATAACGGCCTGATCGCGTCAGGCGTCGAAGCAACCGGCGATGGGCCGATGCGCGAACGCCTTGCAAAGCACGATCTGGAAACCGGGCAGGACGGCGGCGTTGTCTGGAATTTCGAGAAATTCCTGATCGGCCGCAACGGCAAGGTCGTGGCACGCTTCGCACCAGACGTGACGCCGGACGACCCTCGCCTTCTGTCCGTTTTGGAGAAGGAACTGGCACGGGCAAACTAAAGCCCAAAGGTGCCTTTCTGAACGCCAGAAACGACCAATTGCGTCAATAGGTTGCATTTCCTGTTGGGCGGCTCCGAGCGCGCTTAGCCGGATGGCTTAATTGCGCGCCCGGCTGCCCGGGAGTATGGTTTCCCATCCGAATACATCATGACGGAATGCTGCATCAATTCTGATGGGAGGATGTCATGCGCGAACCTGATATGCAGAAACTCGATAGCCTCGTCGGACGCTTGGTCGGTGATCTCGGTGCGGCGGTCTCGGGCGTATTGGTAACACTCGGGGACCATCTTGGCCTGTTCCGGGCCATGGCGGACGGGACGCCGATGACGTCGGCGGAATTGGCCGACAAAGTCGGCGTGAAGGAGCGCTATGTGCGCGAGTGGCTGTCGGCGCAGGCCGCTGCCGACTATGTCAGTTATGATGATGGGACCGAACGCTTCTATCTGTCGCCAGAACAGGCGATGGTATTTGCCGAGGAGAATAGCCCAGCCTTTTTCACTGGCGCCTTCGATGTCGTGCAATCCATGTGGCTCGACGAGCCCAAAGTTGCCAATGCCTTCAAGACCGGCAGCGGCCTCGGCTGGCATGAGCACAACGCCTGCCTGTTTCGTGGAACAGAGCGCTTCTTCCGGCCTGGCTACAACAGCCATCTCGTTTCGGAATGGATACCGGCACTGAACGGCATGGAGGAAAAGCTAAAGGCCGGTGCCATGGTTGCCGATGTAGGCTGCGGCCACGGCGCCTCGACCATCCTGATGGCTGAGGCCTATCCGAACTCGACGTTCTTCGGCTTTGACTATCATCTGCCTTCCATCGAGCGAGCAAAAGCCGCTGCGAAGGAAGCAGGTGTTGCCAACCGCATCACGTTCGAGCAGGCAAGCGCCAAGGATTTCCCGGCCGTCGACTACGATCTCGTCGCGATGTTCGATTGCCTGCACGATATGGGTGATCCCGTCGGTGCCGGCAAACATGTCAAGGAATGCCTTGCGGATGACGGTATCTGGATGATCGTCGAACCCTTTGCACATGATTGCCTGAAGGACAATCTCAATCCCGTTGGGCGCGTCTTCTACGGCGCATCCACGATGATTTGCACTCCGGCGTCACTATCCCAGGAAGTCGGGCTGGGTTTAGGCGCGCAGGCGGGTGAATTGAAGCTGCGTAAGGTTGCGATGGATGCAGGCTATTCTCATTTCCGCAAAGCCACCGAAACACCATTCAACATGGTCTTCGAGGTCAAGGCATGAGGCGTTTGCCGCGCGTTTCCCAGCGCGCGGCAAACGTGACGCGCTATAAACGCTGTCCGTCTTCACCGAACAGCGACGCAAGCGTAGGCTGGAAGTAGACCGGCTGCTCGCTGTCGAGCGCGATCTCCTCATCGGCATCGATACGCACCGACAAGGTCTCACTGCCGACCTGGCCCCAAATCAAATTGTCGGACCCCATCGGCTCGACGATGGTGAACGTGGCCGGCAAGCTCGATGAACGATCGCTGGCCGGCTGGAACTGCATCTGCTCCGGTCGTACACCAAGCGTCGCCTTGCGGCCTTCGCCGGGCGCACCAGAAAACTCATAACCATTGAGATCTATCTTGCGGCCATCGGGCAGCGCAAAGGCGGGCATGCCATTGTTGCTCGTCAATTGGCCCGAAAGGAAATTCATCGAAGGCGAGCCGACGAAGCCCGCCACGAAGCGATTGACGGGCCGACGGTAGATTTCCTTCGGCGAGGCGAATTGCTGGATCACCCCGCCGCTCATGACGGCGATGCGGTCCGCCAGGGTCAGCGCCTCGATCTGGTCGTGCGTGACATAGATCATCGTCGAGCCGAGGCCACTGTGGAGCCGTTTCAACTCGACGCGCAACTCGGTTCTAAGCTTGGCGTCGAGATTGGAGAGCGGTTCGTCGAACAGGAAGACATCGACATCGCGCACCAGCGCGCGCCCGATGGCGACGCGCTGCCGCTGACCGCCGGAGAGTTCGCCCGGACGCCGCTTGCGCAACGGGTCGATCTGCAGAATCTGTACGGCGCGATTGACGCGCTCCGCGATCTCCTCTTTCTGCATGCCGGCGATGCGCAACCCGAAAGAGAGATTTCCCTCGACCGTCATCGTCGGATAGAGCGCATAGGACTGAAACACCATGCCAATGCCGCGATCCTTCGGCTCCTCCCAGGTGACGTTCTTGTCGCCGATCCAGATCTGCCCATCACTGATATCCGTGAGGCCGGCGATGGCGTTGAGCAAGGTCGATTTGCCACAGCCGGACGGGCCGAGCAGAACGATGAACTCGCCCGAATTTATCTCTAGATTGAGCGATTTCAGAACGTTGACGTTGCCGAAATCGATTGCAAGTTCGCGAATGGAAACATTGGCCATGAACTATCCCTTGACTGCGCCCGCCGTGATGCCCCGCACGAACCAGCGACCCGAACCGAAATAGACGATCAGCGGAATGAGAGCGGTCAAGATCGTTGCCGCCATGTTGACGTTGTAGAGCTTCTCACCCTGGGTGGAGTTGACGATGTTGTTGAGCTGCACGGTCATGGGGAAGTTTTCGCGGCCGGCGAAAACCACGCCGAACAGGAAGTCGTTCCAAATGCCGGTCACCTGCAGGATCGACGCCACCACCAAAATCGGGATCGACATGGGTATCATCAAGCGGAAGAAGATCTGCCATAGTCCCGCGCCGTCGATGCGCGCAGCCTTGAATAGCTCCATCGGCAGGCTGGAATAGTAGTTGCGGAACAAAAGTGTCAGCACCGGCAGGCCGAAAACAGTATGGGTGATGATGATGCAAGGCAAAGTCGAATAGATCCCGATATCACGGTAGATCAGCACCAGAGGGTAGATGAACACCTGATAAGGGATGAAAGCGCCAAGCAGCAGGACGGCAAAGAGCACGTTTGCTCCCCTCACCCGCCAGAAGGAAAGCGCATAGCCGGTCAGCGACGAAATGAAAATCGACAGGATCATGCTCGGGATCAGGATCTTCACCGAATTCCAGAAGCCCACGCTGATGCCGCCGCATTCAAGGCCGGTACAGGCGGTGCTCCACGCCTGTATCCAGGCATCGGCCGACCAGGCTTGCGGAAAGGCAAAGATGTTGCCCTGCCGGATTTCCGGCATGGACTTGAAGGATGTGACAAGCATCACATAAAGCGGCAACAGGAAGAACAACGCCGCAATGGCGAGAAAGAGATAAAGGCCTATGCGCCCGGGGGTCAGATGCTGCGGCTTGCGCCCGGTCGGACCCTGCATGGCGCCAGTGACGGAAGATGGCATCGTCATCAGTTCCCCCTCGGCTTTTCGCGGAAATATTCATAGTAGAGCCAGGGCGTCACGAGGATGACCACAGTGATGAACATCACGGTCGACGCGCCAGTTGCAAGCCCGATGTTACCGCGCCCGAAGAGGTAGTCCATGATGAACTTTCCGGGCACTTCGGTCGATATTCCTGGTCCGCCGCCGGTCGTTGCCAGCACAAGCTCGTAAACCCTGACAACGGCAATCGCCAGGAGGACGCTTGCGGTAATGATGGTTGGCCTCAGGATCGGGATGACGATGTGGAGATAGACGCGCCAGCTTGGAATACCGTCAATGCGCGTGGCCTTCCAAAGCTCGCGGTCGATACCACGCAATCCCGCCAGCATGATCGCCATGACGAGCCCCGAAGATTGCCAAATACCGGCAAGCACGATGACGTAGAGCGCAAGGTCGCTCTGAACGATCCAGTCGAAGCGGAACCAGGTGAAACCGATGCTGTCGGCGACCTTTTGCAGCCCAAGCGTCGGATTCATGATCCACTGCCAGACAAGGCCAGTGACGATAAAGGACATAGCGAAAGGATAGAGGAAGATCGTGCGGAAGGTGTTTTCGAAGCGCACCTTCTGGTCTAGCGCCACGGCAAGAAGAAAGCCGAGGATCAGACAACCGGCGATGAAGAGGACGCCGAATACCACGACATTTTGCAGCGATATCAGCCAGCGCGCCGTATCGAACAGTCGCTGATATTGCTTGGTGCCGACAAAAATATTCACTGGCAGCACCTTGCTGTCGGTGAAAGATATCCAGATGTTCCAGACGACCGTCACGACATAGGCCAGGACGACGATGGAAAAAGCCGGCAGCAGAGCCAAATAAGGCGAGAAATGCACCCGCCTGTGAGTGGCGGCTTTCGGCGCGACAGTCGCACCGACGGCGGCGGCGCTTGTTTCAGGTGTGGTCATAGGCGCGCTCCTCCTCAGCATTCATGAGAACCGGCGGCAGGCGAACCTGCCGCCGCATGGATGTCGGTGAAGCTTACTTCGCCTGCTCGATGACCTTGGCGAACTGATCGGCGAACTGATCGGCCGTCATGCTCGGGGTCGTCCAATACTGGGCGACAAGGTCCTGTTCGGTCTGGACGATATCCTGCGGCGTCAACACGTCGGAGGTCAGAATCTGACGGCTCGGATCCTTGAGCGCGGTCAAGCCCTTCTGTGCGCAGGCATCAAGCTTCGACGTATCGACGTCGAGACGCACGGGCACGGACCCCTTCTTGGAGTTGAAGGCGACCTGACCTTCCTTCGACATGATGACCGTTGCCAAAAGGGTCTGTGCATCGGTTGTCGCCTTGTCCTTCAGGACCGGAAAGACGAAGATGTCGCCGCCCATCATGAAGTTGGATTCGCCCGGTCCGAGGATGCAGCCGAAATCCTTGTCGGCGGCGAGGCCGGCATGGATGAATTCACCCTTGGCCCAGTCACCCATGAACTGGATGCCGGCCTTGCCGTCGATCAGCATGCCGGTCGCAACGTTCCAATCGCGGTTCGGGCTGCCTGCGTCCTGATAGTTGCGCAGCTTGGCAAAAACTTCCGCAACATGCTTGAACTTGTCGGACTTGACGGCGCTGGTGTCGAGATCCTTCCAGACCTTGCCGTAAAGATCCTTGCCACCTTCGCCAAGCAGGATGGCGTTGAACATCAACTGGAGCTGCCAAGGCTGGCCGCCGACAGCAACAGGAATCAGGCCTGCGGCCTTGATCTTGTCGAGTGCGGCAAACATTTCATCCCAGGTTTTCGGCTCGGCAGTCACGCCCGCCTTGGCGAAAACGGGCTTCGAATAGAACAGCCAGTTCTGACCATGGTCGTTGATCGGCGCACCGTAGATATGGCCGTTATACTGAATGGCTTGATAGAAGGATGGCGTCAGGACGGACTTCCAGTCCTGTTCCTTGGCCAGATCGTCGAGCGGCCGCAGCAGGCCCTGCTGGGCGAGATCGTTCATCTGCGTACCGGTGTTGAACTGCATGGCGGCCGGCGGGTTGCCGCCGATGATGCGGTTGATGCCGATCGGGCGGGCCGTCGAGCCAGATCCGGCGATCGCCGTATCCACCCATTCGCCGCCGGCGGCGTTGAAGGCCTTGGCGAGTTCCTTGACCGCAGCTGCTTCGCCGCCGGATGTCCACCAATGTAGGACTTCGGCCTTCTTGCCCTCGGCCAAAGCACCGGTCACGCTTGCTGCGACCAGCGCCGTAGCGCCGACCAATGCCATCATCAATTTGCGCATTCGTTCCTCCTCCTTTGACGGCGTTCTCCAAACGCCTCTGTTCAGCCGCCGCCGTCTCCAGACATCGGATGCCGAATTTCATGATCCTCCAAGGCGATGCAACAGAGCCTCCGTTCCCTGCAGCAAGCGAGCAATGGTTCCTCAGCCACTGCCCCTTCGTCAAGCCCACAGTCCAAAAGGACTGCATTTTCCCAACCTATAGCGCAGCCTATGAGAAACGTCCCTCATTAATTGTGCGCGGTATCGGGTCGGGGCGGCCGCAGCTGCTATGAATTGCAACCACGCCGCGAGATTGGGCAGATCGCTCAAAGGCTGTCATCACCTCGAGCGCATGAAATGCAAGCTCGGACGATACCCTGTGTGGCCGACCGGAGCGAAGGGAATCCACCATTTCGGCCGCGCCCAATCCGCGCAGGCCAAGATGACCGGGGACGCCCTCGGTGTAAGGATGATCGATGGGAATGTCGCGCCACGCTTCGTCGCCATCGTGGAAGATTTCGACCTTGCCGCTGAAATTGTTCGGATCGGGCGTCACCATCGAACCCTCTGAGCCGTAGAGCTCGATCTGATTGTGCTTATGCCTGATGACGTCGAAGCTGGTGGCGATGGTAACGGTTGCACCGCTATGAAACTCCATCACGCCAGTCAGGTGGGTCGGCACCAGAACCTTGATCGTCTCGCCGCGACGCGGATCGGTCTTCACCGTGCGTTCGATGCGGGTTATCTTTGCCGTGCCGAACACTTCGCGCACGGGGCCGAGCAGCGCGATGAGGTTCGTGACGTAATACGGGCCGACATCAAGCATCGGTCCGCCGCCTCGACCATAAAAGAAGGTCGGATTGGGATGCCAGTGCTCATGGCCGGGAAGCAGCAGCATCGCAGTCGCAGAAATCGTCTTGCCTATGCGGCCTTCGTCGAGCAGCCGGCGCGTCAGCTGGTGGCCACCGCCGAGGAAGGTATCGGGAGCGCAGCCAAGCCGCAGATCGCCAGCGCGTGCGATCGCCATCAGCTCTTCCGCCTCGACCATCGACACGCCAAGCGGCTTTTCCGAATAGACATGCTTGCCGGCCTGCAGCGCCTTCTTGCTGATGGCATAGTGCGAGACCGGCGTCGTCAGGTTGATAATCAAACCGATCTCCGGATCGGAGAGCATCGCATCCAGCCCAACGGCCTCCACGCCAAACTGTTCCGCGAGCTTGCGGGCGGATTCATGATAGAGATCGTAGACCGACTTCACGCGGATGAAATCGAACATATGCAGGGTCGCGACGTAGGTGGCGCTGATATTTCCGGCGCCGACGATGCCGACTTTCATGGGCTCATTATTCATGGGAATTGCCTCTTAAGAAATGGTGATATCAAGCTCGGCGGCTGCGGCGCGCAGATAGGCCATTCCACGCCGCATCTCATCATCGAATTCCGGCGTCGCTTCGCGGAAATGGGTCCAATGGGATGCTCCGGGCGCATCCTCCAGTTCGAGCGTGATCGGCCCCGAATAGCCAATGGCTAGAAGTGCGGAGAAGATCGCCTTCCAATCGATCTTGCCCCGTCCAGGCCGCCAATGGGCGTTCGTATGGCCCTCATTGTCGGAAAAATGCGTGTTGAAGATGCGGCTGCCGAGCGCCAACACGACATAATGCGGCATGTCGCCGGCTGGGAAGAGGTGGCTCGGATCGAAATTCAGACCCAGGTTCGGAGCGCCCGTGCGCTCGATCAGGCGTAACATGGCCTGGCCCGAGCTGACCCAGCGATAGGGGTGCGGCTCGATCGCAACCTTCAGACCTGCAGCCGCAGCAATCTCGGACGCCTGAGCGAAACCCTCCACCACCACATCATACTCGCCCGTCCAGTTCCATTGCGGCTCAACGGCCGCACCCCATTCCTGCGAGATCGGGCGCTGCAGGATCGGCTTGACCTCGGACTGAAACGGATAGGGCGTCATGCTGGTGACGATGGGCGTGCCGATTTCGGCTGCGACATCCATTCCACGCCTGTAGCCATCGAGATCGACGGTCGATACGGTGGCATTCGCGGCACGGCTGAACGGCAGATTGAAGAACAAGTTGGTGAGCACCAAGCCCTCACCCTCCGCGATCTCCTTTAGCTCGCGAATGGTTTGCGGCGTGTAGTAGCTCAGCATGTCCACCGACCATGCGGTGAGCTCGAAACCCTTGCAGCCGGTGCGCGCGAGGCGCCGCAGCGGTTTTTGATAAGGCGGGTTCCAGTTAAAGGTCCAAATTGGCGATCCGAAAAAAAGCGAGCCACTACTCACGTCATCCTCCCTGGGAATGCGGAGCCTGCCCTGCGGCATAGCTTCCGCACGCATTCCAATGGCTTCGTCGATAAGCCTCCCAGCCCGAAATCAACGATCCGTAACGTTACGATTCATCGAAAATGAGGCGCTGTCAATCGTCTATTTCCTGGGCGATAAGATATGATATTCATGAAATTCCGAAATTCGTAACGTTACGAATTGCTTCGCTGTGCGTGTTCATGTGGCGAACCACGGAAACATTCAGGCGTGAAGGATCTGGCTCCGGTGATCGACGAAGGCGGCACGGACCACCTCACGCAAGCCGGCGGGATCTTCGCCAGCAATCGCGCGATGCAGGAAAGTGGCCAGTCGCTCGCCGATCGCATGATTGGAGTAGTAGAAGCTGCTCAGCGGCGGATTGAAGAAATCGGGTAGCGCCGTGCCACCATAGGTAATCAGCGCGAAATCCCTGCCGGCCTGTCGCCCGGCATCGCGCAGACCCACAAGGAAGCCAAGAGCCGCCTCCTCGCTTGCCACGAACGCTGCAGTTGCCTTCGGATTGGTCGCAATCACATGCTTTGCCATCTCGCGCCCATTGTCAGGCGTTGTCGCGGTGCAGTGGATGAGATCATCAGGGGCAATAAGATGGCGGTCCGCAAAGGTCTCGCGCCAACCCCGCATGAACTGCAGGCTATAGGTGAAGTGGCTGCTTGGCGCTATCAGCAGCGGCCTGTGATGGCCCGCATCCAAAAGCAAGCCCGCCGCTTCGGCGCCGATAACCTCATGGTCGAGATCGACGCTCGGATGCGCACTCAACAGTTCTGTTCGCCCGAAGGTGACAAAGGGTATGCCAACCTCGAGCAGATATTTGACACGGTCGTCCTGCGGGGTCGTATGCGTTATGATAATGCCGTCGACCGACCCTTCTTCGACGATATCGCGCACGCCCGTCAGGGGATCGTCCGCCTGCGACTGCGGCACGATCGTGGTGCGATAACCCCTGGCTTTCATGTAGCGCGAGGCGCCTTCGATCAGCGAGGCGACGACAATGTTCATCTCGCCCTCACGGCCGAATGGCAGCACGATGCCGATCGCGTGGGTCTTTCCGGTGCGAAGGTTGATGCCGCCAAGATTCGGGCGATAGCCGAGCTCACCCGCGACCCGCTTGACCAGCTCGATCGTCTCGTGATTGACCTCAGGCCCTTCCTTCAGGGCCCGGCTGACTGTCGTGACCGAAAGACCCAAGGCAGTCGCAACCGTGCGCAATGTGACACGCTGGCCTGCCTCGCGCCGCACATTTCGCCCCGCCGCCAATCCATGCATTTTCGACAAATCATTCCGCTCCGCCACGTCGGCACGAGAATGCCCGCAGCCAAGCGTCGATGCAAGCGCGCGCTGAGATCCAAACCTCGGAGGTAGATGCCCGTTGGAGCAGCCTGTCCGATAGCGGCAGCGCCACTTAAGAATGCAACCTTGAGCGTCTTATTCAGGCAGCATCCAGAAAGCACTTTTAAAGTGCGGTTCGTTGCCAATTCCAGCATTGGGGGGAAATCATGGATAAGTATGCCAAGACCGTATTGACCGTCATTGCCTTCGCGCTCGTGCTGATCGCAACGCAAAATGCAATCACGCCGGCAAAAGCCCGCGGTGATTGTGGCGATGCGGACTACAATCCCTTCCACGTAAGGCTGGTAAAGTGATGGCCGCTTAACGCCGCCACGTAGTCTTGCACACCCAAGACTTCGGACCGCATTCGATTGATGATCGGCGATCCGAAAGGGCTCACCAACACCACATGCAGAATTGGCATGCCCGGCGACTCATCCGGACATGCCTTTTCGTCAAATTCACCAATTATGCTTCAACGATCTTGCGCGCAGCCTGAATGGCCGTGCGCGCGCCTGCCCGCAACTGTGCGGTTTCCGTGCCGGCGATGACGAGATCGAGGCCGAGCTTCAGATATTCTCCGGCGCGGGTACCGTCGCCACCGAAGGCGCAGATCACCTTGCCGTGGGCGCGGCAGCGTGCAAGCGCGGTCGCAAGCGCTTGATCGATCGCGGCGCTGTCAGGCGCGAGCCTTGCACCGTTCGAAAGCGCGATGGAAAGGTCTGAGGGACCGACGAAGATGCCGTCGATACCGTCAACGGCAAGGATCTCATCGATCGCGTCGAGAGCAGTGCGCGTTTCCACCATGGCGATGGTGACGGTCAGGCTGTTGGCGGTCTGTAGATACTCGTCTGCGGGGAGACCGAAGTGATTGATTGCCAGCGACGGTCCCCAGCTGCGCTCGCCGAGCGGGGGATATTTCGTCGCCTTTACCAGGGCGCGCGCGTCATCGGCAGAGTTGATCATCGGCGCGATGATGGCGGAGGCTCCGGCATCAAGAAGCCGGGAGGCAGCAGCAAAATCGCCGACTGGAATGCGCGCGACCGCCGGCTTGCCGGCTAGGCGCACATAGGCAATGCCGTTGGCGGCCGACGTCATGTCCCACATGCCATGTTGCATGTCCAGCACCACGGTATCGAAGTCTTCCTGCGCCAGATGATTGACGAGCATCGGGTCGGGTATGCCAACCCAGCCGGAGATCATGCCGCCACTCTCGCGGCGCTTCAGTCGTCCGGCAAAACCGCTAATATCAGTCGTCATTGTCTTTCCTCACCTATCAACACAGGCTCAATCTTTGAAGGCAGCCTCGCCGTCAAATCACGGCGAGCCGTTGCGAGCGACAATACTCAATTCTCGTTGCCGAACCACTCGAAAGTGAGCGAGCAGCATATACGAGCCGATAAATTGGCCTCCGCCCGACGCGGCTAAGAAGCCAAAAATCCATTCGGAATCTGCCAGACCAACATGACAAACATGCGGAATTCTTTGGCGTCTGGGCATTCAGCCAGAGCCCCGGGGGCATGCCGATGGAAGGGGCCTTTCCCCATGTACTTGTGCTCAGCTCGAGCAGGATCCATGAGGCATCGGATGAAGACGAAACCATGGGGATCATCTCGCCGGGTCAGCCCTTTGCTTGTAAGCGGTCAAAACCGATCAAAGGCAACGCGCTCGATGGTTCACCCGCAGACATGCGAACGGGTGCGGCCATAGGCAAATAGGTGCCGACCCACTTTCAGTCGACACCGGATAGCATCAGATGATTCCACCGCCGCCGGCAACGGACGCCGGACGTTCGGCGGCGACCTTGTCGCGATAGCCGCTCGCACGATAGGTCGCGACCGGATCGATGGAGCCACCAGCCCGACGGCGTGCTTCGGCAAGGATAGGTTCGACATCGGCGCGATAAGCGCGCTTCAGCGTTTCCGATGCCATCAGCGCGTCATTCGCATCCTGATATTCGCCGAGCGCATTGCGATCGACGATCAGCGCCTGCGCATAGGCACGGCGGATTTCGTTGGCGCTGGAAATCAGGCTTTCGATCGGGTCCGTAACATTGTGCGACTGGTCGATCATGTGGGCCGGATTGAAGTCGTTGACCCCACGCCGTTCCGCATCGACCAGTTCGTTAAAGACGAGGAATAGGCGATAGGGCTCGATCGCACCGGCATCGAGATCGTCATCGCCATACTTCGAGTCGTTGAAATGGAAGCCGCCGAGCTTGCCGAACTGGATGAGGCGCGCCACGATCATCTCGATATTGGTATTCGGCGCATGGTGGCCGAGATCGACCAGGCAATGCGCCTTCGGGCCGAGCGTCTGCGCGATCAGGTAATTGGTGCCCCAGTCCTGAACGACCGTCGAATAGAAGGCCGGCTCATACATCTTGTGCTCGGAGAACAGCCGCCAATCGTCAGGCAGCGCCTTGTAAATATCGGCCATGGCGGAAAGGTAGCGCTCGAACGCCCTGGTAAAGTTGGTCTGGCCCGGAAAGTTCGAGCCATCGCCGACCCACACGGTCAGCGCTTTCGAGCCGATCGCCTTGCCGATCTCAATGCATTCGATGTTGTGCTCGACGGCCTGGGCTCGGGTTGCCGCGCCGACGTGGCTGAGCGAGCCGAACTTGTAGGAATGCGCCTGACCGGGTGCGTCCGAGAACGTGTTGGAGTTCATGGCGTCAAAGCCGAGGCCAAGCGCCTCGCCCTTCGCCTTGAGCTCGCGCGGATCCGCCTTGTCCCAGGGAATATGCAGCGAGACCTTCGGCGTCGCGCGGGTCAGTTGCTGAATGACCGCACAATCGTCGAGTTTGTCGAAAATGCCACGTGGCTCGCCTGTGCCGGGGAAGCGGGCAAAGCGCGTGCCACCGGTGCCGACACCCCAGGACGGAACTGCAACGAAGAATTCGGAAACCTTGCGGGTGACAAGTTCGATATCGACACCGCGTCGTGCAAGTGTGGCGCCAAGTGCCTCGTAATCCGATTTCAGCGCAGCGGCGCGCTTGTCGTTTTCTGCAGCAACCAGATCGGGCGCAATTCTAAACTCGGCCATTCTTTCCTCCCAAACGATGAAGGCCCGCGCCGGCAAACACAGCGGCGGCGCGGGCCGCCTGATATCAGCGCGTGAAGCTTTGCGCGTTGCCGGCGTCGACGTTGATGATATTGCCCGTTGATTTGGCGGAAAGGTCCGAGGCCAGGAAGTAGATCGCCTCGGCGATGTCCTCGGGCAGGACATTCAACTTCAACATCGAACGCTTGCGGTAATGTTCCTCCAACTCGTCCACTTCGATCTTCGAGGAAGCGGCGCGCTGCTCACGCCATTCGCCGTTCCAGATCTTCGAACCACGAAGAACGGCATCTGGATTGACCGTATTCACTCGAATGCCGGCCTCGGCGCCCTCCAGCGCCAGGCAGCGGGCCAGATGAATTTCTGCCGCTTTCGCCGTGCAATAGGCGGCGGCATTCGGCGAGGATGCAAGGCCGTTCTTCGACGCGACGAAGACGACGTTGCCGCCGAGGTTCTGGCGGCGGAACAGCCGGAAGGCTTCACGCGAAACTAGGAAGTAACCCGTCGCGAGGATATCCATGTTGCGGTTCCACATCGAAAGCTCCGTGCTTTCGATCGGCGCAGATGATGCGATCCCAGCATTCGAGACCAGAATATCGACACCACCGAACTCGACGCACGCCTCCGCAAAGGAGGAAATGACAGCATCTTCCTTCGTCACATCAAGCTTGACACTGCGCACGGCGTCGGCGCCGAACATCTTTGCAAAATCCGCCTGGGTGCCCTCAAGTGCCGCCTGGTCGATGTCAGCCAGAACGACGCAGGCGCCTTCGCGCACGAGACGAGCGGCCGTAGCGCGGCCGATGCCGCCGGCACCGCCGGTCACAAAGGCGACGCGCCCGGCAAGGCTTTTCGGCTTGGGCATGCGTTGCAGCTTTGCCTCTTCCAGCAGCCAATATTCGATATCGAAGGCTTCCTGCTCCGGCAGGCCCTGATATTCGGAAACGGTGGAAGAACCGCGCATGACGTTGATGGCGTTGACGTAGAACTCGCCGGCGATACGGGCGGTCGCCTTGTCACGGGCAAAGGAAAGCATGCCGACGCCGGGAACGAGGAAGATCACCGGGTTCGGATCGCGCATGGCAGGCGAGTTATCATGCTTGCAACCATTGTAGTAGCGCGCGTAATCGGCGCGATAGTCTTCCAGTGCCTTGTCGAGACCGGCAATCACGGCATCGACGTCGGGCTTTTCCGGATCGAAATCGACGATCAACGGGCGGATCTTGGTGCGCAGGAAGTGATCCGGGCAGCTCGTGCCGAGCGCGCCGAGGGGACGAAGGTTCTTCGAGTTGACGAATTCGAGTACGGCGCCTTGATCGTCGAAATCGCCGAGCTTGCGCTCCGCCTTGCCGATGCGGCCACGGATTTCCGGCATCAGCCGGGCTGCGATGGCACGGCGTTCCGCCAGCGGCAGGCTTTCGACGACAGCGCCACCGAAAGCCGTCTTGCCTTCGGTCTTGGCGGCAAACCATTCGATCGCCTTGTTGATGATGGCAAGCGTCAGTTCGTAGCAGGTCTTGGCGTCATCGGCCCAGGTGAAGAGGCCATGGCTTTCGAGGACAACGCCCTTGGCATTGGGATGCGCCTTGACGAAGGCTTCAAGATCGAGCCCGAGCTGGAACCCAGGACGGCGCCAGGGCAGCCAGCCGATTTCGTCGCCAAAAATTTCGCGCGTCAGTTCACGCGAATTCTTCGCAGCGGCAATAGCAATGATGGCATCAGGATGCATGTGGTCGACATGGGCGAAGGGCACGAAGCCGTGCAATGGCGTATCGATGGATGCTGCGCGCGCATTCAGATTGAAGGTGCAATGCGGCAGGAACCCGACCATGCGATCCTCGTCTGCAACACCCTGATAGATGTTCTTCAGGCTATCGAGCTTGTCCTGATAGAGCGTCGCGAAGCCATCGAGCTTGATGGTGCCGACATCGCCGCCAGAGCCCTTGACCCACAGCACCTTGACCCTCTCGCCGGAAAGCGGATCAGTTTCCATGACCTTGGCCGACGTGTTGCCGCCGCCGTAGTTGGTGATACGCTTGTCTGCACCGAGCAGATTCGAGCGATACAGCAGTTTGCCCGGCTCATCGAGACCGGCCGCATATGCATCATCCCAACGGTTCTTCAGAAGCTGAACGTCAGCCGCCATGTCATCCTCCCTTGAAATCAAGTCTTGTAGATCAAGCCTTCGGGCGGATCGGATCGTGATAGAGCCGCCCTTTGTGAGCAGGGTATCGCTCACACTTTATCACGTTGTCAATCGAAAACGATCAAAATCGGTAATGTTGCGATGCAGTATGAAAGATTGTGATCGTTTATGATTGACACGTTGTCATATTTGCGAAATAACCGCCAATACGGAGGAACCAATGCACGAACGTGAACGCCATCGCATTATTCTGAGCGCCGTACAGGAAAAATCTGTCGTGACGATTCAGGATATTTCCGAGCTCACCGAAGCTTCGGAAGCGACGATACGTCGTGATATCGCTGCCCTGCATGTGCAGGGAAAGATCCGGCGCGTACGTGGCGGCGCGGAATCGATCCACCCTCCGCAGCTTGGCAATCTGGCGGCGCGGCCGTTCCGCGTATCCGAAGCCGTCAATATCGATAGGAAACGCGCAATTGCGCGCAAGGCTGCCGAGCTCTGCAATCCCGGCGACGCAATCATCATCAACGGCGGTACGACGACTTTCCAGCTGGTGCATTATATCTCAGCCTTCCGGCTGCAGGTGATGACCAACTCTTTCGCTATTGCCGAACATCTGATCAAGCATTCGAAGAACACGGTGACGGTGCCGGGCGGCGCGATCTATCGCGAGCAGAGCCTGATCCTCTCGCCCTTCGACAACGACACCATCCGGAATTTCTATGCGCGACGCATGTTCATCGGTGCGCAGGGCGTCGGCCCGCTCGGCATCATGGAAGCCGATGCGCTGGTCATCCAGAGCGAACAGAAGCTCATGCGCCAGGCAGACGAACTTGTCGTCATGGTGGATTCGAGCAAGTTCCGCCAGCGCTCAAGCCTGATCCTGTGCCCGCTCGAACAGGTCTCGACCATCATCACCGATGACGGCATCTCGGCCGACACGGTGCGAATGATCGAAGATGCGGGCATTTCGCTCATCATCGCAAATGTTTCGGCTGAGGCCGAGGAGGAAGATTCCCCATCGGTCGCATGAAATGCGCGGCTCAGGTGGGGTGAGCATGCCTATTAACTTTGGGAGGAAGTGACATGAATATTGCAAAGAAATTGGCGATCAGCGTTGCGCTCGCCGCAACGCTTTTTGCCGGCGCGGCCAGTGCTAAGGACATCAAGATCGGTCTCGTGGTGAAGTCGCTGGGCAACGGCTTCTTCGAAGCCGCCAACAAGGGCGCCCAGGAAGCTGCCAAGGATCTCGGCGGCGTGCAGGTGATCTACACCGGCCCGACCTCGACCACGGCCGAAGGCCAGATCGAAGTGATCAATTCGCTGATCGCGCAGGGCGTCGACGCCATCGCGATTTCCGCAAACGATCCCGATGCAGTCGTCCCGGCACTAAAGAAGGCCACTCAGCGCGGCATCAAGGTCATTTCCTGGGATTCCGGCGTTGCCAAGGCCGGCCGCATCCTGCAGCTGAACCCCTCATCCAACGAGCTGATCGGCAAGATGTGCCTGACGCTCGCCAAGGATCATCTTGACGGCGGCAAGGGCGACTTCGCCATCCTGTCTGCGACGACGACGTCGACGAACCAGAACATCTGGATCGGCGAGATGAAGAAGCAGCTCAAGGATTTCCCGGGTCTCAACCTCGTCACGACCGTTTATGGTGACGATCTCTCGGACAAGAGCTATCGTGAAGCCCAGGGCCTCCTGACCTCGCATCCGGAAGTCAAGGTCATCGTTGCTCCGACCACCGTCGGCGTACTCGCCGCGTCGCAGGCCGTCAAGGATGCCGGCAAGATCGGCAAGGTCTACGTGACCGGTCTTGGTCTGCCGTCCGAGATGGCCGGCGCGATCAAGTCCGGCGCAACGAAGGAATTCGCGATCTGGAACCCGATCGATCTCGGCTATTCCGCAACGCAGATCGCCTATCGCCTCGTCAAGGGCGAGACCGACGGCAAGCCGGGCAGCGAGATCAATGCCGGCCGTATGGGCAAGATCAAGGTTGGCGAAAACGGCGAAGCCGCCATGGCCGATCCGTTCGTCTACAACGCGTCGAACATCGATCAGTTCTCCAAGGTTTTCTGATCGAAACAAGCATCCGCACCTCTCCGGCGGCGTCAGCCGCCGGATCTGGCTTCATTGATCCGGTACATTGCTGATGACCACAGTCCTTCAACGACCCCTAGCGGACGCACCTGCCGCGAACAGTCAGGCCCTTCTGGAAATGCGCGGCATTTCCCAGATCTTCCCCGGTGTGAAAGCGCTGGATGGCGTCAGCATTTCGCTTTACCCCGGCAAGGTCACCGCTCTGATCGGCGAGAACGGCGCGGGCAAATCGACCCTAGTCAAAATCCTGACCGGCATTTATCGTCCGAACGAGGGAGAAATTCTCGTCAATGGCAAGCCGGCAACTTTCGCCAATGCCCAGGCCGCCATCGATGCAGGCGTCACCGCCATTCATCAGGAGACGGTGCTCTTCGACGAGCTAACCGTTGCCGAAAACATCTTCCTCGGTCATGCACCGCGCACGTCCTGGCGCACCATCGACTGGAAGACGATGAACAGCCGGTCGAAGGAGCTACTTCAATCCCTTGAAAGTGCCATCGATACGACAATTCGATTGAAGGACCTCTCCATTGCGCAACGCCATCTTGTAGCGATCGCGCGCGCCTTGTCGATCGAGGCCCGCATCGTCATCATGGACGAGCCCACCGCCGCACTTTCGCGCAAGGAGATCGACGATCTCTTCCGTATTGTGGAAGGCCTAAAGGCGAAGGGCAAAGCCATTCTGTTCATCAGCCACAAGTTCGATGAACTCTATGAAATCGCCGATAATTTTGTCGTTTTCCGCGACGGTCGGGCCGTTGGTCACGGCGATCTGAAAGCAACGCCACAGGACGAGATCGTTCGCATGATGGTCGGTCGCGACGTCAAGGACGCTTTCCCGAAGGTGCCGGTGACCATCGGCGGCACGGTTCTCGAGGTGGAGAAATACTGTCACCGCACGGAGTTTCGCGACATTTCCTTTAGGCTGCGACGCGGCGAGATCCTTGGCGTCTACGGCCTCATCGGCGCCGGACGCTCGGAGCTTTGCCAATCGCTCTTCGGCATCACTAAGCCGCTCTCAGGTCGCCTGACGCTCGACGGTCAGGAAATCCAGGTGCGGTCGCCGCAGGACGCCATCGGCGCGGGCATCGTCTACGTGCCAGAAGAGCGTGGCCGCCACGGCTTGGCGCTACCGATGCCGATCTATCAGAATATGTCGCTCCCGTCGCTCGGGCGCACCTCGCGCAAGGGCTTCCTGAAGGCTGCCAATGAGTTCGCCCTCGCCCGGAAATATGCTGAACGGCTCGATCTTCGTGCAGCCGCCCTGTCCGTGCCCGTCGGCACGCTCTCAGGCGGCAACCAGCAGAAGGTGGTCATCGGCAAATGGCTGGCGACACAGCCGAAGATCATCATTCTCGACGAGCCCACAAAGGGCATCGATATCGGCTCGAAGGCCGCCGTCCACGGCTTCATCAGCGAGCTTGCGGCCGAAGGGCTCAGCATCATCATGATCTCCTCCGAACTGCCAGAGATCCTCGGCATGTCGGATCGTGTGCTCGTCATGAAGGAAGGCCTGTCCGCGGGCCTGTTCGAGCGCGAGGGGCTGACGCCGGAAGCTCTGGTGCGTGCCGCGACGGGCAACGCATAGAACGTTTTGGCATTTCTTCGATCAGCCAGAACGCTCGTACTGTTTGTTTTTGCCGCATTTATGCGACGCCAGGTGAGGCCACCCGGCTGCATAATGCTCAAGGGAGGACAGGATGCCACGCATCCTCAAAAAGCGCGAAACATTGCTCGCCATCATCATCGCCGTGATGATCGCCGGCTTCGCCACGCGCGCGGCCGGCTTTGCCGAACCCGCCAATCTCGCCAATATCTTCAACGACACGTCGATCCTCATCATCCTGGCCCTCGCCCAAATGACGGTGATCCTCACGAAATCGATCGACCTGTCCGTCGCCGCCAACCTGGCGCTGACGGGGATGGCGGTTGCGATGCTGAATGCAGCCTATCCCGATGTCCCGCTGGCCGCATTGATCGTGATGGCAATCCTGATGGGCGCCGTTCTCGGTGCCATCAATGGCTATCTCGTCTGGGCACTGGAAATCCCGCCGATTGTCGTCACACTCGGTACCCTGACAATCTATCGCGGCATGGCCTTCGTGTTGTCGGGCGGCGCATGGGTCAATGCGCATCAGTTCACACCGATCTTCCTCAATGTACCGCGCACGCCGCTTCTTGGGCTGCCGGTGCTTGCCTGGATCGGCATCGCGATCATGCTGACGATGTATCTGGTGCTGCGCCATACCCAGTTCGGCCGCTCGGCGTATGCGAGCGGCGGCAATCCGGTCGCGGCGATCTATGCCGGCATCGATGTTGGTTGGACCCGCTTCCTCGCCTTCGTTCTCTCCGGTGCACTCGCCGGGTTGAGCGGCTATCTCTGGGTGTCGCGCTATGCCGTCGCCTATGTCGACATCGCCAACGGTTTCGAGCTCGATAGCGTGGCGGCCTGCGTCATCGGCGGCATTTCGATTGCAGGCGGCGTCGGTTCAGTCGCTGGCGCAGTGCTGGGCGCGCTGTTCCTCGGCGTCATCAAGAATGCGCTCCCGGTGATCGGTATCTCGCCGTTCACGCAGATGGCAATCTCAGGCACCGTCATCATCCTAGCCGTCGTCTTCAACGCCCGCCGCGAACGCAACCGCGGCCGCATCATCCTCCGGGATCAGGCCGCAAAAGACACCGCCAGTGAGGGAGCAATCGCATGAGCAACGGTTTGCAAGCGGCAGCGGCGGAAAAGCGCGCCATTCCGGATCGCCTCGGCACTCCTTTTAAACGCATCTTGTCGAGCTGGGAAACGCTGCTCTTCGGGGTTGCGGTCGCGATCTTCATCTTCAATTCGCTGGCCTCGCCCTATTTCCTCGATCCCTTCAACCTTTCGGACGCCACCTTCAACTTCACCGAAAAGGCGATGATCGCCTTTGCCATGGCACTGCTCGTCATATCAGGTGAAATCGACCTGTCAGTCGCAGCCATCATTGCGCTTGCCTCGACGGCGATGGGGGCAGCGGCTCAGTTAGGCGTCGGCACATCAGGCCTTGTCGCGATCGGTCTCGGCGTTGGCCTCGTCTGCGGCATCTTCAACGGCTTCCTTGTTTCCGTGATGAAGCTGCCGTCGATCGTCGTTACCATCGGCACGATGAGCCTGTTTCGCGGCATTTCCTATATCGTGCTCGGCGACCAGGCCTATGGCAACTACCCGGATAGCTTCGCCTATTTCGGCCAAGGCTATGTTGTCTGGGTCTTCTCCTTCGAATTCGTGCTGTTCATTGTGCTTGCGATCGCTTTTGCAATCCTGTTGCACGCGACGAATTTCGGGCGGCAGGTCTATACGATCGGCAACAATGACTTCGCCGCGCGCTTCTCCGGCATTCCGGTCGAGCGGGTGAAGTTCATCCTGTTTCTTCTGACGGGCATCATGAGCGGCATCGCCGCCGTCTGCCTCACCTCGCGCCTTGGCTCGACTCGACCCTCGATCGCGCTTGGCTGGGAGCTGGAGGTGGTGACGATGGTTGTGCTTGGGGGAGTGTCGATCCTCGGCGGCTCAGGTACGATCGGTGGGGTCGTCATCGCCGCTTTCGTAATGGGCCTTGTCACCTTCGGCCTCGGCCTGCTCAACGTGCCGGGCATCGTCATGTCGATCTTCATCGGCCTTCTCCTCATCATCACCATCGCGCTGCCGATCGTTGCCCGGCGCATCAGGACCATGAGCTCCAAATGACATCAGCTCTCGAACGCCACGCCTTCAAGATGACGCTCATTCCGGGCATGGAAGCGGAGTATAGAAGACGCCACGACGAAATCTGGCCCGAGCTGATCGAATTGCTGCATCAGGCGGGAGCGAGCGACTATTCCATCCATCTCGACCGCGAGACGAACACGCTTTTCGGCGTGCTGACACGGCCAAAGGATCACACCATGGCGAGCCTGCCAGAGCATCCTGTCATGAAGAAATGGTGGGCACACATGGCCGACATCATGGCGACCAATCCCGACAATTCGCCCGTCCAGAGCGATCTCGTCACGGTCTTCCATCTGCCATGACCAACACGAAAGCCTACCGGCATATCGCCGTGATCGACATCGGCAAGACCAATGCCAAGGTTGTCGTGCTGGAGGCCGAAACGGGCGGCGAAATCGCTGGTGTCAAAACCAGCAACAGCGTCGTGAAGACCGGCCTCTATCCGCACTATGATATCGAAAGATTATGGTCCTTTATCATCGAAGCCCTGAAGGATTTTGCAACTGTTCCCGGTTTCGATGCGATCTCCATTACTACGCATGGCGCGTCGATGGCGCTCCTCGACGCCGATGGCAATCTCGCACTGCCGGTTCTCGACTATGAACACACCTACCCTCTTCCCATTCAGCAGGCCTATGGCGAGTTTCGACCAGCATTTGCAGAAACCTTCTCGCCAAGCCTCTCTGGCGGCCTGAATGTCGGAGCGCAGATCCACTACCAGAAAAACGCATTTCCCGAGGAATTTGCGCGCGTAGCAACCATTCTGACCTATCCGCAATACTGGGCCTTTCGCTTGACCCGCACTGCCGCCAACGAGATGACCTCGCTCGGATGCCATACCGACCTCTGGAATCCGACGAGCGGAGACTATTCATCCCTCGTCGCCAGGCTTGGCATTCGCGCACTGATGGCGCCGGTACGCTCAGCATTCGACGCTCTCGGGCCAATCCTGCCTCAACTTGCCGGGCAAATCGGCCTTGTGGAGCCGGTGCCAGTCTATTGCGGCATTCACGATTCCAACGCATCGCTGCTACCGCATCTGATCGAAAACGAAGCACCTTTCGCCGTCGTGTCGACGGGAACATGGGTAATCAGTTTCGGGGTCGGCGGCGATCTCGAACATCTCGATCCCAAACGCGACATACTTGCCAATGTCGATGCCTATGGCCGCGCCGTGCCGTCGGCTCGTTTCATGGGCGGCCGCGAGTTCGAGATCCTGGCGGCAGAGATCGGCACGGCGCCAACCGATGCCATCGAGGTTGCGCTTGAAAGGGTGATCGAAAAAGGCCTCATGCTGCTGCCCAACGTGGTCGAAGGATCCGGCCCCTTTCCGGGCAGGACCAGACGCTGGATCGGCGACGCGACGGATCAGGCAGAGCAGCTTGCCGCCGTCAGTCTCTACCTTGCGCTGATGACAGAAGCCTGCCTCACTTTGATTGGCGCAAAAGGGCCAATCTTCGTCGAAGGTCCCTTTGCCTTCAATCGCGCCTATCTCACCGCCCTCTCCGCAGTCACGACAAGGGAGGTCATTGCCTTGCCGGGTTCGACCGGAACCAGCCAGGGAGCTGCCCTTTTGACGGGTATCCGCCCACCTGCATCAGCGGAGAACGCGCCGATCCGCGCCGAACTTCGCGGCTTGGAGCGTTACCGGCAAGCCTGGCACGACGCTCTGAGCCATTAGACAGCAATGCTGTCGAGTTCCGCAGCAGCAATATCGGCGATCTGCAAGGTCGGCCTGATATGCTCGTCCAAGCCATCCTCGATCAACCATGCGGCCGAAAGACCTGCCCAGGCAACAATCCACTGCAGCAGGCGTCGACGTTCGAGCCGCGCCGCATCGATGACGACATCGACCTGGCGCGCGAGACGGCCGGGCGTGGTGGCGACCGAATGGTCCGGGTTGCAGAAGAGGTTGGCATAGTCAAAGCCACGTTCACCAACGAGGCCCTTCGGATCGATCGCGAGCCAGCCACGCCCTGTGAAGTCCAGAAAATTGCCGTGATGAACATCGCCGTGCAGCGTAACGATATCGATAGGCTCTGCCAGCAGCGCACGGGCGATGGCTGCAGATCGCACGAAGGCACCGCCTTCGCGGTCGGCCGCTTCTTCGAGCGAACGAAAACGATGTGCCAGCGGGATCAGCGACGTCAGAAGCGACCCACGCAGGGCGTGAAGGCCTTCGACGGCCCGGCAGATGATGCGGCTTGCCTCGTCATCTCCGCCATTTCTGGCCATGTCGATCAGAGACCGCTCGCCGGTTGCACGCTCGAGCAGGATCGCATCGCCCTGATGTTCGAGAACATGCGCGGCGCCGACACCGTTCCACCAGACCATGAGCGCCGCACCCAATTTCTCCTCGGGCGCGACCGCAAACTTGAGCATGGCCGCCTTGCCATTTCGCCGCACCGGGAAGAGCTTACTCGAATGCGTCACAATCGGCTCGCCATCAAGAGAGAGGTGCCAGAGGTCAAGATAGGCTTTCGCAACATCATTTTCGGTCATGCGGACATCCGGCTCCTCGTCGCGGATCAGGTCGTTCGGCATTTTCGGTGCCGATCGGCGCCTCGGTCTCTCCGGTTCGAGGGGCGGCCGTATCGACCTTTCGAGCCACCGTACCCGACCGATGTTTCAGGTAGGTGTTGACGAAAAGGATACAACAACCATCCCTCGTCAAAACGACACGAAAAATCGTCAAAATTGCTGCCGCGACGGTTATTTTCTTGCGGAATCGTCGCAACATTCCTAGAGGAAATACTCTTATGAACGCTTTCCAGGTCAAAAATGACCGAAAGCGATCATCGGCTTCGATGCCAGTCCTGTCTTATCAGGGAGCACTTACGGCAGTTTGCGCTTCGAGGCAGGCTAGGGGGGTTCAAAGGGCGCTGCCGCGCCCATCCAAGGAGAGATAATATGAGTCTGAAGACACTGACGGCCGCGACCTTCGTCGCTTCGCTGGCCTTCGCACCTCTCGCACATGCAGACATCACGATCGGCCTTATCGCGCCGCTGACCGGTCCGGTCGCCGCTTACGGCGAACAGGTCAAGAATGGCGCACAGACCGCCGTTGACGAAATCAACAAGAGCGGCGGCGTTCTCGGCCAGAAGCTCGTTCTGAAGCTCGGCGACGATGCCGGCGACCCGAAGCAGGGTGTTTCCGTCGCGAACGGCTTCGTCGGCGACAGCATCCACTTCGTCGTCGGCCCGGTTACGTCGGGCGTTGCCATCCCGGTTTCCGATGCGCTCGCCGAAAACGGCATCCTGATGGTCACGCCGACTGCAACGGCTCCGGATCTGACCAATCGCGGTCTGACGAACATCCTGCGCACCTGCGGCCGCGACGACCAGCAGGCCACGGTCGCCGCCAACTACGTCGTGAAGAACCTCAAGGACAAGAAAATCGCCATCCTTGACGACAAGGGCGCATATGGTAAGGGCCTGTCGAAAGCCTTCAAGGAGACACTCAACAAGGGTGGTGTGACCGAAGTGGTTGACGACTCCCTTACCCCCGGTGAAAAGGACTACAGCGCCCTGACGGCGAAGCTGAAGCAGGCTGGCGTCGAAGTCATCTACTTCGGCGGCTATCATCCGGAAGCCGGCCTCCTTGCCCGCCAGCTGCATGACATCTCCGTCAAGGCACAGATCATCGGCGGCGACGGCCTCTCCAACACAGAGTACTGGGCAATCGCCAACAGCTCGGCTGCCGGCACGATCTTCACTAACGCGTCCGACGCGCTGAAGAACCCGGACTCAAAGGACGCAGTTGCTGCCCTAAAGGCACGCAACATCCCGGCTGAAGCCTTCACGCTCAACGCCTATGCCGCCGTACAGGTGCTAAAGGCTGGCATCGAGAAGGCCGGTAAGGCTGACAGCGCCGACGCAGTCGTTACCGCTCTGAAGAAGGGCGAAGCTATCGATACCGCCATCGGCAAGGTTACCTATGGCGAAACCGGCGACCTGACTTCGCAGAGCTTCTCGCTCTTCAAGTGGGAAGACGGCAAGATCGTTTCGGCTGAATAAGCCATTACGTCAACGCTTTGCAATTAAGCCGGGCCATTCGTGGCCCGGCTTTCTTGATGGTTCGTTCCAGGCCCTCCCGCGTCAGCAGGCGCTGCGGAAACGCTCGACACAGGTGGACAAAACCTCTTCTCCCGGTCGCGTCCACCAGTTGCTCTGGGAGAAAATTTCGACTTCCTGCAGCCCGAAAAAGCCCGCCTTCTCGATCTCGACACGGATGCCCTTGAGGTCGATGACGCCGTCGCCCATCATGCCGCGGTCAAGAAGCAGGTCCGTCGTCGGCACTAGCCAGTCACAGATATGATGCGCGAGGATCCGGCCACCGGCACCGGCGCGAGCAATCTGCTGATGAAGCTTCGGGTCCCACCAAACATGATAGACGTCGATCGCAACACCGATGCCGTCGCCCAGGAGATCGCAGATGTCGAGCGCCTGTTCGAGCGTGTTCACACAGGCACGGTCGGCAGCATACATCGGGTGCAGCGGCTCGATCGCGAGAGGAATGCCGGAGCTGCGTGCATGCGGCAGGATCGCAGCTATACCGTCGGCCACCATCTCACGGGCGTGAGCAATGTCTCTCGATCCTGCCGGAATACCACCCACTACAAGAACGAGGCAATCGGCGTTCAGCGCAGCCGCTTCGTCGATGGCCCGCTTGTTGTCGTCAATTGCCGCCGCCCTGCCCTCGGCATCAACAGCCGGAAACATGCCGCCTCGGCAAAGCCCGGTGACCTTGAGCTTGTTGTCTGCAACAATCCTGGCAGCTTCGGAAAGACCTATCTTGTGAACCTGATCGCGCCAGGGCGCGATCGCGACGATGTCCTGCTTCAGACAGGCTTCAACCGCCTGGCGCATATCATACTGCTGGCGCACCGTCGCCAGATTGATGGATAGTCCCTCGACTGTCATTGCGATGCTCCTCCCCAATCCTTTGTCCACTATTCGACGCCCACGGTGGCAAGGATGGTTTTCATCCGACGCACCGCCAGATCCGGATCGCGCAAAACACAGGCCGCATCCGCCAGCTGGAAAAGCTCGGAGAGATGCACGATGGAGCGCGTGCTCTGCTGGCCGCCAAGCATCTGGAAATGGTCCTGGAAGCCATTGAGATAGGCCAGGAAGACGACGCCGGTCTTGTAGAAGCGTGTCGGCGCCTTGAAGATGTGACGCGACAGCGGAACAGTCGGCGCCAAAATCTGTTGAAACGCATCGAGATCGTTCGCGGCAAGTTTCGCCAACGCCGCACTTGCGGCAGGCGCGATCGCGTCGAAGATGCCGAGTAGCGCGTGCGAATAGCCTTGATCGTCACCGGCGATCAGTTCGGCATAGTTGAAATCGTCACCCGTATACATCTTCACCGACGGATCGAGCCGGCGGCGCATGACGATTTCCTTCTCGGCCGACAGCAGCGAGATCTTGACGCCATCGACCTTGGCGGCGTTCTGATTGATGATCGCGACGGCTGTTTCCATCGCCTGCATATCATCCGTCGATCCCCAGTAACCTGCAAGTGCCGGGTCGAACATCGAACCGAGCCAGTGGATCATCACCGGCTCCTTGACCTGTCCGAGAATGCGGTCGTAGACGCGGGCATAATCGTCTGGGCCTTTGGCGGCGGCGGCAAGCGCCCGGCTTGCCATCAGGATGATGCGACCACCCTGCCCTTCGACATAGGCAACCTGCTCCTCATAGGCGCGAATGACATCGTCGATCGTGACCTCAGGCCCTGGCGGCAAATGGTCCGTGCCGGCGCCATAGGCAATCAACGCATCCGGTCGACCACGCGCCGCCGATTGCGCATGGGCGACCAGCTCCCGGGCGCCAGCCCAGTCGAGACCCATGCCACGCTGCGCCGTATCCATCGCCTCCGCGACGCCGAGACCGAGATCCCAGAGATATTCGCGAAATGCGATCGTACGTTCCCAGTCGATATTGCGGTCAAGCCAGGGATCATTGTCTGCGAAGGGATCGACGACAACGTGAGCTGCGGCATAGGCGACACGATTGAACTGATGACCACCCGCCGGTTTCAGCGGAGCGCTCACCGGCGTATTGGTGAGCGCGAAAGCGGCAAGCTTGCCACCGGCTATTGGCAAGCGAAGGCTTCTCGTCATGATGTCGACTCCTTAGAGAGCAGAAAGTGCAGGTACATCGACCCAGCGGCGCTCGGCCCAGCTCTGCTGCGCCAGTTCCGCCAACTGCACGCCCTTGGCGCCCTCGCGAAGCGTGAACTTCCACGGCGCATCCTCAGCGACATGGCACAGGAACTGCTCCCACTGCGCCTTGAAGCCGTTGTCGAAAAACTGCGTGTCGGGCACCTCGTCCCAGGTGTCGAAGAAGTTGATCGGTTGCGGTTGATCAGGGTTCCAGACCGGCTTCGGCGTATTGACACGATGCTGGGTCCAGCAACGCATCAGGCCGCAGACGGCCGAACCATACGTGCCGTCCACCTGGAAGGTGACGAGATCGTCGCGACGCACGCGAACCGCCCAGGAGGAATTGATATGGGCGATAACGCCGCCTTCGAGCTCGAAGGTGGCATAGGCGGCATCATCGGCATCGGCGACATAGG
Organism: Rhizobium sp. BR 314; assembly: GCF_047445805.1. Taxonomy (NCBI): domain Bacteria; kingdom Pseudomonadati; phylum Pseudomonadota; class Alphaproteobacteria; order Hyphomicrobiales; family Rhizobiaceae; genus Rhizobium; species Rhizobium sp. BR 314. The sequence goes on along the minus strand of NZ_JARWLA010000006.1, from coordinate 242,094 downwards.
TCTTACCGTTCTCATCGACGCGGCTTGGGATATGGGTCGCGCCGAGGCAGCTGACGGACTGGACCTCGCCGAACAGATTATCGAGCACATAGCGCCAGTGCGGGAGCATATCGAGGATCATACCGCCGCCCTCTTTCTTCCGATAGTTCCAGGAGGGACGCTGTGCCTTCACACCCCAATCGCCTTCGAAGACCCAGTATCCGAACTCGCCGCGCACCGAGAGAATCTTGCCGAAGAAGCCGCTGTCGCGCAGCATGGCAATCTTACGCAGGCCTGGCAGGAACAGCTTGTCCTGCACCACACCGTTCTTGACGCCTCGGCGTTCCGCGGAAGCGGCAACCGAAAGTGCCTCTTCCAGCGTCTCGGAAATCGGCTTTTCGCAATAGACGTGCTTGCCGGCCGCAATTGCCCGCTCAAGCAGCTCAACGCGCATCTGCGTCGAACCGGCATCGAAGAAGATCGCATTGTTCGGATCGGCAAGAGCGGCGTCGAGATCGGTCGTCGTCTTCGAAAGACCGTGCTTGTGCGCAATCGCCTCGATCTTTTCGGCGTTGCGGCCGACAAGTACCGGCTCGGGCATCAACCGATCGCCGTTTGCCAACAGAACCCCACCCTGCTCGCGGATCGCCAGAATCGAACGCACCAGATGCTGATTGTAGCCCATGCGGCCGGTAATACCGTGCATGATGATACCGATCGACTTCGTCGCCATTAGAGTCATTCCTCCCGTAAATAACTATATAGTTACATAACTGACATGGCGAAGCGGTGCTGTCAACGGCCTAGGTCAATGGTCGTAGTGCAGGTCGGTGGAGATGTCGGGCTTGCAGCGAAAGGGCGCTTAAGGGCGCAGATAGGCGAAGATGACGTCGACGATATGTTCGCCCCAGGCATCGATCTCGGCTTTGTCGGAAAGGTTGCGCCGGAAGATCGTCGAAAGCGTCCAGCGGTTCGTCAGAAAGAAGGAGCCGAGCGCCGCGATGCTCATATAGATCTTGACGGGATCACAGTCTGGACGGAAGTCGCCGGCGGCAGATCCTCGATCAAGCAAGCCGGAAATCTCGGAAACCAACGGCGAGTGCAATTCGAAAATGCGTGCCGACCGTTTGAGGAAGCGGGCCTTGTGCATGTTCTCAGTGCTGAGAATACCAAGGAATTCAGGGTGATCCAGAAAATACTGCCAAGTGAAGACGACAAGCTCCCGCATACCGTCGGCGGGCGAGCGATGGGACAGATCGAGCCGTGCCTCAGCCGAGCGGATGGCGATGTAGCTGCCTTCCAGAACGGCAACATAGAGCGCATCCTTGCCGCCGAAATAATGATAGAGCATGCGCTTGTTGATCTTGGCGCGCTCCGCAATGGCGTCGACGCGAGCGCCGCCATAGCCGCGCTCGGCAAATTCCTTCGTTGCCGCCGCAAGGATCGCCTTGCTGGTGCGCTCCGCATCCCTGAGACGGGGCCGTTCCGATGAACTGCTGGATGCCTGATCCGCCCTTGCAGAGTCCTCGCTCTTCGTGCGGCGCTTTACAGTTCTGGCTTCCGGCATCATGGCTCCTGGCGACGTCTCTGAAGGCCTCGGCGACCCTTCCTGTCGCCGATAAGTAACCGATCATCGCGCAAGTTGACAGTCCCTCGCCATTTGGCAGCCGTAGTAACTGGACAGTTATATCGATTGAAATGTGGATATCGACCCGGCTCACAATCCGCTGGGGTGCGGATTTCGTCGAGAAATGAAAACGGCGATCTTGCTTTCGCTGCCGAGCCAGCCATAGAGAACGTATAGGAACGGACATCGGATGGCTCATGGCTGAGAAGCATATCGCAATCATCGGCGGAGGCCCCGCCGGGCTCATGGCGGCAGAAGTCTTGTCTTCATCCGGCCATCGCGTAACGGTATATGACAGCATGCCGACCGTCGCGCGCAAATTCCTGCTGGCGGGCAAATCCGGGCTGAACATCACCCATTCAGAAGACTTCGCACTTTTCGCCGATCGCTTTGGCACGGCATCACAGCGGCTGCGCGCCGCTCTGGATGGCTTCAAGCCAAGCGATATCCGAGCCTGGGCCGAGGATTTGGGAACAGAAACATTCATCGGGTCGAGCGGCCGTGTTTTTCCGAAGGTGATGAAGGCATCGCCACTGCTGCGCGCCTGGCTCGCTCGGCTGGAGGCACGGGGCGTTAGCATCCTGACGCGGCATCACTGGTCCGGCTTCACCCATGAGCGACTGGTGTTCGAGACGCGGCAGGGCCAAAGCTTGGTCGAATGTGACGCCATGCTGCTCGCGCTCGGCGGAGCCAGCTATCCCCGATTGGGCTCGGACGCCGCATGGGTCGACTGGCTTGGCAACCGGAAAATCGACATCGCCCCCTTTCAACCGGCCAATTGCGGCTTTGAGGTTGCCTGGAGTGAAGCATTCCGGGACCGTTTCGCCGGTGCGCCGCTGAAGGCCGTTACGGCGACCTCCGAGGCCGGAACATTTCCCGGCGAATTCGTCATTTCAAAAACGGGTATAGAGGGCAGCCTCGTCTATGCGCATGCCGCCGCACTCCGCGACCGGCTAGCCAATGAAAACAGTGCCGCGCTGATCATCGATCTGGCGCCCGGCCGCACCACCGAACGGCTGGCTCGCGATCTGGCGCGACAAGATCCGAAAGCCAGCCTGTCCAACCGCCTGCGCAAGGCTGCCGGAATAGAAGGCGTGAAGGCTGGCCTTGTTCGTGAGCTTGTCGGGCCGCCTGCCCTTTCGCAACCGGAAGATCTTGCTCGCCTGCTCAAGGCCTTGCCCATTCCATTGCTGAGACCAAGGCCTATTGCCGAGGCCATATCGTCAGCCGGCGGCATCCGCTGGAGCGAGCTGGACGACAATTATATGGTAAGGAAGCTTCCCGGCGTCTTCGCGGCCGGAGAAATGATCGACTGGGAGGCTCCGACGGGTGGCTACCTCCTCACCGCTTGTTTTGCCACCGGACGAATGGCAGCCAAAGGCCTGGACGCCTGGCTCGGGCGGCAGCGGCAGTAGGATCGGCCTCAAGCCTCATCGATCGCGCTGAGAGGTCAGAAACGTCTATGGCCGCGCGCCAGCAAGCGGCTTCGACCCTTCCTGCTCAACTGTTTCATCTTCCGAACGAATATAGACCTGAAGAGAGTAGCCTATGTGCTCGGTCATCAGTTCCTTCGCACGCGGGAGATCACGGTCGAGAGCTGCCTCCATCAATGCTGTATGGTGCTCGAGCGCCATTGCATCTTGCAAGGCGGCCGCCGCCTTCTCGTAGCCGATCGTAAGACCGGCGGCGGCGCGCTGAGTCGGCGCGAGACCGAGGAAACGGTGATGGCGCCGAAGCTGATCGCTGATCGTAGCCTGGAAGCGCAGCAGCCAGTGCGAAGTGGCTGCGCTTAAAAGTGCTGCGTGGAAGGCCGTATGCTTCTCGTCCCAATCATCGGCCATCTCGTCGGACGCGTCATCCGGCACGATCTTGCAGCGCGAGAGCCGATAATGCGCCGTGACGACAGCCGATTCCCAATCCGAGCCGCCCCTTTCGATCGATTCCATGAGCAACGGCAACTCGACGATCATACGCGCGCGCATCAGGTCTTCCAGCTCTTCACGCGAGACCGGTGCGACGGCAAAGCCACGATTGCTGACCGCCGTCACCAGCTTCTCAGCCTCCAGCCGCGAAAGTGCCTCACGAAGCGGCGTCCAACCAACTCCATAGCTGTCTCGCAAGGCCCCGAGCCGCAAGGATGCGCCGGGCCTCAGCCTCGTATTGAGGATATCGCGCCGCAACAGCGCATAGGCCGCCTCCGTTTTGCTCAACGCGTCCTTGTCTTCCATGCCCTCATCCCATCATCTCTCGGCCAGGATTATATATAAAATCGCCGCATAGGGAAAATATATATTAAAGCTGCACGCCCTGCATATCATATATCTCAAATTGACAGGAGTTCAGCAGTCGCTATGATCCCCGCCAAGCGAGCCTGAGGGAACATGGCTCCTTGACACATCCGGGAGGGAAATATGCGTAAATCTACGTCCAAATGGCTGTCCAGCCTCGTGGTCGCCGGTGCATTTATGGCGGGCGTCGCCACGGCGTCAGCCGAACCCATCAAGATCGCAATCGCAAACTTCGGCGAGCATCCGCAGCTCAACGCCTCGATCGCCGGTTTCAAGAAGGCGCTTGCCGAGAACGGCTTCGTTGAAGGCAAGGATGTCGTCTATTCCGAAAGCAATACGAGCTTCGACGCATCGCTCGTGCCGCAGATGATCGCCAAGCTCCAAGCAGAACATCCGAAGCTGATGTACACGGTCACAACGCCGGTATCGCAGATCGCCAAGAAGGCGCTTGCCGGCTCCGGCATTCCGATCGTCTTCACTGCGGTCACCGATCCGGTCGCCGCCAAGCTCGTCCCGTCTTGGGATTCAGGTGATGTCGGCATCACCGGTTCGAGCGACCTGCAGGACATTTCCGCCGTCTTGACCTTCACCAAAAAGCTGCTTCCGAATGCCAAGCGCATCGGCGTGCCCTACAATCCGGGCGAAGCCAACGACGTCGCACTCATCGATAAGGTGAAGGCAGCCGCTCCAGCGGCCGGCCTCGAAGTGGTGCCTGTCGGCGTTGACAACGTTAACGACATCCAGCAGCGCATTGCCTCTCTCGCCGGCAAGGCTGACGTGATCTACACGCCCGCCTCCAACCTGTTGCAGCCGGCGATTCCCGCCGTTGCCGCCGCCGCTCGCCAGGCGCAGATCCCGATCGTCAATTCCGACGACGCCGCAGTTCGCAACGGTGTCGTGCCGGCAAGCTTCGCCGTCAACTACATCCAGGTCGGCGAGAATGCCGGCAAGATTGCCGCGCAGATCCTGAAGGGCGCTGACCCGAAGACGATCAAGCCCTCCGTTCCAGCCTACAAGGACCACGCGCCGCTGATCAACAAGGCCGTCCTGAAGGCATTCGGTGCCGAAGTGCCTGCTTCGCTTGCCGATTGCAATTGCTTTACGAAGTAATAGGCGGCATTTTCGAGGGATCAATCCGATCCATGGCGGCGTCAAAGGCGCCGCCATTTCATAACCCTACACTGCAGGGGAGGCACGGATGCTGGATATCAAATCCGCGCGCAAGGTTTTCTACAAAGGCCAGCCCGACGAAAAGGTCGCGCTCAATGGCTTGACGCTCTCCCTCAAAACAGGCGAATTCGGTGTCGTTATCGGCTCGAATGGCGCGGGCAAGAGCAGCATGCTCAACGCGATCTCCGGCGCTCTCAACCTCGATTCCGGTCAGATCCTCATCAACGGTAACGACGTCACCGGCATGCCGGTGCATAAGCGTGCCGCACGCCTCGCCCGCGTGTTCCAGGACCCCATGAAGGGAACCGCAGCCAGCATGACGGTCGGCGAGAACATGCTTCTGGCCGAGCTACGCGGCAAAAGCCGGGGATTTCGCCCCGGCCTGAACGCAGCCCGTCTCGCTGCATATAAAGAACGGCTCGCCGTTCTCGGCCTCGGCCTGGAAAACCGCCTCGACACCAAGGTGGAGCTTCTTTCGGGCGGCCAGCGCCAGTCGCTGTCGCTCATCATGGCGGTCGGTGGATCGCCCGACGTATTATTGCTCGACGAGCATACGGCCGCACTCGATCCCCGCACCGCCGACATCGTCATGCAGGCAACGGTGCGCACCGTCGAGGCGCTGAAGCTGACGACATTGATGGTGACGCACAACATGCAGCACGCCGTCGATTTCGGAGACAGCATCATTATGCTCGATGCCGGGCGTGTTCATCTCGAAATTACAGGTGAAGGCAAGCGGCGCATCACCGTGCCGGAACTCATTGGTCATTTCGCCGTCAAGACCGACCGCATGCTGCTGGTGAGCTGACATCATGATGGATTTCATTCAATCGACCGTTTCGAGCTTCGTCTCGCTTATCCCGGTCACGCTGGCCCAGAGCTTTATTCTGAGCTTCGTCGTCCTTGGGATCATGATCCCATTCCGGATGCTGAGTTTTCCGGACCTGACCAGTGAAGGCGCATTTCCGCTCGGCGGCTGCGTCTGCGGCATATTGCTGGCAGCCGGTGTCTCGCCACCGCTTGCGATCGCCGTTGCCTTCGTCGTCGGCCTTGCCGCCGGCTGCTGCACCGCCTTCATTCACCTTCGCTTCCGCATTCACACGCTGCTGGCCGGCATCCTGATGTCGACCATGCTGTACAGCGTCAACCTCGGCATCATGGGCAAATCCAACCTCTCCGTTTTCGGCTCGCCAACCGTCTTCGACGTCGTGCCGTTCACGGAGCCTGGTTTCCCCGCCAGCAAGATCGTCATTGCCGGCCTGCTTGCGGTCGTCGTGCTGATTGGACTTAACCTCTACTTCAAGACGGAAAAGGGCACGGCTATGCGCGCCGTTGGCTCCAACCCCGACATGGCCGAGGCGCAGGGCATCAACGTCTGGGCTGCAACCATCGGCGGCGTCGGCATCGCCAGCGCATTCTCCGCCGCCAGCGGCGCCCTGATGGTACAGTCGCAGGGCTTTGCCGACGTCAACATGGGCATCGGCATCCTGATCAACGGTCTTGCGGCCCTCATGATCGGTGAAGCTTTCACCGGCAAGCAAACTGTGCTGCGTCAGCTGCTGGCACCCTTCGTCGGGGCAATCATCTACTATCAGCTCGTATCGCTCTGCCTTGCAGCCGGCATGCCACCACCGAATTTGAAGCTCGCAACCGGTCTGTTCGTACTGATCATGCTGGCCTTGCCCAGCATCCGCCGGAGCCGCGGCGGTGCAGCCACCCGGGAAACCATTCGCGAATAAATCAAGAGGCCATAGTATCATGGACAGCCTTCCCGATCTCGCAGCCATCGAGGCTATGGACGAGACCGATCCACTGCGCGCATTCCGCAGCCGTTTTGCTCTGCCGTCGGGCGTCATCTACCTCGACGGCAACTCGCTCGGCGCGGCATCGCATGAAGTCTTCGCCGAGCTGCGTCATGCAGCGATGGAAGAGTGGGGCAATGGCCTGATCCGCAGTTGGAACAGCGCCGGCTGGTTTCATCTGCCGCTCGAACTCGGCGACCGCATCGGCCGGCTGATCGGCGCGGCGGAAGGCCAGACCGTCGTGACCGACTCGACCTCGATCAACATCTACAAGACCCTGCATGCCGCGTTGGCGATGCGGCCGGACCGCAACGTCATCGTAGCCGAAGGCGACAGCTTTCCGACCGATCTCTACATGGCCGAGGGCGTCGCCTCGACCCGCGCCGGCGTCACGCTCCGTCTCGAGGGCCGCGATGCGGATACGATCGAAGAGCTGATTGACGACAGCGTCGCCGTCGTCCTCATCAATCATGTCAACTACAAGAATGGCGAACTGCGCGACATGGCAGCGCTGACCAAGCGCATCCAGGCATCGGGCGCGTTGGTCATCTGGGATCTCTGCCACAGCGCCGGTGCTCTCCCGGTCGATCTCGATGGCGCGCATGCCGATTTCGCCGTCGGTTGCTCCTATAAATATCTGAACGGCGGCCCTGGTGCGCCGGCCTTCATTTATGCGGCGCGTCGCCATCACCAATCGATCGTCCAGCCGCTCAGCGGCTGGTGGGGCCATGCCCGCCCGTTTGCCTTCGAGCGCGGCTTTGATGGCGATGTCGGCATCAGGCGTTTCCTCTGCGGCACGCAACCCATTCTCTCCCTGAGGGCGCTGAAGGGTGCGCTCAGCATCTGGGACGAAGTGGATATGAACGCGTTGCGCCAGAAAAGCATCGCCCTTAGCGATCTCTTCATCCGGTTGGTCGAGGCAAAGTGCAGCCAGTACGGCGTCGTGCTCGACACCACCCGTAACAGCGAAAAGCGCGGCAGCCAGGTCTCCTTCACCCACAGCAATGGCTATGAGATCATGCAGGCGCTGATCGAGCGCGGCGTCATTGGTGATTTCCGCGCGCCTTCGACACTGCGCTTCGGCTTTACGCCGCTTTACGTCAGCTATCGCGACGTATGGCTGGCGGCCTCAGTGCTCGAGGAAATTCTGAGCAGTGGATCTTGGCGCGATCAGCGTTTTGCCGTTCGCTCGGCAGTGACCTGATCCCCGTCATGTTGGTCGGCGAACCGCGCAGGAGCCGCAGATGAGCTATTTCAATGTCACCGATTGGGACAGCGCCTACACGAATAGCGCCTACATCGTCGATGGCGACCAATGGCCAGAGGCCTGGATCGAGCCGGCTCGATCGTTCCGAGACAGCATGGCGGCGGCCGGTCGCGCGAAACTCGACCTTGCCTATGGTTCCGGTGAGCGCAATCGCTTCGACCTCTTTCTGCCCCAAGGAGAGCCCAAGGGACTGGTCGTCTTCGTTCATGGCGGCTACTGGCTGCAGATGGATAAGAGCTATTCGTCGCATCTGGCAACGGGCTCGATTGTGGCCGGTTATGCGGTGGCGATGCCTTCCTACACGCTTTGCCCGGAAAATAGCATCAGTGGGATAGGCCGGGAAATAGGCGCAGCAATCACGGCAGCGGCCGGAATGGTCGACGGCCCCATCATCTTGACGGGACACTCGGCCGGCGGGCAACTGGCGGCACGCATGATGACGACCACATCGCCGCTTGGCGAGCCGATCCTCAAGCGTATCCGTCATGTCCTGGCCATCTCCGGCGTGCATGATTTGCGCCCGATCATGAAGCGTAGCATGAACAAGGAGCTTCGTATCGATGATGCCGAAGCGAGGGCCGAAAGCCCGGCGCTGCTGGAGCCGGTCGGGACCATCCGCTTGACCTGCTGGGTCGGCGGCGCCGAACGCGCCGAGTTTGTCCGGCAGAATGCATTGCTCGCCAATATTTGGGTCGGGCTTGGCGCCGCAACGGCTGTGGTGGTCGAGCCGGACAAACATCACTATTCGGTATTGGACGGCCTCATGGACGCTGATCATCCGCTGACGCGAACCCTGCTCGCGGTATAGAAATCTCGAAACAGCAGTGAAAACATGCCCTCGGCACAAGCCTGCACCGAGGGCATTTCAGCATCATTCGTTGACGGGTGCGTTCATGGCCCAGATGACACCAAAGGGATCACGCATCTGACCCCAGCGATCACCCCAGAACATCACCTGCGGCTCAACGACGACCTCCAGTCCCGCATCGACGGCTCGCTTCCACCACCTGTCGAAGTCTTCGACCACCAGCTGCATGACGAAGGACTGCGGCTTCTCCAACGCATGGCCGTACTCAGGATAGGCGTCGCCCAGCATGACCGAGCTGCCGTTGATATAGAGATGGATATGCATCGTCCGGCCCTTTTCATCGGCCGGAAACATGAACGCCTCCTCCGCGCCGAAGGCACGCTTATAGAAATCGGCTGCCTTGACCGCGCCATCCACCGTCAGATAGGCCACCACGCCGCCGCGAACGGGCACACGTGGCTGAGAGGATTGCTTCTGGTCTGCTGCATCAGTCATGTTCGTCTCCTTGCGAACGGGATTTGATTATCGCCCTTTGAGATGGGCTAGCCCAAGGACGTTGGCATAAGCAACTTTCCGACAGGGCGGATGATTTTTATTTTTCGGAAGGCGTGAAGACATCGTCAATGCAATCGTTATGCCTGAACGGATTTGAGAGGTGAGTGCCATGCGCCGCCTTCTACACCTGGTAAAATTATCAGGAGCACTGCGACCTTTCGCTCCGATATCGCCGGCCGGTTGGCTTGACAGCTTTTGTCGAGCGACAATATGTCTTCAAACAATGGAGGACTGATGGTGCTTGGCATCGCTGACATCGAGGAGAAGCGCTCATCGATCGATCGTCGGCTGAGCGACGTGATGTCGCGACGGATACACCAGCGCCATATACGAGCCGGCATAGATTTCATTGCGCCAAAGGCTGTTTGAGACATCAATTTCATCACGGACATATGACATGAAAAGACAGACGCTCGACACCGGCTGGACCATCTCGCGCCTTCGCGCGCCCTCCACCGCACCGTCACTACCCAATGCCATACCGGCGGCGGTCCCCGGCAACGTGCATCTCGACCTCATGGCGGCGCAGCTGATCACCGATCCCTATCTCGACGTCAATGAGATATCGCAGGATTGGATTGGCCACTCGGCGTGGCGCTACCGCCTCGCTTTCGACTGGGACAGCGACAGTGCCGAACGCATCGATCTCTCATGCCTCGGCCTTGATACGGCGGCGCGCCTAGAACTGAACGGCACGCTCCTCGGCGTAACCCGCAACATGCATCGCAGCTACCGCTTCGACATCGGCGACAACCTCAAGAGCGGGCGCAACGAGCTGATCGTTGATTTTCAATCCGCCTACGAGCATGGGGAAGAGGTGCGCAAACAGCTCGGCAGCGCCGCCGATATCCCGCAAAACTATCCTGGCCCGAGCAATCTCATCCGCAAAATGGCCTGCAATTTCGGCTGGGACTGGGGCCCAACTGTCGTTACCTCAGGCATTTGGAAACCGATCGTCATCGAAAGCTGGTCGAAGGCGCGTCTCGGTGCCATCCGCCCCGAAATCACGCTGCAGGGTAGTCAGGGCGTTGCGCGTCTGCATGTCGAGATCGAATGGGCGGAGAAAGGTACGGACAGCGTAGCACTCGTCTTGTCCGTTGGCGGCAAACGTTCGGAGGTTCGGGTTGCGCAAGGCGAGACTCACGCTCTGATCGAGTGCCGCATCGACAATCCACAGGTCTGGTGGCCTCATGGAATTGGCGGACAGCCGCTCTACGATCTCGAGCTGCAATTGCTCGGCTCGGATGCAACGGCACTCGACGGCTGGAAGCGCCGCGTCGGCTTCCGTTCCGTGCGGCTCGATACGACGCCGGATGAAATCGGCTCGGCCTTCACGCTCGTCGTCAATGATGTCCCTGTCTTTGCGCGCGGCGCGAACTGGATCCCGGACGATTGCTTCCTGCCACGCGTGACCCGCGAGCGCTACCGCGAAAGGATCGCCCAGGCCCGCGATGCCAACATGAACTTGTTGCGCGTCTGGGGTGGCGGCATCTACGAAACCGACACGTTCTTCGAGGAATGCGATGCGGCGGGCATCATGGTCTGGCAGGACTTCCTGTTTGCCTGCGCCACCTATCCCGAAGAAGAACCGGTTTATGGCGAGATCGAGGCGGAGGCGCGCGAGGCGATCACCAGGCTGATGCCCTACGCCTCGCTGGTCATCTGGAACGGCAATAACGAGAATATCTGGGGTTACTTCGACTGGGGATGGCAGGATGTACTCGGCAACCGACCTTGGGGTGCCGGCTATTATCTCGATCTCTTGCCGAAATTGGTCGCTGAGATCGATCCGACCCGGCCTTATTGGGCAGGCAGCCCCTATTCAGGATCGATGGAAATCGCGCCGAATGTAGACGAGCATGGCTGCAAGCACATCTGGGATGTCTGGAATGAGGTCGGCTACGAAACCTACCGCAACTATATCCCGCGCTTCTGCTCCGAATTCGGCTGGCAGGCGCCCCCCACCTTTGCAACGCTTGCCCAATCCGTGCGAGAGAAAGATCGTGCCCCGGCTTCGCCGGGCGTACTGCATCATCAAAAGGCGACGACCGGCAACGACAAGCTGCTGATGGGATTGGAGGGCTGGTTCCCACATCCACAAACATTCGACGACTGGCTTTTCGTCACGCAGCTGAACCAAGCGCGCGCGATCAGCTACGGCATCGACCATATGCGCTCGCACCGGCCGACCTGCATGGGCACTATCGTCTGGCAACTCAATGATTGCTGGCCCGTCACCTCCTGGGCTGCCGTCGATGGCGCCGGCCGGAAGAAGCCGCTCTGGTACGCCTTGAAGCACAGCTATGCACCGCATCTCCTCACCATCCAGCCGCGCGGCGATGGTCTGACTGCGGTTGCCGTCAACGATTCAACCCTGTTCTGGCGCGTGCCCTTCACCGTTGAACGCTTCGATTTCAACGGCACTCTGCTTGCCCGTCACCATGTCTGGCGCGTTCTGTGCGATCGTTTCGAGAATGCTGACATCGAGATCCCCGCCGATGTCGCGACGCCCGGCGATCCCAGCCGGGAATATCTGCGCGCCCGCCTCGGCGATACCGAGGCCTGGTGGTTTTTCGAAAAGGATATGAAGCTGCGTTATCCGCAGCCGCGCTTCGACATCGAGAGCGCCGAAACGCCGGACGGGATAGCGGTGACCATCACCGCGCAGTCGCTTCTGCGCGACCTTTGCCTCTTCGTCGATCGCATCAGCCCGAATGCCGAGGTGGACGACATGCTCGTCACCCTCGCGCCAGGCGAAAGCAGGACATTCAAGGTGAAGGGCGTTTCCAGGGAGGCGTTCGACGATGCCGATCTGTCGACCGTCCTTCGCACGGCCAGTCAGGTTGCAGAGCGTTCGCATCATTGAACTTGGCACCGGCTTTTCCTGAAATTTCGGGCGCCTAGTGACGGATCGGAGCAGCTATCGCATGTAAACCGTCACGAAATATTGCGCAGGTGAACGAAGATTTGCCTCCTATGATCAGGCGCCGCCTTGTGATCTAGTGCCTCTTATCCGATCCATGAATCAGCGAGACACCGCTTATGTCCTTCGACGCCAATCGCAGCTTTCAAACGCCCCGTCGCGAAGAACTTGGCCTTCTCACGCTTGGCAATAGCGCCGGTCTTTCGGCCTCGGCTCTACCGAACGGCACGCTTTTCTCAATCGATTTCGCCGACCAGCAGGGCGGTGTCATGATCAGCCAGGTGCTCGGCTCGCCCGTTTACGGCGGAATAGGCAGGCTTTATCTGCGCGTTGGCGGCGCTAAGCCAAAGACGGCTGAAATTGTCGGGCCGAAGGCTGCGGTGCGGTTCGGTCATGCCGAAAGCGGCTTTTGCTGGAGCGGCGAGACGGCAGGTATCAGGCACACGGTCAACTTAACGCTTCATCCGAGTGAAGCGGCATGGTTCTGGCAAGTGTCGCTGGAAAATTCGACCGGCGCGGCTCTCGAGGCCGATCTTGTTCTTCTTCAGGACGTCGGCCTTGGCGACCGTGGCTTCCTGATGAACAGCGAAGCCTATGCCTCGCAATATATCGACCACCATATTGCCGGCCATGCCGCCTTCGGGCCTGTCATCATGAACAGGCAGAACCTCAAGCAAGGTGGTGGACGCAATCCATGGCTGGCGCAAGGTTGCCTGGAAGGAGCTGCAGCCTACGCGACCGATGCAATCCAGCTCCTCGTGCCGTCGAAAAACAATGACGGCGTTATGGTGCCTGACTTCGGCACTAGCTTGCCGAGTATCCGCAAGCAGCACGAGGTTGCCTGCCCGGCGATCCAGTCGAAGCCGCTGACGCTTGCGCCGACCGCAAACACAACGACAACCTTCTTTGGCGTGTTCGTCGCCGACCATCCGGCAGCCTCAAGCGATGCCGATCTTGCCCGCCTCGACAACCTCGCGACATTGCATGGCGCACTGACCAAGGACACAATCGCTGCCACCCAACCTGCCCGCAGCCTCGTCCAGGACGCGCCTCTCGCCGCGAGTGCGAGCCTCGGTCAGTCCGAAATCGATGCGCTTTACCCCAAGCGCATGCTCGAGGAGCACGTGGGCGGAAAGCTCGTTTCCTTCTTTGTGCCCGACGGTGGGCACGACCGACATGTCGTGCTCGCTGACAAGGAACATCTTGTGGCTCGCCGGCACGGATCCATCATCCGCAGCGGGCAGAACATTCTCCTCGATGACAAGACCTTGGCGGCCACCTGCTGGATGCAGGGTATTTTCGCCGCGCAACTGACCATCGGCAACACCTCTTTCCACAAGCTCTTCTCCGTCTCCCGCGACCCCTACAATCTGACCCGCGCGAGCGGCCTGCGCATTCTGGTGGATCTCGGCGAAGGCTGGCGTCTGCTCGGCGTACCCTCCACTTTCGAGATGGGCCTCAGCGATGTGAGCTGGACCTATCGGCTGTCTGGCCGCACCATATCCGTGTCCGCAATCGCTTCCGGCGACGATCCGGCCATGCAGTGGAGCGTCACCGTCGAAGGCGACGCCTGCCGCTTCCTCGTCTTCGGCCACATCGTTCTTGGCGAACGCGACTATGAAGCCGTGGCCAATATCGCCATCGACACGGTCAACAAGAGGATTTCCTTCCGCCCGCAACCCTCCTGGCTGTGGGACCGCTATCCGAATGCCGCCTACCACCTCGTCACGTCGACGCCGGATGCCTTCGAGGCCATCGGCGGCGACGAGCTGCTGTATAGCGACGGAATCTCGCGCAATGGTCCGTTCATCGCGCTGAAGTCGCATCCCACGCAGACCTTCCGCTTTGCCGTTACCGGTTCGATGGCCGACGCGGCGACCGGTGAGGCTTTTGCGGCACGTTATGCCAAGGGTGTGGAGAGCAGCGAGATGCTGGCGCCTGCGCAACGCTTCTGGAGCCACGTAACGCGCGGTACGCGTATCGAAGGCGATGGTCGGGATGTGGCGGCACAGTCCGTCATGGTGCCTTGGATCGCGCATGACGCCATCGTGCATCTGAGCGTGCCGCATGGGTTGGAGCAATATACGGGCGCGGCCTGGGGTACGCGCGACGTCTGCCAGGGGCCGATCGAGTTCCTGCTCGCCTATGAGCATGACGAAGAGGTCCGACAGATCCTCATTACGCTGTTCTCCGAACAATATCGGGATCGCGGCGACTGGCCGCAGTGGTTCATGCTGGAGCCCTACGCCAATATCCGTGCAGGCGAGGCGCATGGCGACATCGTCGTCTGGCCTTTGAAGGCACTCTGCGACTATATCGAGGCCACCGGCGATATCACCCTGCTTGCCGAAACCGTTCCGTGGCGGGCCGACGATACCGTACAATTGACCTCGGAACGCGCGACGATCTCCGATCATGTCGAGAAGCTGCTCGACACCGTGCGCAGCCGCTTCGTGCCAGGAACCAGCCTCATTCGCTATGGCGAAGGCGATTGGAACGACAGCCTGCAGCCGGCCGATCCGCACCTGCGCGACTGGATGGTAAGCAGTTGGACCGTTTCGCTGCTGTATGAGCAGCTCGTGCGCTATGCCAATATCCTGACGCTTGCCAGCCGCAACGAAGAGGCACAGTCGCTGCAGGCAACGGCTGCCACCATGCGCGCCGATTTCAACCGGCTGCTGATGCGCGACGGTATCGTCGCCGGCTACGGCGTCTTCGACCCGAGCCATGACGGCGTCGAACTGCTACTGCATCCCGACGATACAAGAACCGGTCTGCATTATTCGCTGATCGCGATGACCCAGCCGATGATCGGCGGCCTGTTCACACCCGATCAGCGTCATGCTCACATGAAGATCATCCGCGAGAACCTCCTGTTCCCGGATGGCGTGCGTTTGATGGAAAAGCCGGCGACCTATTCCGGCGGCCCGGAAAAGTTGTTCCGGCGCGCCGAATCCTCATCCTTCTTCGGTCGCGAAATCGGGCTGATGTATGTGCATGCGCATCTGCGCTACTGCGAGGCGCTGGCACTCGACGACGATGCGGAAGCAGTGTGGGAAGCGCTCGCGCTTGCCAATCCGATCGCCGTCAGCGGCAGGCTGGAGCATGCATCGCTGCGCCAGCGCAACACCTATTTCAGCAGCAGCGACGCCGCCTTCGACGACCGTTATCGCGCATCTGCGGATTGGGCTCGCGTCAAGGCGGGCGACATTGCCGTCGATGGTGGCTGGCGCACTTATTCCAGCGGTCCCGGCCTCTATACCAAGAGCCTGATAGGGAATGTCTTCGGCATTAAACGGCAGTTCGGCCAGCGCATCCGCAAACCGCTCTTGCCCGCCTCGATCGGCGCTTGTGAGGTCAAACTGGATTTCAAGGCCTGAAATCATCAGTAAAAAAGGGGGCCGTTGAGCGGCTCCCTTCTTAATTGTCCTGCGAGAGTTAAGCAGCTTCGTCCCAAACCGGCGCGAGCCCGTCGGGGCTGACGATACGGCCCTTCGGCTGCGCCAGTGCGTGGATCGCAGCCATCTCGTCCTGCGAAAGCGCAAAATCGAAGATGGCGGCATTTTCTGCCGCGCGGGTTTCCGACACCGTCTTGGAGAGGGTGATCAATCCCTGCTGGACGATCCAGCGCAGGACGATCTGGGCAATCGATTTTCCATGCCGATCGGCAATGTCCTTCAGCACCGGATCAGAAAGCACCTTGCCATCAGCCATAGCGTAATAGGCGGTTACCGACATGCCGAGGCTGACGGCGGTCTCCATGACAAGCGACTGGTCGAGATAGGGGTGATATTCGACCTGGTTGTTGACGAGCGGCAAATCGCTGACGCGAGCCGCCTCGCGCATCAAAGTCCGGTTGAAGTTGGAAACGCCGATATGGCGAACCTTGCCTGCCTTTGCTACCTCATTGAGGGCGCCGATCTGCTCAGCAAGCGGCACGGCGTCATTCGGCCAATGCAGAAGCAGGAGGTCGACGTAGTCTGTCTTCAGCTTCTTCAGACTTTCGTCGACCGAAGCGACGAAGGCGTTGTGGGAATAGTTCTCGACCCAGACCTTCGTGGTCAGGAACAGATCTGCGCGAGCGATACCCGAGCGGAGAATACCGTCGCCGACGTCAGCCTCGTTGCCGTAGATCTGGGCGGTATCGATGTGGCGATAGCCATTGCGCAGCACATGCTCTACCATGCGCTGGGTGTCCGGGCCGGGCATACGGAACGTGCCGAAGCCGAGAGCTGGGATGGATGCGCCATTGGCGTTGACGATTTCCATTGGGATAGTCCTTTCCTTTAGAGAGTATGATCAGGCGGCGTAGGAAACGGCCTGCGTTGCGGAAGCCGAGCGGCGATCGAGCGCGCCGCTCCAAAGGGTAAGCACCAGGGCAGCGACGACGAGAATTGCACCGACCCAAGGTGTGGCGCCGAGACCCAGCGAGGATTCCACCACCAGACCGCCGACCCAAGCGCCTGCGGCTATGCCGAGGTTGAAGGCAGCGATATTGAGCGCCGAGGCCACATCGACGGCGGCGGGGCGCACCTGCCGGGCAAGCTGGACGACATAGAGCTGCAGGCCCGGCACATTAGCGAATGACAGGAAGCCGAGAGCTGCGAGCGTCGGGATTGCAAGCCAAGGCGAGACGGCGGTGAAGCTGAAGAGGACAAGGACGACTGCTTGCGCGGCAAACAGCCAAATCAGAGCCCAAACCGGGTTGCGGTTGGCAAGGCGACCACCCACGACGTTGCCGATTGCGATCGCAATACCGTAAACCACCAGGATGAGGCTGACGGCCGACGCGGCAAAGCCGGTGACTTCCTGCAGGATAGAAGCCAGGAACGTGAAGGCGACGAAGGTGCCGCCGTAACCGAGCGCGGTCATGGCAAAGACGATCAGCAACCGACCACTGGCAAGCACTCCAATCTGCTCACGAATACTCGCAGGCGGAGCTTTCTTAAGATTGGCAGGCAGCAACAGCAATATACCGACAAAAGCGACGATCCCGAGGCCTGCGACAGCAGCAAAAGTCGCGCGCCAGCCAAAGGTCTGGCCAATGAACGTACCGAGGGGAACGCCGGTGACGATGGCAACGGTCAGACCCATGAACATCATGGCGATCGCCGAGGCACGACGGTTCTCCGGCACGAGATCGGCGGCAATTGTCGAGCCAACGGAGAAGAATACACCGTGAGCGAAGGCTGAGAGTACGCGCGCGACCAGCAGCGGCGCATAGGACGGGCTCAAGGCCGCCATGCTGTTGCCGATGATGAACAGCGCCATCAGCCCAAGCAGCAGCGGCTTGCGCTCGATGCGGCCGGTGAGTGCCGTCAGGATCGGCGCGCCGAAGGTGACGCCAAGCGCGTAGACGCTGACAATGAGCCCGGCAAGCGGCAGGTTGATATGGAGGTCGTTCGCCACGGTGGGCAGCAGGCCGACAATAACGAATTCGGTTGTGCCGATCGCATAGGCCGCGATCGTCAACGCAAAAAGTGCGAGAGGCATGGGATCACCCGATCGAGAAGGCAACCGGCAAACCCGGCTGCAGTGGTTCTTATTCGAAAGGGAATATGAGGCCGGGACATTCAATCGATAATCACCTATATTGCCTCAACACTTATGAATTAAATTCAAAGTTAGGAGGCAAGCTTGGATAATCGCGCTGGCGAGATGGACGTCTTCGTTCAAGCGGCGACGTTGAAAAGCTTTTCGGCGGCCGGCCGCAAACTGCGCCTTTCGCCCTCCGCAGTGAGCAAACTCGTCACGCGGCTGGAAGAGCGGCTGGGCACGCGCTTACTGGTACGCACCACCCGCTCGCTGGAGCTGACGCCCGAGGGAGAGATCTATTTCGAGAAAGCGCGGACGATCCTGACGGATATTCAGGAGGCAGAGCGGATCGTGGCATCCGGCGGCACCACGATCCCTCGCGGCCCACTGCGCGTCAGCGCTTCGGTCGCTTTCGGCGTTCAATGCCTTGTCCCGATCATGCCCGACTTCCTGCAGCGCTACCCGGAGATCGAACTCGATATCTCTCTGACGGACAGCGTGATCGATATTATCGGTGAGCGAGCCGATGTTGCCATCCGCTCGGGCGCTTTGCGGGACAGTTCACTCAAGGCGCGCAAGCTCTTGGAGAGCCGCCGCGTCATCGTTGCCGCCCCCTCCTATGCCGAGCGGAGAGGCCTGCCCAAAACGCCGGAGGAGCTCGACGATCACAATTGCCTGACGTTCAACTTTCGCCCGACGGCAGAGGGCTGGCCCTTTCGCGATCCGACAAGCGGCGTACATTTCGTCAAGATGGTACAGGGAAACTTGCAGGCCAACAACGGACCGACCGTTCGCAGCCTCTGCGTTGCGGGCATGGGCCTTGCCCGGATCGGTCAATTCCATGCCCAGCCGGACATCGACGCCGGCAGGCTCGTGCCCGTTCTCGAAGATTTCAATCCGGAAGACATAGAGCATGTCCATGCCGTCTATGCCGGCCATGAGCATCTGGCAGCCCGCATCCGCGCCTTTATCGACTTTCTGGTTAACCGAATCGGATAGAAATAGCCGGATGTGCAAAGCCCGGAGGCAGATTTGGAAACGGCGCTCTATCTCCCGATCAAGTCATTTCTCGAAGCCGCGGGCTACGCAGTGAAGGGCGAAATCGGCGGCTGCGACCTTGTCGGGCTGAACGATGACGAACCGCCGGTCGTCGTCATCTGCGAATTGAAGATGAGCTTTAATCTCGAGCTCATCCTGCAAGCGGTGGATCGGGCCGCGGCAAGCGACGAGGTCTGGATCGCCGCCCGCGTCTCGGCAAAGGGCAAGGGGCGAGAAGGAGATCGCCGCTTCCGCGATCTTTGCAGAAGGCTGGGCTTCGGCATGTTAACGGTATCGGACAGCGATGTCGTCGATATCATGGTCAGCCCAGTCGCTCCGATGCCGCGCAAGAATGTGCGACGCAGATCACGCCTTGTTGAAGAACATCGCCGGCGCAAGGGCGATCCGGCCCTCGGCGGCAGCACGCGCAAGCCGATCATGACAGCCTATCGGCAGCAGGCGCTTGTCTGCGCTGCTGCGATCGAAAATGGGGCGCAGCGGCCTAAGGAGATGCGTGAAGCAGCGCCGAAGGCCCCGCAAATTCTGAGGGATAACGTCTATGGCTGGTTCGAGCGCGTCGATCGCGGCATCTACGCGCTGACGGAGCTCGGCACAGAGGCGCTCAAGAGATGGCCGGTACCGCAGAGCTAAATATGGAAAAATTCCGGCAAACCAACATTAAATTCATGTAATATCTTACAGTTTTGCAATAAAAACATGATCAATATTTAATTTGTAAAAGTCGATTGGCGGATCATATTGTTCATCAGCGCCAATTCAGATTTATACTTCACTTCGCTGGAGTAAAAACGGGAAACCAAGGTTTCCCGAGTGATTTGACGCGGCCCCATTCGACGCCTGTCCCGGACATGGACAAGACGCCAATTCGCCAACAATCTCGCAAGGGACTTTTGCCATGTCATCTCTTCTCCGCAAGCACCGCACCGCCGCTATCGTAGGCGCCGCCATCATCGTCGGCGCTGGCGCACTGCCTTTCGCCTTCAGCAACTCCGCCACCGTCGCCGCTGCCGCCGAGCCCGCCGGCATTGTCGCACCCGGCGGCTCCTTCGCTCCCATCGTTGATGCCGACAAGCCGGCCGTTGTAACCGTCACCACGACCATGAAGGCGACCGACACCAGCGCCGACAGCAACTCACCGATGGACGAACAGTTCCGCCAGTTCTTCGAAAACCAGGGCATTCCCTTCCCGAAGCAGGCCCCGCGCCAGCAGCAGGGCCAGCGCACCATGGCGCTCGGCTCTGGCTTCGTCATCAGCCCTGACGGCATCATCGTCACCAACAACCACGTCATCCAAAACGCCGTCGATATCAAGGTAACGCTCGATGACGGCACCGAACTGCCGGCCAAGCTTTTGGGTGCCGATGCCAAATCCGACCTCGCCGTCCTCAAGATCAGCGCGCCGAAGCCGCTCGCAACCATCGCTTGGGGCGACTCCAACAGACTGAAGCTGGGTGACCAGATCCTGGCGATCGGCAATCCCTTCGGCATCGGCACGACGGTTACCGCCGGCATCGTCTCGGCCCGCGGCCGCGACCTGCATAGCGGCCCTTATGACGACTTCATCCAGATCGATGCCCCGATCAACCACGGCAATTCCGGCGGCCCGCTGGTCGACCGTGAAGGCAATGTCGTCGGCATCAACACGGCCATCTATTCGCCGAACGGTGGCAGCGTCGGGGTAGGCTTTGCCATTCCTTCCAACGAAGCCAAAGCGATCGTCGCCAAGCTGGAAAAGAGCGGTTCGATCGATCACGGCTATCTCGGCGTCGCGATCCAACCCGTGACATCCGACGTCGCGAACGCCATGGGTCTGTCGAAGACCGAAGGCGCGCTCGTTGCCAATGTCACAGACGACACGCCGGCGGCTCGCGCCGGCATCAAGAGTGGCGACATCGTGACCGCGGTCGGCAATGAGACAGTCAAGACGCCGAAGGATCTGTCGCGGCTCGTCGCCGATCTCTCCCCCGGCGACAAGCGTTCGGTTACGCTATGGCGCGATGGCAAGAGCGTAGATGTCAGTGTCACCATTGGCGGTAATGACGACACCAAACAGGCTGCCAACGACAATGGCGATGGCAAAATCCAGCCGTCCAATCAGCCGAGCATCGGTGTCGGCCTTGCCAATCTCACGCCAGATGTCCGTCAGCAGCTGAACCTGCCGCGCGGCGTGGAAGGTGCCGTCGTTGCCAGCGTCAATCCGGACAAGCCGGCCGCTGCCGCCGGCATCCAGACCGGCGACGTCATTGTCTCTGTCAACGACCAGCCGGTGCGTAACGCTCATGATGTACAGACAGCGGTGGCCAAAGCCGGCAAGGATGGCCGGAAATCCGTCCTGCTGCTGATCGAACGTGACGGCGGCAAGACCTTCGTTGCCGTGCCCTTCATCGCCGCCTAATCGTCGGAAGTACTGATGATCGGCCCGTTTCCTTCGAGGAAGCGGGCCGATTGTTGTTACATCACCAATATCCCCTGGCGCTCAGCAAGGCCGACCGTCGCCAGCGTTCCGGCATTAAAGGGCAGAAAATCCGCCTCGATGCCATCGCTGAAGATGATGCCATGCTCGGCCATTTCGGAAGTGACGGTCATCGGCATCTCTGCTGCGATCTGTCCCGAAACCAGCGAAACACCCGTTGTGCGGCTCGGGAACGGCTCCCGCACGAAATAGTGCAAGAAGTTCGCATCCCAGGGAAACGAAGCGTCGGCAATGCCCGCCGGCAACTCAATGCCGCAGCTCGCGGCCGCGCCGGCCCAACCGGCATAGAGGCTCTTCAGCCAGCCCGTCGACCCCATGCCTGTGGACACGATGATGCCGCTCGACGACTGCCTTTCGTGCCGTTCTCCAACCCGAAGATCGTAGCGTGCCGAGACATGGCTACGCGGGCCGATGAAGAGGTCGTTCACCGCATAAAGTACCTCGCCGGTATTGAGCGTGGCCCTTGCCATGCTGACGCGCTTGAGCGGCCGGCGCTGCGCCAAAGCTTCCTGCATGATTTTTCGCACGTCGGTCGCCTTAAATGGCAACAAGATGCCGTCCCATCGTTTCGGATCCGGGTTCACTCCAAGCACATTCTGGCCATCGAGATATTTCAGCGTATTGGCGACCAGACCGTCCTGCCCCAGCACGACGACGAGATCATCGGCACCGAAGATGAAGTTTGCGAGGTAGCGCCGGTTGAGCGTCTGCACTCGGGCGATCGCGCGCAGGCTTGCTTCCACCTCGCGCACAGCCGCTTGATAATGCTTCTGCTCTGCCAGGTAATCATCGAAATCCGCGCCGAGATGTTCGACGTAGAACTGCGCCTGCTGAACGGTGTTGAAGCGTGTGACGAGTTCATCGAGGCGGGTATCACGTGTGATCAGCACGATCTTGCGATCATCCGCCCTTCCATTGCTTGCCACCGGCATGGCTTATCTCCCTGCCTGCGGCTGCAGTATTTCGCGCAGGAGATCGGGAGTGACGTTCAGCTGGCCGATCTTGGTGGCGTTGTCGGCAAGGTCGCGGAAGGCGAGCGCCATCAACTGGCCGGGATCCATGCCGACCGAAGCCAGCGCCTGCAGCATCTTGGGATCGGCGTCGCCGAACGATTTCATCATGGCAGCCAGGCCATAGGCCTTGGCATCGGCTTCCTCGCGCGCATTGCCCGAAGCGAGAGCGACGAGGGCCTTGTTCTGTTCCTCGAGCGCGATCTTGCCGGTCATCTCCTCGCGGCGGATCTGCAGCTGCCGCTCCTGCACCGAGCGTTCCGCATCCATCTGCGCCTCGCGAACCTGACGCTTCTTGTTTTCAACGGCGATCTCGGTCGCCAGTTCATTCTCCTTGATGGTTCTTTCCTGCTCAACGCTTGCGTTGCGGCGGGCATAGATTGCCTCGTCGGCACTGCGCAGCAGCGCTTCACGCGCGCCGGCTTCCAGTGCCTTGGCGGTCTCCGGCTTGGGTTTGACCGCAAGGATCGACAGGCTGAGAAGTTCCAGACCCAGCGCTTGCAGCACCGGATGATCATGCAATACCCCTGCCACGCGGCCGACCAGCAGCTCGCCAGCGGCCAGTACCTCTTTCAGCGACAGAGCCTGCACCTCGGCGCGCATGACAACCTGAACCTGATCGATCAACCGCTGCGACAGCTTCTGCGGATCTTCCGAACCGTAGATCCCTTTGGCGTTAAGCGAAAAATCGAGGAGCTCCGCCGTCCGCTTCGGCTCGGCGATGCGATAGGTGATCTGCCCCTGAACGGTTACCTCCTGGAAGTCCGCGGTCACTTCCGGGAAAATGAAGGGCTCGTTGACACTCGCAGTCGGCACCACGACCAGCGAGGTCGACGGCGCGAAATACCAGAACGAGAGCCCTGCGCCCTCCCGCTGCGGCTGACCGCTGCGATACTGGATTACATATTGGGTCGGCTGAGCCTTGATGAAACGAAATCCGAACATGAATGCCTCCTGAAAAGTGGCTTTGCGACTGCGATGAGGCGAACAAACATCAGTTATTGTATTTTGTCAACTAAGTTAGTTGAAACTTTACACTAAGGCTTTACTGCGATATGTAGAAAGTCATGAACAGCCTAGATGACCTTCATCAAAGACCGATCGTTTCGGTCGATCTTGCAATTTTCGCATTGGCGCCAAACGAACTTGAGGTTCTGCTGGCGCAACGTGGAACGGAGCCGTTTGCCGGCAGCTGGGCCCTGCCCGGCGGCTGGATTCACGTCGATGAAGACCGAGACTTGGAGGCGGCGGCGCAACGTGTGCTCCACGACAAGACCGGGGTCGCCGCGCCCTATTTCGAGCAGGTTGGCGTTTTCGGCGATGCAGCGCGCGATCCCCGCGGCTGGAGCTTGAGCGTGACCTACATGGCGCTAATCGCCAAGGAAGCTGTCACCCTTAAGCACGGCGGCAATGTCACCGGCGCGGCATGGCATCCGATCGGAGGCCACACCACGACGGTCCCGCTTGCCTTCGACCACGCCGCCATTTTGAAGGCTGCTATCACGCGACTGCGCAACAAGGTGGAATACACGACCTTGCCCGTTCACCTCCTGCCCGAAGCGTTCACGCTTAGCGAATTGCAGGCGGTTTATGAGCGGCTTCTCGGACGCCTTCTCGATAAGTCTGCCTTCCGAAAACGCATTGCTGAGGTGGATTTCGTCGAGCCGATTGCGGGAGAGATGCGTCGGGCCAGCAATCGCCCGGCCCAGCTCTACCGGCTCAAACAGGCGCGCTCGACCGTCTTCTTCGACCGGACGATTTGAGCCAACCGATTTCCACAGATGAGGCAGTTCACCTTTGACACCGGCCTCTTTTTGTCCAAACTCTGCCTTTGTGATGGTACAAATAGGCCCGGGACCGATTGAAACGGCCCGACAAGACGTCTAAGCCCTGCCGCCAGCCCGGTTGCAAGGGCTCCAGAATCTAAAGGCCAGAGCGTGATGTTGTCCGAAAACCGCTTACACTTTTCGGCATCACGCTCTGGTAAACAGGAATAAGCGGCGGCAGGAGTTGGAGTGACTGATCCCTACGATATTCTCGGCGTTGCGCGCGATGCGAACGAAGAGCAGATCAAGTCGGCCTATCGCAAGCGTGCGAAAGCCGCGCATCCCGATTCCGGCGGCGACACGGATGCCTTCTCGCGATTGCAGAAGGCCTATGAGCTGCTTCTCGACCCGGTGCGCCGGAAAGTCTTCGATGACACCGGCTATGATGTCGAGTTGACGGATGCGGTCGACCTGCAGGCTCTGGTCGCCATCGAGAAGCTCATCACGGAGATGGTGCTGGACGAGCGCGAGCCTGGAACCTTCGATCCTGTTGCCAAGATGCGCGCGGCTCTGCTTGAGGAAATCCGCAAGGCGCATTTCAGCAAGAGCGAACTGGAGCGGCATTCCAACCGCATCGGCCTTCATCTCGATCGTCTCGGTAAGCGCCCCGGCAAGGATGTCGTCGGCCACATGCTGCGCGCCCGCATCAAGGCAATCGCGACCGCCATCACCGAAACGGAAGCAAAGATCGGCGCCAGCGAGCGTGCCTGCGATATGCTCGACGGCTATCTCTATGTCATGAACGAACCCGACGACGAGATTGAACTTGCGCCCGACATCGAGTGGGATGACGCGCCAAAAGTTCGCACCGCCGCTCAGTGAGGGCGCTCAGCGCTTAAGCCCTGCGGCCACGGCTGTTCACAGTTTTCTATGAGACCGACGGCAAGTGCCACCTCGTCTGGTCTCCGGCGGCGTTCGAGTTTGCGTTGAAAACGGCAGACATACGCGTTTATCTCGATCGTGGAATCTTTTTGGCAACGTAATGTTGCAATGCAACAACCATCCCTAGACAAATCGAAGAGCTGGCCTAGATCA
The DNA here is from genome assembly GCF_047445805.1 of Rhizobium sp. BR 314. Lineage (NCBI taxonomy): Bacteria > Pseudomonadati > Pseudomonadota > Alphaproteobacteria > Hyphomicrobiales > Rhizobiaceae > Rhizobium > Rhizobium sp. BR 314. Next base: position 216,737 of record NZ_JARWLA010000006.1, on the reverse strand, counting down.
AGCCTCCAGAACGACGCCTTCCAATCCATCGAAGGATGACGAAGCGGCGATTGACCGATGCCGGGCAAGGCTGGCGTCGGTTTGGGATCAAGAAGGCGAGGTATGCGGTTGCTGGCTTCCGAAGCAGATGAAATCGTCTTTGAACATCTGAGTGAAAACCGATCGCGGGCAGCCCTGAGAGGCGCGTTCTGGTCGGCCCTAGACACATTGATCCCGACCGCGCTCAACAGCCTCGTCTTCGTCGTGACCTCGCGATTTCTTCTGCCGCAGGATTTCGGCCTCGTTGCGCTCGCCTTCGCCATCGTCAGCTTCACTGCCGGCTTTGGCCCTACCGCCTTCGGCGAGGCGCTGATCCAGCAGAAGTCGATCCGACGCAGCCATCTCGATACCGTCTTCTGGCTTTCCTTCTTTTCGGCCGCCATTCTCTATGCCGCACTGTTCATGCTGTCACCGACGGTTGCCCATTGGGTCGGCCACGACGAGATCGTAAACCTTTTGATGATCATCGGGCTGAAGATCTTCTTCGACATGATGATCATCGTTCCGAACGCCCTGATCGGCAGGACGATGTCCTTCCATCTGGCAGCCGTTCGCACCGCGATCGCCACCTTCGTCTCGGCGACCATCTGCCTGTCGCTGATCCTTGCCGGCTTTGGCCTGTGGGCGCTCGCGATCGCGCAGATCGCCGCACCCGCCGCAGCCTGCGTTGCGGCCTTCTGGGGTGCAAGGTGGCTGCCTGGTGTCCGGATCAAGCTGGCGAGCCTGCGAGAGCTGCTGCATTACGGCATCTTCGCCTCCGGCAACCGCTTCCTGCAGACCATGAACCTCGATCAGCTAATCATCGGTACGCTGGTGAGTCCTGCCGCTCTCGGTATCTATAATTTCGCCCGACGGCTGTACGAGATGCTCAACAATGTCGTGGCTGGTGGCCTGACTTCAGTCAGCCACGTGCTGCTCTCCTCTCTACAGCACGACCAGAACAAGGTGCGCGAGGCCTTCCTCATGGCGACCTTCGGCTGTTCGCTAGTATCCTTTCCTGCCTTCATGGGGCTCGCGGCCGTCGCCGATGATGCCATTCCGCTGATCTTCGGCGCGCACTGGACGGCGGCGATCTGGCCGGTTCGCTTCTTCTGCGTCATCGGCCTCATGGGCGGCATCGGTGTGATCCAGGCGTCGCTCATCACCAGCCAGGGCAAGTCCGATTGGTGGTTCTATTATCAACTGGTGCGCAATATCGTCACCATTCTGACGGTCCTTGCCCTCTACCAATATGGCGTCTCGACCATCGTCTTTGCGCTGATGCTCGAAGTGCTGATGCTGTGGCCTGCCACATTGTGGATGGTCTCCCGACTGATCGGGCTCAGCATTCCGCAATATTTCGGCCAGTTCCTAAGGCCGATCGCTGCCTATCTCGGCATGCTCGTCGCGGTTCTGGCTACGTCGTCTGCCTTGAGCGACTGGTCCATGGCCGGACGCCTAGTCTGCGAGATTCTCGTCGGCGGTATCACCTATTCGGCCCTGATCTTCCTTCTATGCAGGGAAAGGATTCTCTTCCTGGTGCGCACGACCCTGCAAGGTCGCCGCGCCCGAACCCAATAAACGAGATTGCGGCTGCCAGACCCAGCAAAGACAAGGGCCTGCAGCGCCTCTTCAGTTCCCGCAACAGCCGTACCTTCTCTCAAAAGGGCGTGTCATGACACTGGTTACCTTCATCATCCCCGTTCGCCATCAGGCCAATTCCAACGATTGGCCCTCGCTGAAAAGCCGTCTATCCCAGACGATCGCCTCCATTTCCGGGCAATCCAACAGTGACTGGCGCGGCGTCATCGTTGCCAATGAAGGTGCCGATCTGCCGGACCTGCCGCCAAAATTCTCCGTTGAGCGGGTCACCTTCCCGCCGAACCAGCTGCATGACATCAATGGCGCCGACAGGGAAAAGGTCTATGACGCCTTTCGGCTGGACAAGGGGCGCCGAGTGTTAAGCGGCATGCTGGCGGCGCGCGACGCGCGCTTCTTCATGATTGTCGACGACGATGATTTCGTCAGCGCTAATATCGTCGAATTTGCCGGCAGGAACAGCAATGCCAATGGCTGGAAGATCGACCGCGGCTATCTCTGGAACGAAGGTGGCCGGTTGTTGCTGCATCACAATGACTTCGCCAATTTCTGCGGCACATCGCTGATTATCCGCTCCGACCTCTATGGGCTGCCGGCCAGTTTTGAGGAGGCCGATATCGACTACATCAAGTCGATGCTCGGCAGCCATGTCCGCATCGGCAAGATACTTGCGGATGCCGGTCACCCGCTCGGGTCGCTCCCCTTCCGCGGCGCCATCTACCGGGTCGGGCATGCCGGCGCACATAGCAAGTCCTCCAACCTCATCCGGACGCACTTTTTGAATGCATCGGTGCTGCGCCGCCCCCGCCAGCTCCTGGCCAATCTCTCGCGTGTCCGCCCGCTGGATCAAAGGCTGCGACGCGAGTTCTTCGGCGCCCGCACGGTCGGATAGAACACAAGCTGTGCTGTTATCCAAAAAGGTCTCGACCCATGACGGCTGATACGCCCAGACACAGATATGCCGCCCTGGACGCGATGCGCGGCCTCGCGGCACTCGCCGTTGTCGTCTATCACCTCGACAGGCCCTATGCGCCATCGGCCTATATCGCAGTCGACTTCTTCTTCGTGCTGAGCGGCTTCGTCATCGCTCGAGCCTATGGCGAAAAGCTCGCCGCTGGCATGACCGTCCCTGCCTTCATGAAGGCGCGCTACGCCCGCCTTTATCCGCTATTTCTGATTGGCAGCGTCTTCGGCCTCGTGCAATTGCTGATGCACTGGCAGGCAGCCGGCGTCGGACGGGCGGATCTTGGGGCGAGCATTTTATCGACCGTCTTCATGCTGCCGTCGCCGAGCTTCCTGACGCGATCGCCCGGCGATATCTGGCCGCTCTATCCGCTAAACGGGCCGGCATGGTCGCTGTTTTGGGAACTATTGGCCAATTTGGTCTTCGCGCTCGTATTGTTCAGGCTGAAAACGCGAAGCCTTGTTCTCATCGCCGCCGCATCCCTCGCGATGTTGGTCGGTTCGGTCTTCTTTCACAAATCGCTCGATCTCGGCTGGGAATGGCGCTCGGTCGACGGCGGTCTTGCGCGCGTCTTCTTCTCCTTCACGCTCGGTATGATCATCTATCGCCTTCGAAACGTCACCTCGCTCGGACGGACGGTAAACAGCTATGCCGCCCTGTTGCCCATCGCGGCGATCTGCCTCCTGCTGTTTCTGCCGACTTACTCGCTGAAATATGCGCTGGTGTTCTGTGTCCTGGTCTCGCCGCTGATCGTCCTTGCCGGCACGATGCTCGAATTGCCGCCCAAGCTGCAGCAACCAGGCATCTTTCTCGGCTATCTCTCCTACCCGATCTATATGTGCCATCGCGGTTTTACGGAGATCTACGGGCATCTAATGGGTGATATACAACTGCCTCATCCCATCTACATCGCGATCTACCTCATCGCGATCATCACCATAGCGCTCATTTCGGCGAAACTTGCAACGATGCTGGTTCGCTATACCGGGTCCTTGAAAGCGGCGCCGAAGAGCGCCAGAGCAACTCAGGGGAACTGATCTTGCCCGGTCACGTGTGAATGGCGGCTAGTGCGATGGCATCGGCCACCTCCTCGAGGCGTTCGGAAAGAGTGGCCGTTACTACGCGCAGGTGACTGCTCGGCAGAATAGAGAATTTTGCACCCGGACTGACCGCGATGCCGCGTGCTGCCAACGTGACCATTGCGAATGGTTCGGATGAAATCGGTATCCAGGCACATAGGCCAGCACCGTGCAGTGCAGGCACCTCGCGCTCGCCGAGCGCGTCGATCAGTGCAGCGCGGCGTTTAGCATAGACGTTGCGGGCATGATCCAAACAGGCTTCGGTCGCGGGATCGCGCAACAGCCACGCCGCCGCCGATTGAAGGATACGGCTCGTCCAGCCGGCACTGAAGCTGCGATAGGATTGAATCTGATCGACGATGGCCCGCGAACTCGACAGCACCGCCAGCCGCAGATCAGGCCCATGCGTCTTCGAAAACGAGAGAATATGGATGACGCGATCGGGAAAAAGATGTCCCATGGATTGGCGTGGCGCGGCGGAAATATCCGCCACGCCGTCATCCTCGACGATCAACGTATCCTTGTCGCGAAGGATCTCCGCAAGTTTTGTCATTCGGGTCTCGCTCACACTCTGGCCGGTAACGGAATGAAGACGCGGCTGAAAGACAAAGGCGACTGGGCGATATTTCATCGCCTCCTCCAGCGATGATGCCAGAGGGCCTTCTTCATCGCATCGCACCGGAATAATTCGAGCGCCGCGATCTTCGAGAATATCGAGAAGCCGCATGCCGGTCGGATCCTCGATGGCGACCGCGGCGCCCGGCATGACCAAAGCATTGATCAGCGTATAGACGGCATTGTATCCGCCGTTGGTCGCAAGGAGAGCCTCCGGCTCGTAGGGCCAGGTTTTCCTGACTGCCGCCTCGAGCTCCGGGAGAATACGGCTGCGTTCATAGCTATTGAGATTGGCGGCCGAAGCACCGTAAGCCATCGCGGCCTCCAGCTGCGGAAGCAGCCGCACATCCGGACCAGCCGACGTCAGATCAAGGACGTGATCGCCATAGTGTCCAGCGCTTGCAAGTCGGGCCGGCTGGTTGATGAAACGATCGCCGCTGACCCAAGTGCCATTGCGGCCACGCCCGCCGATGATTTTCTGGCGCCTAAGTTCGCTCCATGCTTCCGAGAGCGTCGCCGGGCTTATGCCGAGCGCAAATGCGAGATCGCGGATCGGAGGCAACTTCGTACCGACGGGCAGCGCTCCGGCGCGGATGAGAGCGCTCGTCTCCAATGCTATGCCACGAATTGTCCGGTCGTTCAATTTTTCGGCAAACCACGCCGCATCTCGATTTCCGCTCATTCTCGCGCCATTTTTAATGTTCAATAACGTAATAACATTTGATCACCTCATATTGAACATTTACTCACTTAGAAAACAAGTTTTTCCGCGAGTGAATTTCATGCCTCTTACGCTCCGCCTGGCCTTGCGCGATTGGGACTACATAACCCCGCTGATCCTGGGCGATGTCTCCTCCCCGAAACTTGACCTCAAGGTGGACCGGGTCGGAACCCTGATCTCGCATGTCGGCAAAAGCGACGACTATGACGCAGCCGAAACCTCGTTCAGCCGCTACACGCAGATGCGCATCGAAGGCGACGACAGCATCGTCGGCATGCCGAATTTCATCATGCGCGGCTTTCGCCACCGCTGCGTCATCACGACCAAGGAGAGCCCGGTCACGAGCTTTCCCCAGCTGGCGGGCAAGCGCATCGGCGTGACGGGCTGGCGGGATTCCGGCAACACCTGGACGCGCGCAGCGCTTCGCCGCGAAGGGGTCGGCGTCGAGGATGCCATGTGGTATGCCGGTCGCCTGACCGGGGCCCATCCGATCACCGACCGTCTCGATGGGTTCGGCCGCACCGGCCGCATCGAGGCTGCCTCCGGCGAACGCCCGATGATGGATCTGCTCAGGGAAGGCCAGCTCGACGCGGTTTTCACGCCTTTCATGCCGGACGGCTATTTCGCCGGCAATTCCGGTTTCCGCCAGCTTCTGCCGGATTTCCGTACCGCGGAGCATCGCTATTTTGCCGATGTGGGCTATGTACCCGGTATGCACCTGATCGGCTTCAAGTCGGAGTTTGTCGCAGAGCATCCGTGGGTCATGGCCGAATTGAACGCCCTGCTCGATGAATCGCAGCGCGTGTGGCTGAGCAAGCGGCGCAAGTATGCCGATACGACACCCTTCATACTCGACGAATTGTTGAAATCAGCAACCGAGTTGCCGGAGGGCTGGGATGCGAGCGGCTTTGCCGCCAATCGCAAGATGATCGCGGACTTCGCCTCGGAACTGCATGTGCAGGGCATTCTGCCGAGACTGATGACACCCGAGGAGCTCTTTCCGCTTGACGTCGACGGCAGCCGGACGAGCGACGCCTGATCATCATCAGAAATTCAACGACGCAAAGCAAAAGGGGAACAAGCATGTCATTGAAAAAACTCACATACGTCGCGGCGGCAAGCCTGATGATTTCCGGTTCGGCCTTCGCTGAGGATGCTGCATTGCCGAAGCTCTCGATCAATGAACAGCTCCATGCTAAATTGCCGGAGAACATTCGCACGTCGGGCAAGATGGTATCCGTCAACAGCGGCTCCTTCCCTCCCTATGAGATCGTCAACGGCGCCTCCGACGTTACCGGCGCGAGCGCCGAGTTGACCAAGGCGATCGGGCAGATTCTCGGCGTCGAGATCAGTCACGCGACGGTCGGCGGCCTGCCCGCCCTCTTGAGCGGAATCAATTCGGGTCGCTTCCAATATGCCGAAGGTCCTGTCGGTGATTTCAAGTCGCGTGAAGATGCCAATGACTTCGTCGACTATGTTCAGGAATTCGTCGTCTTCGCCGTCGAGAAGGGTAATCCGAAGGGCATCACTGCGCTCGACACCGCGTGCGGCCATCGCATCGCCGTGATGGCGGGCGGATCCGCGGAGAAAGTCATCAAGACGCAGGCCGAGAAGTGCACGAAGGACGGTAAGCCGGCGCTGCAGGTTCAATCCTTCACCGATCAGCCGACATCGATCCTATCGGTCCGTTCGAAGCGTTCCGACGCATTTTTCTCCTCGCAGGCACCTCTGACCTACTTCGTTTCGCAGGCAAACGGCCAGCTGGAGCTGGCAGGCGTCGGCCAGAAGAACGGCTTCGACGACCTGTTCCAAGGTGCGGTTTTGCCGAAGAATTCGCCGCTCAGCCCCATTTTGCACGATGCAATCAAAGAATTGGTCGACAACGGCACCTATGCGGCCATCATGAAGAAGTGGGGCCTTGAGAACAACATGATCAAGGAGCCCGGTATCAACCTGGCGGCACAGGCGAGCAAATGACGACCAATCCCAGAGACAGTGCACCGCCGCCATCCGGCGGTGCAGATCTTGAGCGGCGGGATGTGGCAAACGCCCATATGCCATTCCCCAAGGGTCGTGTCGCGGCCTGGACCGTGACGCTTTTGATTGCCGCCTACTGTGCTTGGTCGATCGCCCGTAACGACAATTTTGGCTGGCATGTCGTCGGCCAGTATTTCTTCGATCCGGTCGTTATCGATGGCCTTTACGTCTCGCTGGGGTTGACTGTCGTCGCTATGGCCTTCGGTATCGTGCTGGGCCTACTGCTGGCGATCGCCCGGCTATCGAAGGATACGCTGGCAAGCGCGCTCGCCTCGCTGTACATCTGGTTCTTCCGCGGCACGCCGCTGCTCGTGCAGTTGATCTTCTGGTACAATCTCTCGACACTCTTCCCGACGCTGTCGATCGGCATCCCCTTCGGCCCGACCTTCATCAGCTGGGACACCAATTCTGTCATCAGCCCGATGACGGCGGCGATCGCCGGCCTCGCCCTCAACGAAGCTGCCTATATGGCCGAGATCATCCGCGGCGGACTGCTTTCGGTCGACAAGGGCCAGTTCGAGACGGCCGAAGCCTTCGGCATGACGCGTATACGCGCTCTGCGCCGCATCATTATCCCGCAGGCCATGCGGTCCATCGTGCCGCCGACCGGTAACCAGCTGATCAGCATGATCAAGGCGACGTCACTCGTCAGCGTCATTGCCATGGCCGACCTGCTCTATTCCGTCCAGTCGATCTACAATCGCACCTTCGAAGTCATTCCGATGCTTCTGGTCGCGGTGATATGGTACCTGCTGATCACCTCAGTGCTCAATATCGGTCAGAGCTACGTAGAGCGCCATTATAGCCGCGCCGACCGTCGCTCCGCCGCCACGAAAGCTGCAAAGGAAGGCACGCCAGCGCTCGTGCCGGCACAGGAGGCGGGACAATGAACGTCGCAATGCATGCCGACACGACCGTGGAGCCGCTCGTTCGCGCCCGCAATGTCCACAAATCCTTCGAACATCTCGAGGTTCTAAAGGGCATCGACCTTGATGTGACACCGGGAGAAGTGGTCGCCATCCTCGGCCCATCCGGTTCCGGCAAGTCGACGTTCCTGCGCTGCATCAATCACCTGGAATCAATCAATCGCGGTTCCATCGAAGTGGATGGCGAGCAGATCGGCTACCGGCTGAACAAGGGGCGGCTCGTCAAGCTGTCCAACCATGCGATCGCGCTGCAGCGACGCAAGATCGGCATGGTGTTCCAGCAGTTCAATCTCTATCCGCATATGACGGCTCTGCAGAATGTTATCGAAGCGCCGATCGGCATCCATGGTGAAAGCCGAAAACGGGCAACCGACAATGCACGGGCGCTGCTCGATCGCGTCGGGCTTTCGGCCAAAGCCGACAATTACCCGCGCCAGCTCTCGGGCGGCCAGCAGCAGCGCGTGGCGATTGCCAGGGCGCTTGCGATCAAGCCGAAGCTGATGCTGTTCGACGAGCCGACCTCCGCTCTCGATCCAGAGCTGGTCGGCGAGGTGCTCGCCACCATGCGCGACCTTGCCAAACAGGGATTGACGATGATCGTCGTCACCCACGAAATCGGCTTTGCGCGCGAAGCGGCCGACCGGGTCGTCTTCATGGATGGCGGCAAGATCGTCGAGCAGGGTAAGCCGGAGGATGTAATCGGCAATCCGCAACATCCCCGCACCCGAAGCTTTCTGTCGCGCTTCATCTAGCGCGACAGCTCCATCATCACAAAAATGCCTTCACGCTCTATGGCGGATGGCGGCTCAAGCGACCCATTGGAACAGCCATGACCCTCGACAACGATTTCGCCCGCCTCACCGACTTCGAACCGATGAAAGCCGAGTTGATCGGTATCCGACAGCACCTGCACGCMAACCCGGAGCTTTCATTCGAAGAGGCTGAGACAGCCCGTTTTGTCGCTGAAAAGCTGGATGCCTGGGGCTATGAGGTGACGCGCAATGTCGGTGGCCATGGCGTCGTCGCCCGGCTTACCTCTGGAGCCGGCAAGAAGAGCATCGCCATCCGTGCCGACATGGATGCGCTGCCGATCCTCGAGCAGACCGGCCGCCCATATGCCAGCAAGACGCCGGGAAAAATGCATGCCTGCGGCCACGATGGCCATACGACGATGCTCCTGGGGGCTGCCGAGCATCTCGCCCGTACCCGCCGCTTCAACGGCACTGTGAACCTGATTTTCCAGCCCGCCGAGGAGGCCGGAGTGATCAGCGGCGCCCAGGCCATGATCGAGGACCGCCTGTTCGAACGCTTTCCCTTTGACGCGATTTTTGGCCTGCACAATCATCCAGGCGCTCCGGAGGGCAGCTGGCTGATGCGCTCAGGCCCGATGATGGCGGCAGCCGATACCGTCGAGATCACCATAACCGGCAAGGGCGGCCACGCCTCACGCCCGCACCTGACCATCGACCCCATCGTCGTCGCCTGCAACCTGGTCGTCAGCCTGCAGACGGTAGTTGCGCGTAGCATCGACCCGACGCAGACGGCCGTGGTGACGGTCGGCTCCATTCACGCCGGTGAAGCGTCAAACGTCATTCCTGAAAGTGCAAGGATGGCGCTGAGTGTGCGCTCCTTCGACCCGAAAATCCGCGAACTTCTGGAAACAAGGATCCGCCAGCTGACGCAATCCGTTGCCGAGGGTTATGGCGCCAGCGTCGATATCAACTACATCCGCGGCTATCCAGTCGTCGTCAATTCGGAAACGGAGACCGAACTGGCACGCACGGTGGCGGAGGAGCTTGTCGGCGCCGATAAAGTCTCGACCTGTAACCTCATTCCCGGCAGCGAAGACTTCGCCTACTTCCTGGAACATAAACCCGGCAGCTTCCTGCGCCTCGGCAATGGCGTCAACTCGCCGGTGCTGCACAGTGCAAAATATGATTTCGCCGATGAAAGTCTGACGGCCGGCGCTGCCATGTGGGCACGCCTGACCGAACGCTATCTCGACGCTTAGGACGCGATATCGCTCAGCATGCCGCAACAGCCCCGGGGTAGATAATCGGGGCCGTTGCGAGTTTCTTCTAGAGATACAGGGAAGAAGAACGGCGTCTGGCGCCGTTTGAAGATCTCTTCGGATCAGGGCGCGATCAACAGCGATCGCGGAAAGCCCATCATTTTTTCAAAGATGCAAGACGCTCTGTTGCGGCAGGTGCGGTATTCTCTCGAGTATCCGCGCGCAGCCCGGTCTTCAGCTGCAGATCCTGCGTCTGCACCAGCCGCCACTCGCTTTCGAGGCGATCAATCACATACGTAGGAATCTCATTTCTTACGTTTTCGAACTCTTGCATCACGACCTCCATTGTCATGCGACAATGGGATGACATGGAAGAGTTTCTTTGTAAATCAAGGCATTAAATAATTTAAACGATTAAAATTACTTTAATCGTTTGAAATCTCCGCGCTTGTGGAAAAGCGATAGGCTCCCTTCGCGTTTCACAGGCATCGCGCTCGCAACAAGGCGAATTTTCGGCATTAGTCACTGCCGCTTTGGTGAAGGAGCAGTTTCGGCGCCGCTCCGGTTTGAGGGCTGCGCCAGACCGTTGAGGCCGAAATCCTGCGCTCGCCAAACCGAATCGTGGTGTTCGCGCATCGCCTCGGCCGACTGGCGAACGACCTCAGAAATCCGCAGAAGCTGCTTGGCAAGCGGGCTCGTCTTGCGCCAGATCATGCCGATAGTCCGCGAGGGCTGCGGGCTCTGGAACCGCACGGCCGATACCGAGGCAGACCGCGTTTCGACGGCGACCGCCATCTCGGGGATCAGAGTGACGCCGATGCCGGCGCTGACCATTTGCACTAGCGTCGATAGCGAGCTGCCGTCCATCAACTCCCGGGGAAGCGCGGATTGTATGTTGCAGAAGGACAGCGCCTGATCGCGGAAACAATGTCCCTCCTCCAGCAACAACAGGCGCATTTCGCGCAGCGCTTCGCGATTAGGCACCGGCTTGCCTTCATCCTCGCTCGGCCGAACCAGCACGAAACTTTCGGAGAAAAGTGCCACCTCCGTCAGGGAGGGCTCGGAGACCGGCAGAGCAACGATGGCCGTATCCAATCGGCCCTCGGCCAGTTCCTCGACGAGCTTCGACGTGAGTGTCTCCCGCACATGAATATCGAGACCGTCATACAGGTTGGTGAGATTGCCGATGATCGTCGGCAGCAGATAGGGCGCGACCGTCGGGATGATGCCGATCCTCAGGCGTCCGACCGGCTGACTGCGGGAGGCCCGCGCGAGATCCCCCAACTCATCCACGGACCGCAAAATCTCACGGACGCGCTCAGCGAATGCCTCGCCGAAATTGGTGAGGCGAACCTGTCGGGCGCCCCTTTCAAAGAGATCGGTACCGAGTTGCTCTTCCAGCTCCTTGATCTGCATCGAGAGGGCGGGCTGGGAGATGGCGCAAACATCGGCCGCACGACCAAAGTGGCCGTGCTTTGCCAAAGCTTCGAAGTAACGCAGCTGCTTGAGGGTAAGATTTATCATAACCTCACCTTATCGCACCAATCAGGAAATCCAACTTAAATTAATCGAAGAGCTTGGCTAGACTGCACACAACAGCGGCGGGATGCCGTCGTATGTCATACGCAGCTCACATTGCGAGCTTTGACTAGGTGAATTCATCGATGCCCGGGATCGATCTGAATCTCGGGCATCGAACCGTGTTTTAGTTCCGGCAGACCCGCCACGCGGAGGCTGGAGCGACGAAAGTTCGAAGATTGCTTCCCCAGGGAAGCGCGACCCTTTTTTCGGCAGTACAATTCAAGGCATCCAAGGGAGAAAGTCATGGATACTAAGGTTGAAAACGCAGGCAAATGTCCGTTCCCGCACGGCAACACGAACGTCTCGGCAAGATCAAACCGCGACTGGTGGCCGAACCAGCTGAACCTCAAGATCCTTCACCAGGGTTCTTCCTTGTCCAGCCCGCTCGACAATGGCTTCAACTATGCCGAAGCGTTCAAGAAGCTCGACCTGAAGGCGCTCAAGCAAGACCTCGTCGCCCTGATGACGGATTCGCAGGATTGGTGGCCGGCAGACTTTGGTCATTACGGTCCGCTCTTCATTCGCATGGCCTGGCACAGTGCCGGCACTTACCGCACCGGCGACGGCCGCGGTGGCGCCTCCTCCGGCACGCAGCGCTTCGCCCCGCTCAATAGCTGGCCGGATAACGTCAACCTCGACAAGGCACGCCGCCTTCTCTGGCCGATCAAGCAGAAGTACGGCAACAGCATCTCCTGGGCCGACCTCCTGATCCTTACCGGCAACGTCGCGCTCGAATCCATGGGCTTCAAAACCTTCGGCTTCGGTGGCGGCCGCGAAGACGTCTGGGAACCGGAAGAAGACATCTATTGGGGTGCGGAAGACACCTGGCTCGGCGACAAGCGCTATAGCGGTGATCGCAATCTCGAAAATCCGCTTGCGGCCGTGCAAATGGGTCTCATCTACGTCAATCCGGAAGGCCCGAACGGCAATCCCGACCCGCTGGCCGCCGCGCGCGATATCCGCGAAACCTTCGCCCGCATGGCCATGAACGATGAGGAAACGGTTGCCCTCATCGCCGGCGGCCACACCTTCGGCAAAACGCACGGCGCAGGTGACGCTGCCCTCGTCGGTCCCGAACCGGAAGCGGCTGGCATTGAAGAGCAGGGCCTCGGCTGGAAGAACAGCTTCCGCAGCGGCAAGGGCGGCGATGCGATCGGCAGCGGTCTCGAAGTCACCTGGACCTCGACACCCACCAAGTGGAGCAACAACTTCTTCTGGAACCTGTTCGGTTACGATTGGGAACTGACGAAGAGCCCGGCCGGCGCGCATCAGTGGACGCCGAAGCATGGTGCAGGTGCCAACTCGGTGCCAGATGCGCACGACAAGTCCAAGCGCCATGCTCCGGCAATGCTGACCACAGACCTGGCGCTACGCTTCGACCCGGCTTACGAGAAGATCTCGCGCCACTTCTTCGAGAACCCGGAAGCCTTCGCCGATGCCTTTGCTCGCGCCTGGTTCAAGCTGACGCATCGTGACATGGGTCCCCGCGCACGCTACCTCGGCCCTGAGGTGCCGAGCGAAGAGCTCATCTGGCAGGATCCGATCCCGGATGCCGACTACGCGCAGATCGATGCCAACGATATCGCGGCACTCAAGGGTCAGATCGCAGCATCCGGCTTGACGATCCCGCAGCTCGTCTCGACAGCCTGGGCGTCTGCTTCGACCTTTCGCGGCTCCGACAAGCGCGGCGGCGCCAACGGCGCGCGCATCCGTCTTTCGCCGCAGAAGGACTGGGAGGCCAACCAGCCGACTCAGCTCGCTTCCGTGCTTGAGACACTCGAAGGCATCCAGAAGAAGTTCAACGACGCCCAGACCGGCGGCAAGAAGGTATCGATTGCCGATCTGATCGTTCTTGGCGGTTCTGTCGCCATCGAGCAGGCCGCAAAGAAGGCCGGCCATGACGTGGTCGTTCCGTTCACCGCCGGCCGCACCGATGCGTCGCAGGAACAGACAGACGTTGAGGCATTCGCCGTTCTGGAGCCGATCGTGGATGGCTTCCGCAACTATCAGCGGCAGGCATACACCGTTTCCTCGGAAGAGCTGCTGCTCGACAAGGCGCAGTTGCTGATGCTTTCGGCGCCGGAATTGACCGTGCTCATCGGTGGCCTGCGCGCGCTCGACGCCAATGTCGGCCAGACGCAGTATGGTGTCTTCACCAAGCGCCCGGAAACACTGACCAACGACTTCTTCGTCAACCTGCTCGATATGAGCACGGAGTGGAAGGCGATTTCCGACGCGAAGGATGTGTTCGAGGGGCGTGACCGCGCAACCGGTGACGTCAAATGGACCGCCACCCGCGCCGATCTGGTCTTCGGCTCCAACTCGCAGCTGCGAGCGATTGCCGAAGTCTATGGCCAGGCCGATGCCGAACAGAAGTTCGTGCACGACTTCGTGGCTGCCTGGACCAAGGTGATGAACGCGGACCGCTTCGACATCGCCTGATGTGACCTGGAAAGAGATTTGGACGCGGCAGCTTCAAGCCGCGTCCAAACATGCCGTGTGGCTAATATTGCGCGGTTGGATCAACCCGTTGTTGTAACAGCGCTTTGGGTCCGCTGTTTTCCGATCCATCCATTCAGTCGAGAGCGAGCCGGCTGTTCGATCAGATAGAAGCTGATGGCCCCGCACGAGATTCCCAATGCCAAAGCCAGAGGCGGCGACAGCAGGCCCTTCACAGCTGCAACAAAAAATGGCTGCTGCCAAATATAGAGCAAGAATGACATCCGACCGATCTGCCGGTGTCGCATGTCAGATACTCGATCACAGCCATCCAATTCGACTGTTGTTAGCAGTGCCCAGGAAAGGCCTCAGGGGAGCCGGCGCTTTATCGTGTCGTAGTCCACGCAGCTCAATGGTGCGGCATTCTGCAGAACCAGCGGCAGATCGAGGGACGGAATCGGAAGCGTCAACACGTCGAGCGTGGCCGTCTGCTCGGGCGACAGACGAACGTCCAGAGCGCCAAGATCGTCATCCAGTTGTTCCAGCGTATGCACGCCGATGATGGTCGACGATACGGCGGGCCGCGCCAACGCCCAAGCCAGCGCGACACGAGCAGTGGTCGTTTCAAGTTCCTCTGCGATGCGGATCAAGGCGTCGACGATGTCGAGGCGCTGCGCGTCAGGCTGTACAGCGAAAGGAGACGGGTGTTCGGACTCGAAGTTTGCGATATTCTTGCGGTTATATTTCCCGCTGATCAAACCGCCATTCAGCGGCGAATGCGAGACGACACCCAGGCCCATTCCCCGCGCCATCGGAATAAGTTCGCTTTCGAACAGCCGGGCCGCCAGCGAATACTCAATCTGCAGACCGATAAAGGGTGCCCAGCCATGAAACTGGGCAATGACCTGCGCATGCGCCACCTTCCAGGCGGGAGCATCGGAAATGCCGAAATAGCGCAATTTTCCCAAGCGGATGAGATCATTCAGTCCCGCCAATATTTCGTCGAGAGGAACCTGCATGTCCCAATTGTCAAGCCAAAAGAGATCGAGATAGTCAGTGCGCAGTCGGCGCAGGGTCTCTTCGCAGGCGGCAACGATCGCCTCGCGACCGTCGCCCTTTTCCTGCTGCTCGACGCCGAATTTGGCACCGAGGACAAGGCGGTCGCGGCTTGCCGCTTTCTGCGAGAGATAATTGCCGACAATCGTCTGGCCGCCAGGCTTTACATCGCCTCTACCGGTGTCGAGATAATTGCCGCCCCGGTCGAGATAACGATCCAGAATTGCCGCTGGTCGACTTGCCCGCGCCTGCCAAACGAAACTCTCGCCGAAAGTCATGGTTCCCAAGGCAAGCGGACTGACACGCAAGCCGGAGCGGCCGAGCGCGGCAAAATCTTCAAGATGCATTCCGAGTCCCCCGACCGGCATGAATTCCATGGACACACTACTAAGGCTACATAAGTAATATCGCCGACGAAAGGAATTAAGCGGCGATTTATGATTTTACTATTCGGGATTCCGGACAATGCGCCGGATTCCGACCGCGCCGCCTGTTTTGAAGAGGCGTCCGCTATTCGCCATCGTTGCAGACCTTGGATGCCGACATAGTCTGCAGTTTGCGGCGGTCCGGCTTCATGGTTTGAGATCAACCCCGATAGCTCAAGGTGTCGATCAGCAGCGAGAACGCGGCCGACGGCTGCCTGCGACTGGGATAATAGAGGTAGTAGCTGGAAAACGGCGCACACCAGTCGCCAAGCACCTGCACCAGGCGGCCAGTGGCCAAGATCCTCCGCACGTGATCTTACATGACGAAGCCGAGGCCTAGCCCTCCTTTCGCGACCCGCACGATCATACCGACGTTGTTGAACACCAACTGGCATCCACGCGGACACGCACCTCGCGCCCATCCTTTTCCAATTCCCACGCATATAGGCCGCCGGAGCTGAGCAGGCGCAGATTGATGCAATGGTGCTCGGCGAGATCGTTTGGCGCTCTTGGAGCGGGATGTCTTTCGAGATAGGCGGGCGAGCCGACAACCGCTATGCGCATGTCGGGGCTGATCCTCACCGCAATCATGTCTTTGGCGAACGCTTCCCCTAGGGCTATCTTGCCATTCGCCAGAAGGCACATGACGGCTTTGACCGTGTGTGCCGGTGGACGACGGAACCGTTTGGATTCAAGTCGCCTTCTTGAGGCGAACGCCAACACCGGCGATTTCGTCCTCGGGAATGAAGATGATCCCAGCTTCCTCCATGACTGCTCTGATGCGATCGAGCGTCGCAGGACGAAGCTCTTCACCCTTCTCACATCGGACAATTGTTTGCTGCGAGACATCGGCAGCTTTAGCCAACTCTCGTAGGCCCCATCCCAGAGCTACTCGCGCTAGGCGGCACTGAATTCCGATCAAATCATAGCGGTGCGATGATTTTGGTTGCGTTCTTTCGGTGTCCAAGGTATCGTCCTAGATAGTTGTCGGCCGTGCCGAGTGTTTGCACCACTCAGCACGACCTAACCACAACCAAGCTTTAGGGAGCTCGGATCATGGGTGATTCTGAGAATAGCAGAACTTYGTCTTCAAATACCCGYATAAACAYTATTTCGCGCACGACAGACTTTCTAATGCGAGGGCAGAAGCACCAAAACAGCAGCGYCGRTATCGATCCGGCGCATGCAAAGTGGTTGGAATGGAACGACGCTCATCGGGAATTCCGCCTGCGCTGCCATCAGCAGCAACGTCTGGAGACGCAATTGGTCGAGGCCGTCGGCTTTCCGAMAATARAGGTTAGCGTCCCCGGCAAGCCGACACCAGTCACCATCCAGAGTTATGCGGATATCGAATCCTGGCTGGATGGCCCGGATAACGCTGCAGCACGCGAAAAGGCCAGAGGAGACCTGTCGGCAAAACTCAGCCGCTGGAAGGCCGAAGATAAGGTCCTTGGATATTCCAAAGCACGGAAAGCCGAGCGCCTGGCCGGTGATCGCGAACTCGCTCTGGCCGCGGAATTATGGGACTTGCCTGCGAGGTCCATCGAAGGTGTGATCGCCAAGCTGCATGCCGTTCTAACCCTCGGAATATCAGGGCCGGACTGCAACGAGTTCCCCTGGCCACCACTGCGCTCGGTAATGAACGATCTCCTCGAAATGGTCAGAATGCAGCATTTCGTCGCATCGAATGGAGTGGCAGCAGCTCTTCCCGATCATCATTGCGATTTCAAAGGCATATGATATCGATCGAACCTTGGACCTGATCCTGTGCCACATGATACGGTTATTTGTCGTCAGCACCTATTGTATTGCGCCGCTGACCACTATTTGGCGAGCCGCCGGCGAACCGTCAGTTTTCTGGCTTCAGGACTGACGCCGGCCAGGGATTGCTGCCCTCGCGCAACCACTGAAGCGTATCGGTCCAGAAGCCGGCCGTATGGCTGTCGTGAAACAGGTTGAAGTGACCAACTGCCTTGCGGCCGAAGTCTTCCGGAGTCAGCAGCACCGCAACGCGCTCCGCTCCCACATAGTAGCTCAACGTCCGGCTAACTGCCCGCACTGTGCCAAGTTCATCATCAGAAACCACGACAGCAAGGATCGGCGCCCGGACGGCAGCAATCCGGCTCAATGCATCCTGCCTCTCGCTTTTCGGGTAGTTGAGCTCGAAGCGACGGCGACGAAAGCTCCATTCGTTGGCCACACCAGCCGGCAGATCCTCCAGCCACCCCAGCCGGCGACCAGGGAAATAGCCGCAGACAGCCGTCATGACAGGCATGACTAAATGCCATTTCAAGAACAGACCGAGCCGCCGGCCCGGCGCGTATTCTCCCCACCAGGCATATTGCGCACCCATGGTCAGGATACGGTCGATCATCCCGGCACTTTCCGCCAGACCCGGCAGGAAACCGCCGATACTGTGACCAACGACCATCAGCGGACCGCCGCGATGACGATCCGCCATGAGCCGCAGCGCGGCTTCGAAATCCTGCATACCCCAGTCGCGCCAGCGATAGCCAATGCCCTTGAGCTGCGGCGGACGGGACTGGCCGATGCCGCGATAATCGAAGGTCAGGACATCGAATCCGTGTCGCGTGAGAAATTGCGCGTAGCGATGATAATAGCGTGCGAGCACGCCTGTCGCCGGATTGATGATGACGCTGCCTTCCGGCCTATTCGCCTCCGCGAGCCAGAGATGCCCGCCGAGAACGACGCCATCCTGGCAGCGAACGGAAAGCGGCAAGCTGCTTGCACGTGAGGAAGGGATCGGTTGCTGGCTCATGGTCCGCAGGATGGAACGATCGTCGCGTTGTGTATACTCACTACGCGGTATACATTGAGCCATGAGAGACAACACCCAGCCGACACGTGAGCGCATTCTCCAAGCCGCCGGAAAGCTGTTTCGCCGGGACGGCATCCGCGCGATCAGCGTCGATGCGATCGCCGAAAAGGCCGGCGTTACCAAGCGTACGCTCTATTATCACTTCCGCAGCAAGGATGACCTGATCGCTGCACATTTGCAGGCGCGCGACGAGCCGAACCTCGCGCTCTTCAAACGCTGGTTTGATGAGGCGGACGGCGATATCGCGGCGAAAGTGGCCGGCATATTTCGCAATCTGGCTCAGTCAGCCCGCGACGCCAAATGGAGTGGATGCGGTTTCCTGCGCACCTCGGTCGAGCTGGTCAATCTTCCAGGCCATCCGGCCCTGATCGCGGCTCGCGCTCATAAAAAACGCGTCGAGGACTGGCTATGCACTCTTTTTGCAGAGGCCGGAGCTGGCGACGACGCGATGCCTCTTGCCCGCCGGATAATGCTGCTGCTCGACGGCTCGTTCGCAATCGTGCTGCTTCATCGAGATCCGAGCTACATGGAAACAGCCGCGGATGCAGCGGCTGACGCCATCAGGCACGGCCTCACCAGGTCAGCAGCATCGAGATCCAGCGATAACCCAAACTAACTGAACGACAAAAGGCTATACAGGCTGGCAGCTGCGTGATCGATCACCACCGACTTGTTCGCCTCGCCATCTCCGTCCTTCTTGTCGTCATCCTTCTGATGCGATCGCTTTTCGAGCGCGCGCGTGACTTTGTCGTTATCACCACCCTCCGTGGCGCTACTGATGACATCCTCAAGCGACAGGCCAAGCTTGTCGAGGCCGAGCTCTTTTTCGAGCCCATGAATAGCTCCTGCCGCGCCAGGTTGCACCTTTAACTCTCCGAAGGCCTTCTTCATCGCCGCGACAAAGTCGTCCATGGATGCGTAGTCGTTTCGCACAATGCCCAAAGCCTTGCCCGTGCGTTCGATAAGCTCGAGCTTTTGCTTGGCGATACTGTCCCCGTTCATGCTGAACATCGCTTCGGAGACTTTCGACTGGGCAGGGTTCGGCTGCTTGGAGACGCTTACGATATTCGGCTGACCGGTTGACACCGCAATCAGCTTGTCGGCGCTGGACTGCGGCGGCGTCACGCTTGCGTTCAACTGCTGGAGAATAGCCAGAGCCGCCGAAGGCGTGCTGGGAATCGATGTCATCGCGAACCCTCGAACGCTTCGGCCTCTCCCTCATGGGAGCCTAACGCAAGCCCTATCCCTCATGCGATAGTCGATGACGGAAATACTACCTGCGGTTAGTTAAGTCTTGAATAACAAAAGCTGCACAAATCCAGAGCGCGACCCCATAAGTTGTGTGATCTCCCGGCAAAAACTGCGGGGAAGATGCGTGGTAGTCCCACTGCGGCTGGACGATAGGGACATCGCTTTATGATCAATGATATTTCAAGCGCTCTCGCCCCAATATGGCTGACGCATCGACGCCGGCGATTGGCTGGGACAGATCACTTGAAATGTCACCTGCAAGCTGCAAGTCGAGATAGCGTGCGCAGCATACCCGCAGGAACGAGGTAAAATTGCCGAGATCGTGGCCGGCATCGATCGATTCATGGTGCAGCTTGGTAATCAGCTGCACCACGTTCATGCCGTCACGCCGTGCGATTTCCTCCAGCTTCGACCAGAAGAAGTTCTCCAGCCTGACGCTGGTCACCATGCCGTCGATGCGAAGGGAGCGCGTCGTGCTTTCCCAAAGTTTGGCATCGGCCTTGATGAACAATTCGCACATGCATGCCTCCCCTTTCGGTCTCAGGCGGCGTTTGCTTCCGACAATGCGGCGGCGTCGAGCACCGCCATGAACTGCCGTAGCCACGACGGATGCGCCGGCCAGGCCGGTGCGGTCACGAGGTTACCATCGGCGACAGCGTCATTGATGGCAATATCGGCGTAGATGCCACCGGCAAGTTCCACCTCGGGGCGGCAGGCCGGGTAGGCCGAGCAGGTACGTCCCTCGAGGACACCTGCAGCTGCAAGGAGTTGCGCGCCATGGCAGATGGCGGCAACGGGCTTGCCTGCCTCGAAGAAGTGCTGGACGGCCTTGATCACATCAGGATTGAGGCGAAGATATTCCGGCGCGCGGCCGCCTGGAATGACGAGCGCGTCGTAATCTTCGGCGCGGACACTGGCAAAGGTCGCGTTGAGCGCGAAATTATGCCCGCGCTTTTCCGAATAGGTCTGGTCGCCTTCGAAATCATGGATAGCGGTTGCGACGGTCTCGCCAGCATTTTTGCCGGGGCAGACGGCATGGACCGTATAGCCGCAGGCAAGCAGCGTCTGAAACGGCACCATGGTTTCGTAGTCCTCGGTGAAATCACCGGTGATCATCAAGATCTTTGCAGCTGGCATCGTCTTCCTCCCTGAAAACCAACGCCCGCACCCTAACAAAGGATTTCGCAGCACGGGTATTAGGCAAATACTACAGGCAAACATCCCGTCGTTTCATCGAGCCTGCGACCCGCCGATACCCGGAATGACGCAAGCCTCACCGCCGCCAAACAGGCGCGAGCGTGTGAGAAAGCGTTTCTCGCGCCCATTATCGAGAGAGAACATGCCACCGCGCCCGGGCACGACATCGATGATGAGCTGCGTGTGCTTCCATGCCTCGAACTGGCTGCCGCTGATGTAGACCGGCACGCCGCCGATCTCGCCCAGCTTGACGTCGTTGCCGCCGATCATGAACTCATTTGCCGGATAGCACATCGGCGAAGAGCCGTCGCAACAGCCGCCCGATTGGTGAAACAGGATATCGGGATGATCCTGCTGGATCTCCCGGATGAGGTCCAGTGCCTTGTCCGTCGCCAGAACCCTTGGCTCGGTGCCTGTGTTAGCCATGACCGTCCTCCTTGATAGGTCGTGACGTGCGAGGGCTCCCGGCCGCAACCGGGAGCCCCATTGACTTCGTTGGGAGGTCTTAAAAGAAGCCGAGCGCCTTCGGGCTGTAGCTGACCAGCATGTTCTTGGTTTGCTGGTAGTGGTCGAGCATCATCTTGTGGTTCTCGCGTCCAATGCCGGACTGCTTGTATCCGCCGAAGGCCGCATGCGCCGGGTAGGCATGGTAGCAATTCGTCCAGACACGCCCTGCTTGGATCTCGCGGCCGAAGCGATAGGCGCGGTTGCCGTCGCGGGTCCATACGCCGGCGCCGAGGCCATAGAGCGTGTCATTGGCGATTTCGAGTGCTTCCTTTTCGTCCTTGAAGGTCGTCACGGACACGACCGGGCCGAAGATCTCCTCCTGGAAGATGCGCATCTTGTTATGGCCTTTGAAGATGGTCGGCTTGATGTAATAGCCGCTTGCCAATTCACCACCAAGATCGGCGCGCGCGCCGCCCGTCAGCACCTCGGCACCTTCCTGTCTGCCAATGTCGAGATAAGAAAGAATCTTCTCCATCTGCTCGCTCGATGCTTGCGCACCGATCATGGTTGCGGAATCGAGCGGATTGCCCTGCTTGATCGCTTCCACACGCTTGATGGCCCTTTCCATGAAGCGGTCGTAGACGGATTCCTGGATCAGCGCGCGGCTCGGGCATGTGCAGACTTCGCCCTGGTTGAGGGCAAACATCGCAAAGCCTTCCAGCGCCTTGTCGAAGAAGTCGTCGTCCTCGGCAGCCACATCGGCAAAGAAGATGTTCGGCGATTTGCCGCCGAGCTCGAGCGTGACGGGAATCAGGTTCTGGCTGGCATATTGCATGATGAGCCGGCCGGTCGTCGTCTCGCCGGTAAAGGCGATCTTGGCGATGCGCGGGCTGGTCGCCAGCGGCTTGCCGGCCTCAAGGCCAAAACCGTTGACAATGTTGAGAACGCCCGGCGGCAGGAGATCGCCAACCAGTTCTGCCCAGACGAGCAGCGAAGCTGGCGTCTGTTCGGCAGGCTTGATGACGACGCAATTGCCAGCGGCAAGTGCGGGCGCAAGCTTCCAGGCTGCCATCAGGATCGGGAAGTTCCAGGGAATGATCTGGCCGACGACACCGAGTGGCTCATGGAAGTGATAGGCTACGGTATCGTGGTCGATCTCGCCGATCGAGCCTTCCTGCGCGCGGATGCAGGAGGCGAAATAGCGGAAGTGGTCGATGGCGAGCGGAATATCGGCTGCCATGGTCTCGCGGATCGGCTTGCCGTTGTCCCAGCTTTCCGCCTGCGCCAAGATCTCCAGCTTGTCTTCCATGCGCTGTGCGATCTTCATCAGGATGTTGGAACGCTCGGTGGTCGAGGTCTTGCCCCATTTGTCCTTGGCCGCGTGGGCGGCATCGAGCGCAGCGTTGATATCCTTCTCGTCGGAGCGCGGTATTTCGCAGATCTTCCCGCCGGTGATCGGCGTCAGATTGTCGAAATACTTGCCGGCAATCGGCTCGCGCCACTCGCCACCGATATAGTTGCCATATTTCAGCTTGAACGGAGATTCGACGATCTTTTGATGCAGCATGCCATCCTCCCTTGGTCGGCAGGTCCGATGAGCGAACCCGATGAGAGAAATCTGCGTCCGTCCGGTCGTAAACGGTAGTGCCCCTGCGCGATGCTGCAGCGCACAGTGTCGCAACTCTGCGACAGCTACGCCACGCAAGTGCAGATTGCCGAATGATCAGTGCAGATTGAGCCGCTTCATCTTGCGATGGAGTGTTGAACGGCTCATGCCGAGCGCCGCCGCTGCCTGCGAGACGTTGCCGCCGGCACGGGAAAGGGCACGCAGCAAGGCGGCACGCTCAGCCTCCAGTAGATCTTCTCCCGACTCCCCCCGCTGCTCGCGCAAAACGTCGGAAGCMGGGATTCCGGCCTCGATCCGATAATCGTCGAGTTTCAATGCGAGGCGAGCGGCTCGCGTCGCTCCAAGCACGAGATCGTTGCGATCGACGGCCAGAAGCGCCGAGGTGGAGGCGGTATCCGTTGGGACCATGACAAAACGAGCGCCGGCAAAGGCACTCCTGAACAGGTTGAGCTCGATGCGCACCGCCGCGTCGCGAACGGTCTGCGACAGGATTGCCAGGGTCGCATCGTTGACATCATCGCGGCAGGTAGAAATATCCAGCGCTCCGGCCAGCTGCCCGCGATGGTCACGGATCGGCGCGGTCGTGCAACTCAAGTCGATGTTGGCGCACAGGAAATGCTGATCGCGGAAAATAGCGACGGCCCGGTCGTCCGCCAATGCCGTTCCGATACCGTTCGTGCCGACGCTTGCCTCGGTCCAGACCGAGCCTGTCCAGAGACCGAGATCGCGAAACTCCTTGTCGTCGCCGGCTGCCCCGCGACGCTGGAGCGCAATACCATCCCGGTCGGTCAGCAGTAGGCAGCAGCCGGCCTTGCCGACTGCAAGGAAGAGACGATCCAATTCATTCGTAGCTTCGGCCATCAACCGCCCGGCACGCTCGACGGCGGCGGCAAACTCCTGTCCGCTCAACCGCATTGGTGAGCGCTTTTCCTCCGGAGCAAGACGATGCATGACCATGCAACGCCGCCAGGAGGCGGCAACAGGCGAACTCGCCGCAGCCGACTGAGCCGACGCATAGACCTGATCCGCATGCGCGGAATATTGATGCATCTGGCTCCTCCCACCGAACGCGAAGACGATTGTCGCTAAAAAAACAGGCCAAGGCAATCCTTCATTGGTTCCTTGCCTGTTCGCACCTACGGGGCAGTGGGGCGGCTTACTTCATGCCGAAGCCCCAAATTCCCGACTCCATCTCTTTCAGGCGGCTGTCAGCGTGTTGTTGTAACAGCAACGAAACGACAGGACGGAGCTTGAGACCCATTTTCATGAATGCCAGGTTCATTGGTGCGTATTTTGCCCGCCAGGGAGCGTTGACTTATTGCCTGCATCCGGATTTGTCCCGATGAAGCAAACCCTGATGGGCACCGCCGACACCTGCCGCGCACGCCTCATCAACGGCTTTCGTCGGTTTTTCGAAACGCCGGCATTCGCGCCGCCGGCCAACCGTCCGCTCCTCGAGCGCCCCGTCGCTGTTCTCATCATCTTCCTCGTGCTGTCCCTGCTCGTCATGACGACGGCAGACTACCCGCTTGGGGTCTGGATGAAGTCCTTTCCCGAGCAGTTGCGCGGAACGGCCAAATGGATCAGCAGTTTCGGCACCGGTCTTCTCGTTCTGTCATTCAGCGGCGCCCTTCTGATATTCGGTATCCTGATGCCGGCACACAGGCTGCGCAAGTCAGCCCGCACCGGAGCCGATCTCGTTGCGACCGCGGCAGCCTTCATCTTCCTGTCGGTTGCCGGCGGCGGCATCGTCGACTCGCTTTTGAAGAACTCAATTGGCCGCGCGCGCCCCGAACTTCTGGACACGAACGGCGCCTTTTCCTTTCGGCCTTTCGCCTTCCATGCCGATTTCGCATCGTTTCCGTCCGGGCACTCCGCAACGGCAGGAGCAATGGCCATGTCGCTGGCGCTCGTTTTTCCGCGTCTGCGCGCGGTATTCATATCGGCCGGCGTGCTGATCTGCCTGTCACGGCAATGGGTAGGTGCCCATTGGGCGAGCGACACCCTTATGGGCTGGGGTGTTGGCGTTGCGTTCGCCTTGTGGCTCGCTCACGCCTTTGCCCGTCGCAGATTGCTCTTCTCCTACTCCGCCGATGGTCGTCTGTGCCCTGGAGAGCGGTATAAGACCGTCTTAATGATCTTGCGTGTGCTGCTGCGCCGTGGGCTGACGAGGAACGCAAAGGGGCGGAAGACCTGCGCTTCGAAACCAAACCTTCCCTCCCCGGTGTTGGAAACACAGCCCTGATCAATCGCGGGATCATCGTCCCTCTCATTCCGTTCCTCTGACGAAAGAGCCGATCATTCGGCCGTTGACCCAGTGCAATGGCGAGTGAAACGCGCCTTCAATCTCTCCATCAAAGACCTCAGCGCTAGTTAGCACCGATCTCCCGGCGCCTCCCTTCCGGCCGCACTCAAATTTCTCGCGCAGGCCACGACGGATTTGCCGGTCTGCCTCGTTCAAGAACTGAAGGGATAACAATCCGTTTCTTCAGGAAGAGAGTACACCATGAAAAAGCTCACTTTGCTCGCCTTGGCGGCAGCAGCCTGCTTTGCAGCCATTTCACCGGCCGAAGCCCGCGATGGATGCGGCCTCGGCTTCCATCGCGGCCCATATGGCTATTGCCGCCCGAACGAACGGCCTGTCGTCGTCGTACCAGTCGGTCCGGCCGTTGGGATCTTCTATCCCGGCCGCGGCTATTGGGACGGACACCGCTATTGGGTGCACCGCGAACGGTGGCATGATGGCTGGCGCTACCGCTAAGAGGTCACGACCGACCCGATCCTCCTGATCGACATTGGACGGGATCCGTCTTGCATGGCCTGCAGACCAGCGTAGCCTTGCACGCGTTGGTCTGCAATTGACGCGCGGCTCACAACCGGGAAAAGCTGTCTTCGGAACTAGCGATAACGAGCACGGCCTCGCGCATGAGCGACAGCGACGACATCGACCATCACGGCCCCATCATCGTTTTCGATGCCATGTGCGTCCTGTGCTCTGCCAATGCACAATTCGTGCTGAGCCACGACCATATCGGTCGCTTTCGCCTCGCCTCGATGCAGAACGAAACCGGCGCCCGACTCTACCGGCGCTACGGCATCGATCCCGCCAACCCCGATAGCCTCATCATCGTGGATGGAACAATGGTGCTGCGCGATAGCGCCGCCGTGCTTTCCATCTATGCCGGTCTTGGCTGGCCCTGGAAAGCGCTTTCGCTGCTGCACCTTATACCGCGCGCATTGCGCGATCCCGCTTATCGCGCTCTGGCTCGGAATCGCTATCGATTTTTCGGGAAGCGCGAGACCTGCTGGGTACCGACGCCTGAACAAGCGAACCGCATACTTTGAAGAAGATTCTCGTCCTAGGCGGTTATGGCGGTTTCGGTTCGCGCCTGTCGCGACGACTGGCCGGCGATGGCTTCCAAGTTCTGGTTGCCGGGCGAAACCACGAGCTGGCAGCAGCGCTTGCCCGCCGGCTACCCAACGCACTTGCCCTTCGGGCCGACCGCAACGGCGACCTGACGGCAATCTTCAGGGAACACCGGCCCTTTCTCCTCATCGACGCCGCAGGTCCGTTTCAATCGAGCGGCTATCGCGTCGTCCAGGCCTGCATTGCTGCCGGAATCCACTATATCGATCTTGCCGATGCCCGCGATTTCGTCGGCGCGATCGGCACGTTTGATGAGCAGGCTCGTGCAGCGGGAGTTGCGGTCATCTCCGGTGCCTCGAGCGTCCCTACTCTTTCGAGCGCCGCCGTTGCCACTCTCACGCAGGATATGGATCAGGTGCGTTCGATCGAGATGTCGATCAGCGCCTCCAACCGTGCGACGGCGGGGGTCTCTGTCGCCTCTGCAATCCTCAGCTATGTCGGCAAGCCGGTGCGGCTGTGGCGCGGCCGGCGCTTTCAAGAAAAAACCGGCTGGCACATGTTGAAGCGTCAGGGCTATGCCGTTGCCGGAAAACCCGTTTTACGGCGGCTGGTTGCACTTGCCGACGTGCCGGATCACGATCTTCTGGTTGACGGCACATGCGGTCGACCGAGCGTTCTCTTCCGGGCCGGACCGGAATTTGCCTTCCAGACCCTGTTTCTCTGGCTGCTCTCCTTGCCTGTCATTTGGGGTTGGGTAACGTCACTGCGGCAAATCAGCCGCTTCCTGCTGCCACTGCAGGGCCTTACCGCACGGCTTGGTACAGCGCGATCGGCGATGACGATCGAGACGAAGGGCATCTCGCAAGGAACCATGCTGGGCCGACGCTGGACGCTCATCGCCGATAATGGCGATGGCGTTGAAATCCCGACCCTTCCGGCACAACTATTGGCGCGCGCCCTGCGCAACGGAAAACTCGCCGCCGGAGCTCGTCCGGGAAATGGCCTGCTGGAGCTTAGACAGTTTCGCGAACTGTTTCAGTCTCTGTCGATAAATGATGAAGTACAGGAAACACCTTACAGGCCGCTCTATCAGCGCGTCATGGGCGCGGGCTTTGCACGCCTGTCGGAACCTGTGCGCGCCATGCACGCGGTCTTCGGCGACGGCGGGGCAAAGGGCGATGCGCACGTCGATCGCGGGACGTCATTTGCGGCACGTCTCGTTGCCAGCATGTTCGGGTTTCCGCCCGCCGGCGATCACTCTCTGTATGTCTCCTTCGAAGAAGAAAATGGCATCGAACGATGGGAGCGCGATTTTTCCGGCGACCGCTTCTCCAGTTGCTTGAGCGAGCAGGACGGCCACCTTGTCGAGCGCTTCGGCCCATTTCGCTTCGCATTCGACCTCCTGCCGCGCGGCAACGGCCTCAGCATGGAAATACGCAAATGGTTTTTTCTCGGTGTTCGGCTACCGCTTGCCCTCGCACCGCGCAGCACCGCCTATGAGTGGACGCAAGACGACCGCTTTCACTTCGATGTCTCGATCGCCTTGCCGCTGATCGGCTTGATCGTCCACTATCGCGGCTGGCTGCGGCCACTTGCCTGACGTTGCCCATACCTCTGTGAGCGACCATCGCTACCGACTGACTGAGCGGCAGGTAGCGATGGTCTTAGAGTTCAGCCGCTTGCGCTTGCGGCGCTGAGGACGGCCTTGACCGTGGCGGCGGCGACGTCGTTATCGATACCTACGCCGAAGACCTGCGTACCGTCTGGCCGTACGCATTGCAGATAGGCGGCTGCCTTTGCATCCGTTCCGCGACGAAGCGCATGTTCCTGATAGTCCAGGACGTTGAGTGTCACACCGAATGCGTCAGCAATCGCAGAGAGGGTTGCCGAGACGAGGCCGTTGCCGCGACCGGTCACCGCAACGTCCCGCTCCCGATGACGAATGCGGCCGGTGAAGACACGCTCGGCACCTGCGGTTCGGCGAAAGCCGCCTTCATAATCGACAAGTTCGAAGCTCTCGATATCGTCGACGTGATAGGCGTGCACGAATTCCTTCCAGATATCTTCCGCCATCAGTTCGCGCTTGGTGCTGTCGGCCAGAAGCTGAACGCGCCTGCTGAAGTCGACCTGCATGGCACGCGGCAATCTCAGACCCTTGTCCTGTTCGATCACCCAGGCAACACCACCCTTGCCCGACTGACTGTTGACACGGATGACGGCCTCATAGTTCTCGCCGATATCTGC
This sequence comes from Rhizobium sp. BR 314, assembly GCF_047445805.1. Lineage (NCBI taxonomy): Bacteria > Pseudomonadati > Pseudomonadota > Alphaproteobacteria > Hyphomicrobiales > Rhizobiaceae > Rhizobium > Rhizobium sp. BR 314. The sequence continues at coordinate 188,294 of NZ_JARWLA010000006.1, read as the reverse complement.
GGGATCGACGGGCAGATAGGGCATTTCCCAGACACCGTCATTGCGGCGCTCGTGGGCAGCAAATCCCTTGCGGATGGCATCCTGATGCGAGCCGGAGAAGGCCGTGTGCACCAGTTCACCAGCATAGGGATGGCGGGGATGAACCGGTAGCCCGTTGCAATATTCCACGGTCCTGACCACATCGCGGATCGACGGGAAGGAAAGACCGGGATCGATACCCTGCGTGTAGAGGTTCAAGGCCAGTGTCACGAGATCGACATTGCCGGTGCGCTCGCCATTGCCGAAGAGGCAACCTTCGACGCGGTCGGCGCCGGCCAGCAAAGCCTGTTCCGCCGAGGCGACCGCCGTGCCTCGATCATTATGGGGATGGACGCTGATAACGACGGCATCGCGCCGTGAAATATGGCGGCAGAACCATTCGATCTGGTCGGCATAGACGTTGGGCATCGCGACTTCGACCGTCGCCGGCAAATTGAGGATGGCGGGCCGCTCTGCCGTCGGCTGCCAAACATCGAGCACGCGTTCGCAGATTTCCAAAGCGAAATCAGGCTCGGTGAAGCAGAAGGTCTCGGGCGAATATTCGAAAGTCCACTCGGTCTCAGGCTGCTTACGGCTTTCCTCCAGCATCGTCGTGACGCCGCTGACGGCGAGATCGACGATCTCATGACGCTCCATGCCGAAGACCACACGCCGGAAGAGCGGTGCCGTCGCGTTGTAAAGGTGAACGATGGCCTTACGGGCACCGACCAGGGATTCGAAGGTACGCGCGATGAGATCGGCGCGAGACTGGGTCAGCACCTGTATCGTCACATCCTCGGGAATGCGGCCCTGCTCGATCAGCGCCCGAACGAAATCGAACTCGATCTGTGAGGCCGATGGGAAAGCAACCTCGATCTCCTTGAAGCCGCAAGCGATCAGCATGTCGTAGAAGCGCAGCTTGCGCTCGACATCCATCGGGTTGGCCAGCGCCTGATTGCCGTCTCGCAAATCCGTGGAGAGCCAGCGCGGCGCCTTGGCGAGCCGCCTGCCTGGCCATTGTCGACTAGGCAAGTCTATAGGGGAAACAAAGGGGCGATATTTGGTTTCGGGATTCGTCAACATGATCCGTTCCGTTGCGTATCGATATTCTTGGAAAAAGCGAACAGCAGCCTACGGTCGCCGGGAAGCCGTCAATCCCGACGACCGCCGCTAAGTCGAAGCGCAACGGAAAGAAGCTCACGAACGGACATGTCAGCGTGGCTCGCCAGCAGATGCAAGGGTGCGACGGCTGCGGAACGCCGCCACTCGGATCCATGCAAATTGCGGGATGGGATGAACACTTGACGATAGGTTCCTGCTTGAAAGGACCTATAGGCTATCGCCGCCAGCTCTGATAGTCTTGCGCGTATGGATCAATTATCGTCGCAAAAGGATCAAAGCTACCTGCAGCATGGCGCCAATGTTGCCGAAGGCATTGCCGTCATTGCGCATGACGAGCACCGTTTCTCCGGCCCTAGGCATAGCCACCGGCAGGCACAACTGCTCTACGCAGTCGACGGTGTAATATCCTTGACCACGGACAGCGGCACCTGGGTGGTGCCGCCAAGTCGCGCGGTGTGGCTGCCGCCCAATCTTGAGCATGCGACCGCAAGCCACACGAATGTTCAGTTTCGCTCGCTGCTGATCGATGTCGAGGGTAATGCCGCCCTGCCGAAAGAATGCATGGTGGTGGAAGTCACGCCGCTGTTGCGCGAGCTCATTCTCAGGCTGGTAAGCCTCGCAGAGAAACCGGATTGCCAGGAAATGGCGCAAGCGGTCGTTCGCCTATTGCTACTGGAGCTGACCTTCTTGCCGGCGCAGCCCCTCAATTTGCAGCTGCCGCGACATCAAGCGCTTGCGGCTTTCTGCGAGATTATGCGCAGAGATCTCGCAAAATCGATTTCGATCGAGGACGCGGCCGAGGCGCTGCACATGAGCCGTGCAACCCTCATGCGGCTGTTTCAACGGGAAACCGGCCTGAGCTTCGGCCGATGGCGCCAGCAGGCACGGACGCTGAAGGCGCTGGCTCTGCTAGCGGAAGGCAGAACCATCCTCGATGTCGCTCTGGAATGCGGCTATGACAGCCCGAGCGCCTTCTCGGCCATGTTCCGTCGATCGCTCGGCCGCTCGCCACGCGACTATTTTCATACGGCGAGAGCGCGAGAAGAAGCACCGTGAGCATCATGGAGGAGCAGTCCCAGTCCAGGCAGCGGATCAAAACCGGCCATAGGGGCGAGTTTAAGCATTGGTCAGCTCAATGGAGGACACGGGCGCGAACTCCTGCATTGCGCCCAAAAACGGCTTAGGCAAAGGGGCCGCATAGGAACTGCGCTTGCTGGTGCCGAGACCCAGTGACACCAGAGCTTCGGCCTGTTTGACAGCTGCGGCGACGCCGTCAACAACGGGGACGCCATAGAGCAGCTGGAGGTCTCTTGCGAGATCCGTCATGCCGGCGCAACCAAGCACGATCGCCTCCGAACCATCTTCGGCAAGCGCCTGCTCGATTGTCGCCCGCAGCTTGCCGATCGCCCCAGAAGACGAGTTCTCAAGCTCGAGGACAGGAATGTCCGAAGCGTGAACCTTGGCACGCGCACCCATGCCGTAACGTTGAACGAGATTGTCGATCAGAATCCGCGACCGCTCCAATGTCGTGACGACGCTGAAGCGCTGCGCGATGAAACCTGCCGTTGCGACTGCTGCTTCACACAGACCGACGACGGGCACGTCACAAAACATGCGGGCGGCATCCAGGCCGGTATCGTCGAAACAGCAGATGATGACGGCATCGTAGCCCGCCACCTGTCGTAGCTTCAATTCGCGCAGCATTCCAGGCACGGCAAGGGCGCCATCATAGTAGCCTTCGATGGATGCAGGCCCCGTCTGCGAGGTCACGGCGATGATCTCCGTGCCGACGCCCGCCACCGCCCGGGCGGCTATTGCGGCCTTCTCCGTCATGGACGCCGTCGTATTCGGATTGATGAGCAATAGGCGCATATGTCAACTCTTCTTGGCTTGTCGGCGACCGAGCATGGTCATGATTGCAAGTGCCAGCAGGATGATGGTGAAGGAAAAGAGTGTCGTGACCGTCCCAAGCGCGTAGAGCACCGGCGTCGTCACATTCGTCGTCATGCCGTAAATCTCAAGCGGCAGGGTGTTATAAGTACCTGAGGTCATCAGTGTGCGAGCGAACTCGTCGTAGGACAGCGTGAAGCCGAACAGACCGACACCAATCAGGCTTGGCGCGATCATCGGCAACACGACGTGACGGAAGGTTTGCCATGAGGTCGCGCCGAGATCGCGAGCAGCCTCTTCATAGGCCAGCGAAAAACGGTTGAAGACTGCGAGCATGATCAGCACACCAAAAGGCAGCGTCCAGGTCAGATGCGCGCCGAAAGCTGAGGAATACCAGGCCGGAGCGAGACCACCCTGCTGAAAGACGACGCCGATCCCGAGCGAAATGATGATTGAGGGCACGACGAGGCTAGCAACAGTGGCATAGAAAAGAAACGTCGAACCGCGAAAGCGCTTGCGAAAGGCGAGACCGGCCAGCAGCGACACGATAACGGTGACAAGCATGACCATCGCGCCGAGGATCAGCGATCGCAGAAACGACGCGCCGAAATCCCCGACTGCCTGCTTTTCGAAGAGATTGGCAAACCAGTGCAAGGATACGCCATTCAAGGGAAAAGTCAGGCCACCGTCCGGCCCCTGAAAGGACAGGATGACGATGGCTGATAGCGGACCATAAAGGAACAATACGAAGACAGCGAAGAAAATCGCCAGGACATAGAATTCCAGACTGCGCTTTTCGCGTTGCATTTCAAAGCTCCTTGCGGATGTCGACGATGCGCAGGATGGCGGCCACCATCAGTAGGACGATGATCAGCAGCACCACGGCATTGGCCGCCGCCGCAGGATATTGTAGCAGCGACATCTGGTTTTTCATCATCAGGGCGATGGACGCACTCTGGCCGCCTGACATGACCTGGACCGTGGAAAAATCCGCCATAACGAGCGTGACGACGAAAATACTGCCGATTGCAATTCCAGGCTTGGCCAGCGGTATGACCACGTTCCAGAGTATCTGCCATCCGCTGGCGCCTGCATCGCGGGCCGCTTCGAAGAGCGAGCGGTCAACGCGCATCAGCGTATTGAAGATCGGGGTCACCATGAAGAGCGTATAGAGATGCACCATGGCGAGCACGACAGCAAAGTCGGAGTAGAGCAGCCATTCGATCGGTCGGGGAATGAGGCCCATCTCGATCAGTGTCGAATTGACCAGGCCATTGCGCCCGAGCACGGGGATCCACGAGATCATGCGGATGATATTCGACGTCATGAACGGCACGGTGCAGACCAGAAAGAGGATCATCTGCGTCGAAGTGCGGCGAATATGGAAAGCGAGAAAGTAGGCAACCCAGAAGCCGATGAACAACGTCAGGGCCCAGACAATGGCGGTGAACTTCAAGGTGTTGAGATAGGTCTTCCAGGTCACCCATGAGCCGAGCGTTTCGATATAGTTGGTGGTCAGGAACGCGGGATAGAGACCGGCAAAATCATAATCCCAGAAGCTGACGATGCCGATCATGGCAATCGGTAGCAGGAAGAAGAAGCCAAGGATGAGGAAGAGCGGCGCGGCTTGCAGATAGGCCATGGCCCAGCTGGGAACGCCTAATCCGCCTCCGGTTTTTTGTCTTTCCTGCTCCAGATCCGAGGAAGCGATCGTCGCCATGTTCCGGTCTCTCCATTGATGGGATCCTCCCCCGGAATGACCGAGGGAGGAGATGATCGATGTCGGCCTAGGCGGCGATGAACTCGTTCCAGCGACGAACCATGTAGCGATCTTCGTCCATGACGGAATTCCAGCAGGCGACCGCACCCATGCGGGCCTCGAAGGAGCCGCCGTCTCGAACGGCCCCGGCCTTCTCCATGACCTTGCCTTCCGGAGAGAGAATATCGCCCTGCGCTGGCTTACCCTCAATCCAGTAGCCCCATTCGTCGGCTGACATGAACTGCTTGGCCGTTTCCATGCAGGCGGAGTAGTAGCCCTGCCGGTTGAGATAGCCGCCAACCCAGCCGGATGTGTACCAGTTGATATATTCATAGGCGGCATCAAGCTGCGCGCCCTTCAGATGCGAGGCGAGGCCGAGGCCGCCGCCCCAGGCGCGGTAGCCTTCCTTTAGCGGCTGGAAGGTGCAGGCAATTCCCTTCGAGCGCACGGCGGCGACGGCCGGCGACCACATCGACTGGATGACGACTTCGCCCGATGCCATCAGGTTGACGCTCTCGTCGAAAGACTTCCAGAAGGCGCGGAACTGTCCGTCCCCCTTGGTCTTGATCAGGAATTCAATTGTCTTGTCGATCTCCGCCTTCGTCATGTTGCCCTTGTCGGCATATTTGATCTTGCCGGCAGCCTCCATGATCATCGCTGCATCCATGATGCCGATGGATGGGATGTTGAGGATCGCGGTCTTGCCCTTGAAGGCCGGATCGAGAATGTCGGCCCAGCTTGTGATCGGACGGCCCGTGAGATCAGGGCGAATGCCGAGCGTATCGGCATTGTAGATGGTCGGAACCATCGTCATCCACTGCGTCGGCTCCTTGGCAAACTTCTTGGAACCCTGCGCTTCGACGAATCCGACCGTATGCGGCGCCGTCCCTTGCGCAATAACGCTATCCGGCTTCAGCTTGCCGTTGATGAAGAGAGGTACGATCTTATCAAAATACTTGAGCTTCTTGACGTCCATCGGCTGCAGCACGCCAGATGGGAATACTTTTTTGGCGATCCAGTATTCGATGTCGGCGATGTCGTAGCTGTTCGGCTGGGTGACGGCGCGCTGCGCTGCGGCATCGGAATCGGTCGCCGTCATCTCAAGCGTAATGCCAAGATCAGCCTTGCACTTCTCGGCGATGGCATTGATGTTCGACACGCCGGTGCCGAACTGGCGCAGTGTGATGTTCGATTGCGCCCATATGGTCGGAAAGCCCGTGATAACGCCGGAACCGGCCATGGCGCCGAGAGCGGCGGCACCGGTCTTGAGCAGCGAGCGGCGAGAAATGCTCTTGCTGATCTTGGTAGTCTTCACATCAGTCGTCATGTCAGTTCCCCTTTTTGATGATTAGGATTTTCATGCGGACATACGGCCCAGAAGGATGACGTCCTCCTGAGCCCAACTCAGTGAGACGGCGTCCCCGATAGCTACCGATCTGGCGGAGGCGTCGTCATTGCTTGTAATCACGGTGAAATCGTCGCTACCGGCGCCGATGATCGTGATCTTCAACGTCGCACCGCGGTATTCAACGTTGGAGATCACACCGTTGAAGCCGAGGCTTTTGTCAGCGGCAGGCTCAAGTCGAACTCGGTCCGTGCGAATGCCGATATCGACGGGCTCACCGACTTGGCGGCCTCTCCCGCGCGCGGAGAAGCTCTGCCCATGCGCCACGGTCATGGTAACGACGTCATCCTCGTTCGAAGTCACCCGCCCCGACAGCACATTATGGTCGCCCATGAAGCGGGCGACGAAGGCTGTTGCAGGATGCTCGAAGATCTGGCGTGGCGTTGCCGCCTGTTCAATACGGCCATCATTCATGACGACGATGACATCGGCGAGCGCCATTGCCTCCTCCTGGCTGTGCGTGACATGAACGAAGGTGATGCCGAGCGTCTTCTGCAGCCTCTTCAATTCGGCACGCATACGGATCTTCAGGAACGGATCGAGTGCTGAGAGCGGTTCGTCTAACAGAAGCGCCTCGGGATCGGTGATCAGGGCACGAGCCAGCGCAACGCGCTGCTGCTGACCGCCCGAAAGCTGTGCGGGGCGTCGGCTTGCGTAGGCCTCCATCTGCATCAGCCTCAGCATGTCGAGCGCCTTGGCGCGACGTTCGTCCTTGTTCACGCCCTTCATCTTCAGGCTGAAGGCGACATTGTCGACAAGATCGAGATGGGGGAAAAGCGCATAGGACTGAAACATCATCGCGGTGCCGCGCTTGGCGGGAGGAAAGTCCGTGACGACGATATTGCCAAGCCGGATGTCGCCGGACGAAATAGTTTCGTGTCCGGCAATCATGCGCAGCGTCGAGGTCTTGCCGCAGCCGGAAGGCCCCAGAAAGCAGCAATAGGCCCCTGCCGGGATTTTCAGGCTGATCGCGTGGACGGCCGTGATCGTCCCATAGACCTTCGAAACGGACGCAATGTCTATCTCTGCCGCTTTCGACATCATCTTCCCCTTTTGTTTGGGAAAGGCATTGCATCAATCGTGCCAGTTTTGCTGCGGTGCACTAACTTATTGTAGTATCTATATTTTCATTGCCGCCGCTGTCTTTGCCCTCCCGAGTGCAGAAATCAACTTGCTCATTAATTAGGCGATTGTCTGCGATACATACAGGCAATTGTATACGATTAAGTACTCCATTTGCCGCAAATTCCAGTTAACTTCCTCAGCAAACCGAGATATCGTTTGGTCAAATATCAGGTCAGCGACTTCATGAACTCTTCAGCAACTGCGCTTCACGCACCCGCCGATTCCACAGAAAATGGGTCCCAACAGATCCGCGACGCAATTCGCGAAGCGATCGTCGAGCGCAGGCTCGCACCTGGAACGAAACTGTCTGAGAGCGATGTCGGCAGCCTGTTCAACGTCAGCCGGACATTGGCGCGTGCGGCTTTGCAGGCGCTCTCCTACGAAGGCCTTGTCAGCGTCGAGAAAAACAGAGGTGCTTTCGTTGCCTACCCCTCGCCCGAGGAAGCCCGGCAGATATTCGCGGCTCGACGCTTGGTCGAGCCCGGCATTCTGAAAGCGGCGGCCGAAAGGATCACTCCGGTCGAACTGGCGCAGTTGCGGCAGTTGCTGCTGGACGAAGGACGATTGATGGCGGAGCGCGGACAGTCCGCTCGCCGCGCCGAAATCAAGGCATCCGGAGACTTCCATCTGATGCTCGCTTCGATGTCAGGCAATCTCGTCATGCAGAGGTTCATGGAAGAACTCGTTGCCCGCTCATCGCTGGTGATCGCTCTTTACGGCCAATCGAGTGCCTCCAGCTGCGGTCATTCCGAGCATGGTGACATTGTTTCTGCTCTAGAGCGCAAGGACGTCAATACCGCGTGCGATTTGATGCTTCACCATATCGCTCATATCGAAGCGGATCTCGATCTGCGCGAGCGTAAGTCCTTCGGCTTGCGAGAAGCGTTCGAGCAATAAGGCGACAATCTGACAACCTATGCCTACCGCATCTTGCGTCGGCGGTTCAGCCGGCGGCAAATTGGGCCTGGCTCTCGAAGGTCGCTTCGCCCAATTAACCGCGGCACGCGTCAGACACCTGTTATCATCGAAACGATCTCGTTCTTGTCCGTTTCGGATGTCTTGCGAATCCCGATCTGCTTTCCCCGGCGAAGCACGCAGATGCGATCGGAAAGCTTGAAGACCTGATCGAGACTGTGGCTGATGATCAAGACGCCGATATTGCGGGACTTCAGCGACTGCACGATGGCCTCAACCTTCGCCGTTTCAGCGACGCCGAGCGCTGCCGTCGGCTCGTCAAGCAGGATGAGCTTCTTTGCCCAACGCGTGGCGCGTGCGATTGCCACGCCCTGCCGCTGGCCTCCGGAAAGATCCTTGATCGTGGCATGTGCAGATGGGATGCGGACATCGAGTTCCTGCACCAGTTTCTCGGTTTCGGCGATCATCGTCTTGCGGTCGAGCAATCCAAATCCGTTGGTCAGCTCGCGCCCGAGAAACATGTTCATGTAGACGGTCTGCTGATCGGCGAGCGCCAGATCCTGGTAGACGACTTCGATGCCGTGCGAACGCGCCATCGTCGCGCTCGACATGGCGACCGTGTCGCCCTCGATGGTGATCGTCCCCGATGACGGCGCATAGACGCCGGAGATGATCTTGATCAATGTCGACTTGCCGGCGCCATTGTCGCCGACCAGCGCCACGATCTCTCCGGGATGGATATCGAGCGAAAAATTCTCGATCGCCACCACGGCATCGAAGTTCTTCTTGATGTCCTTAAGCGCAAGGACAGGAACGGAAGCGTTCATCTCGAATACCCCTATACCGGCCAGGACTCGGCTTCGCCGAGGCTGTTCTCGATCGTTTCGACTTTGGGCTGCCCTTTGGAAATACCCGACACTCCGACGACATAGGCGCGGGTAACGAAAGTCTGGCCACGGAAGCCGAACACTGCCGTATCGCCCGGCTTTGGCGCACCGGGGCCGCCGGCATCGATCATGGCATAGTAGTCGATCATCGATGGGGGCGGGATCTCCACGCTTCTAAGCGCTGTCGCCGCGACCGTCGGCTCGTCTGCGACAATAGCCTTGACGTCGTAGTCGGGGAAGACCGGATCGATGTAGAAGCCGCCGCCGAGGCAATAGGCTTTGCCACCCGACAGATGCGATACTTCGGTGACATAGCAGACGGCCGGCAGTTCCGGCAGATCCTCGACCGCATGCAGCGCCGTCGTGCCATGCAGGCCGTTGCCGGGCTCGCATTGGGTCGCACCGGCGTCTGCAAGCGCCTGCAACAATATCGACGACGTCGTCCCCGGTGCATTCACTTCGACATCGCTCCGGCCAGCCTTTGCAAGCACGTCGGCCGCCTTGGTCAGCGTCGCGAGATTGTGGGTCGGAATGACCTTGCGCGTCTTTTGATCGAAAAGCAGGGCGGGGAATGTGGTGATGCCGGCAAACCGGCCGCCATCAAGGCGATCGAAGCTATCAGCGACCTGGGCGACGTCTGCAGCATCGAAGCCGCCTTCATGACCGCGGTAGAAAGTATCGCCTTCGGCTTTGATACGGGCGAGCAGATTTTGCGTGTAGCCGGCCGCTTTCGCACCGGCGGCAGCTTCGCTCGCCTTTTCATCGTTGAAGACCGTCCAGTAATCGGGACGAAAACGCGCGGCTGCCGCTTCGGCCTCGTGACGCGCGACCTGCTGGAGATGGCCGAGATGGCCAACTTTCAGACCGGCGCGATGCGTCGCGCGGGCACAGGCCATATCAACGGCAACGGACCGGTCGATCCCGCCGCGCAGGACCGCCTGTGCAAAAGAGCTGGCGCGGCCAACCTGCTTGGTCATCGCGAAGATCTTCAGCCTCAGGCGGTCGGCTTCCGTCTTCAGGACACGCGCATTGGCCTCGACCGTATCGAGATCGAGCAGATAGGAATTGGCGGGGATCCGGCCCTCGCGGTGCAGCGCGATTGCTGCCTCGATGAATTTCGGATTGCGGCGGCGAAGTACGTCGAGAAACATTGGAGAACCCTTCTTCAGCGCTGCTTTTCGCGCAGCGACACGGCAACTGCCGCAAGAATGATGAAGCCACGGACGATCATCTGATCGGACACCGAAAGTCCCATGAGGATGAGGCCGTTATTGAGCATGCCCATCATCAGCGAGCCGACGAGTGCGCCCACGATCGAGCCCTTGCCGCCGTTCAGGAGCGTGCCGCCAACGATGACGGCGGCAATGACCGTCATCAGGTCAGTTTCGCCGAGCGTGTATTTGGCGGCCTGCAGGCGGCCGGCATAAAGCAGCCCCGCGAGACCGGCGAGACCACCGCTCAGCATCATGACCGTCAGGCGAATGCGCGCCACCTTGATACCGGAAACGCTGGCCGCGCGGGCATTGTCACCGACCGCGAGCACATGCGCGCCGAAGCGGGTCTCGCGATAGATAATGTGCCCGGCAAGGATGGCGAGGACGGTCCACCAGATGAGCGAGGGAATACCGAGGAGCGTCCCGGAGCCGAAGAAGCCGGTAAACATCTCATCGGTGACGGGTACGGAACGGAGATTGGTCAGCGACCGGGCAACGCCGGCAAAGAGCCCCATAGTCGCAAGGGTGACCAGGAAAGAGGGCAGCCGCACATAGGCGACCAAAACACCATTGGCAAAACCGATTGCCAGTCCAGCGCCTAAACCGGCGAGAATGCCTGGCACCATGCCGTAGCTTCCGATAGTGACGGCGGCGGTCAATGCCGACACTGCAACGATCGACCCGATAGAGAGATCGATCTCACCCGCCGACAGCACGAATACCAGGCCGATGGCCATGATGGTCACAGGCGCGGTCTGCAGCACGATATTGGAGAGGTTTCGCGCGGTCAGAAAGCCGCTGTCCTTCAGCACGACAGCAAAGAACAGAAAGATTGCGACGAAGCCGAAATAGACGACATATTGTTGAAGATTGATGCGGCTTTTCATGGGCATGGCCGTTGCGCCTGTTTTACTAGCGATAGACAAATCGGTTCTTCCGAGCGGGATGAAGCGGCAGGACAAGCCTGCCGCCATGCGTTATTTCAAAGCGGCGGCAATGCTTGCCGGCACATCCTTGTGAAGCGACTTTTGCCAGCCTTCCTTCACGCCATCCTTGGTAACGGCGAGTGAATCGACCACCAGGAACGGCGCTGCCTGTTTGCCGACCAGCGATCCGGCCGTTGCCCGCGCTGCGGTCACGCCGATATTGTAGGCCTCATCCGCGACGAGTGCCGTAACATTGCCACCCTTGACCATATCGAGTGCCGCCGGCTCATTGAGGTCGAGCGCAACGATCTTGGTGTGGGTATTGCCGGCAGAACGCAAAGTCGAAAGTACGCTCAGCGCAGGCTCCGCCCAGGTGACGTAGATGCCGTCGAGGTCGGGATGCTGCGTCACGAGCGCCTGGGCGATTTCCTCGGCACGTGCCGGATCGGCCATGCCCTGCTCCGCGACCATCTTGATCTCGGGATAGTCCTGCTCGATGGTCTTCTTGAAGGCCTGGTCGCGCTGGTTGGTCACATAGAAATCGGCATCATGGAAGATGTAGCCGACCTTGCCCTTCTTACCGAGGGCAGTTGCCATCGCAACGCCGGCCTTCTGCCCCATCTGGAAGAGATCGTCGGAGACGATCGTCACGTAATCCTTGCCCTGCGCATAGCCGACGGGAGAATTGTCGACGAAGCCAAGCTTCACGCCAGCCTTGAGGGCGGGATCATAAACATTGGCTGCCGTGGCGGGATCGACGGGCAGCGACAGGATAATCGCCGGCTTCTTGGCAAGCACCGTCTCGATGTCGGACTTCTGCCGCGCGGCGTCGAAGCCGGCATTGGTCTCTGCGATCACCTCAACGCCAAGCCGCGTGAATTCGTCTCGGGCGCCAGCATTGACCGCCGTCGTGTATTCGCTCATTTCGTGCCAGACGAGAGCAGCGGAGAACTTTCCGTCCTTGATCTTTTGTTCTTCTGCAGAGGTCAGGGTGTAGCTTGCTGCCGCTGTCGGCTTTTCACCGTGCGGGCCGGAGGTCTGGCCCTCCGCTGCGAGGGCGTGGCCGGAGACGAAGGCTGCCGCGACGGTGAGTGAAAACGCGGAAATCATACGCATGGAGTTTACTCCGAAAATGTGCCGGGGAGCCGGCGGCGATATGAGCCGCCGGCCTGAGCAATTACTTTGCAGCGTCGAGAACCGACTTCGGCGCATCGCGATTGAGCGACTCTTTCCAGCCCTCGGCAACATTGGCCTTGGTCACGGTCAGCGCCGGCGCGATGATGAACGGTGGCGTCTTTTCGCCGATCAGCGACTTCAATCCGGCTGCGGCCATGACGCGGCCCAACTCATAGGCCTTGTCGGCAACGATGGCGGTGACGTTGCCCCCCTTGACCATATCGAGGCCGACGGGCTCCGAGAGGTCGAGCGTGACCACCTTAGCGTGCTTGTTGCCGGCGCCCCGCAATGCGGCGAGTACGCCGTCGGCAGGCTCGGCCCAGGTCACGTAGATACCGTCGAGATCGGGATGCTGCAGGAGCATGGCGTTTGCAAGTTCTTCGGCACGCGCTGGATCGGAGATGCCTTGCTCGGCAACGATCTTGATATCCGGATAATCCTTTTCGATCGTCGATTTGAAAGCACGATCGCGCTGGTTGGTGACGTAGTAGGTCGCGTCGTGGAAGATGTAACCAACCTTACCCTTCTTGCCGATCGCCGTCGCAAGCGCATCCGCTGCCTGCTTGCCCATCTGGAAGAGATCGTCGGTCGCGATCGCGGCGTAGTCGGAATCGTGCTTGTAGCCAGCCGGTACATTGGAAAGGAAGACAAGCTTGGTACCATCCTTGACCGCCTGCCGGAACGCTTCCGCAGAGGTGGTTGGGTCGAGCGGCAGCGCCAGAATGACGTTCGGCTTCGCGGCAAGTGCGGTTTCGATGTCGCTGCGCTGCTTGGCTGCATCGAAGCCGGCATCCGTGGTCACAGCGACCTCGACGCCAGCCTTGGCGAACTCATCCTTGGCGCCGGCCGAGACCGCATTGGTGAAATCCGACGACGTGTGCCAGAGCAAGGCCGCCTTGTAGTTCTTGCCCTTGAGCTTGGCGAGATCGGCGTCGGAGAGCTTGATTTCAGCGCTCTTCGTAGCGGGTTCGCCGGCCGGGCCGACCGTGTCTGCGTGCGCGAGCATCGGCGTGGCAATCAGCGCACCGGCCAGAAGCGCTGTAGTCAACATTGTCCTCATCAGCATGGTTGTGTTCCCTTTTGCTTTGTTGGTTCTGCACTTTTTATTCCGCCACGCCGCAATAGCGCGCCATGAAGCTGGCAAAGGCGACTATTCCGGCGAGGTATTCATCGATCTCGACATGTTCCTCGAATGTATGGCAGTTGCGGATGTCACCCGGCGCGCAATAGACAGCCGGAATGTTCAGCCGATTGACGAAAAAGGGCGTTTCAGACCAAAACGGAGCGCCCTTCAGTTCGCCGCGGCCCGCCATCGCCTTGGCAACTGAGGCGCAGAGCATCGATACTGCGGGCAGATCCGGATCGATCTCTGCCGCCGAACCGCCCACTTCGTGATCGCGGCCGGCCGGATAGGAGATCGCCACCTTGATATCGGGGGCGCCGATTGCACCGCGAATAACCGCTTCCACCTCCTGCGCGGCATCACCGAGCGATTCTCCGGGAAGCAACTTGCGAATGAGCGACAGCGTGCACTCCTCGGGCACCGCGATGAAACCGCCACCGGTAAGCCCGGTAATCAGCAGGAAGCCGCGCCCGATCAGCGGATGTTCTGCACGCGCTGCAATTTCATCGGAATGCTTCCATAGCGCCGACATGACGGCATGGCTTGCCTTCAGCGCATCCTTGCCAAGCTCCGGTACGCCGAAATAGGCCGATTTGCCTGTTATGGTAATGTCGGCGATGAAAAAGCCGATCTGGGCGGGATAGACGGCAAGACGGGTCGGCTCGGTGTAGACGACGAAATCTGGCCTGGCGACTTCACCGGCCTCAATGCGAGCGACATAATCCTTCACGCCAGCGGAAATGCCCGTGCCGGGCTGGCCGCTTTCCTCGTCGCCGACATAGGCGAAACCAAGATCGCCCTTCAGCCTGATGCCGGCTTTGTCGAGGAGCGACAGAGCCGCGAGCGATGTGCAGATGCCGGCTTTGAGGTCGCCCGAGCCGCGTCCCCATATCTGTCCATCGATAACATGCGCACCGAACGGATTCTCGCGCTCAGTGCCGGCCCAGTGCTCCCGCCATCCGTCGACATGCACCGTGTCGGTATGACCGATAAACTGCAGCCGCTTGCCGCCACCAGCGCCCTTACGCTCGCCCCAGACATTCGGCCGGCCGGGGAGAAACTCGGCCACACGCACATTCTCGATCCCGCGCGACTGCATCTCAGCGTGGAGCAACGAGACGAAATTGGCTTCATTACCGGTAATGCTCTCACGACCGATTGCGGCGCGCAGCAGCGCGATCGCATCGTCACGGTCAAGCGCCGCGGCAAGTTGTTCGGTGATGTCATCAGCAATCATCGCACGGCCTCCTTGAAGGACACTGTTTCGGCCGGCGGCAAAGACATCCGGCTGTCGGGCGCGTCGGCGCCAAAAAGTGCATTGTGCAGATGGCTCAACCCGATCGCAGTCGCCCCGACGATTGCCGCACGTGCGCCGAGCACGCTTGTCTCGACCTCGACCGGATAGGGAAAGCATTGCGGCAGGAACTTCCGCACCCGCACGACCAGTTCCTCGCGCAGACCGATTGAGCCGCCGAGAATGACCTTCTGCGGATTGGCGATCGCSGCGATCGCCGCGACGCCCTGCGCAAGAAGTCTGGCCGTCTCATCGAGCACCGTGGCCGCCTTTTCGTCGCCGGCCGCAGCCTTTTCGAAGATCTCCGGAACTGTTGCTGCCTCGCCGACCAGCCTGCGATAGCGCTCGATGATGCCGAACGAGGCCACAACGCGCTCGTAGGCACCCGTACGCAAGGATTCCGGATCAAATGGATCTGCGCCGAAAGGCAAGAAGCCCAGTTCGCCGGCGGCATTGCCAACGCCACGCACGAGTTGGCCATTGACCATCAGCCCGCCGCCGATACCGGTGCCGACTGCGATGTAGGCGAGATTGTCGATCCCCTGCCCCTGACCCAGCCAGTTCTCGCCGATGACGCAAAGATTGACGTCATTTTCAAGGGTGACATCGAAACCGAGCGCCTTCTCGAGCGCCGACGCGACATCCATATCCTGAATGCCGGGAATGTTCGGCGCCATGAGGATGCGGCCGGTCGACTGCTCGGGCGCACCGGGCGCACCAACCACGGCCATGCGGATTTTTTCGCGGGGAATATTCTGAGCAGCGGCGGCCTGCCAGCAGAGCGCTGCAATCTGATCAACGACGAACTGGCCACCTCTGCGATCGGTAGGCGCGACCTCCTCGGCAAAGACGTGGCAGGCAAGATCGGCGATTGCGACCCGCACCTTGGTGCCGCCAAGATCGACGGCCGCGATGTAAGCCGCATCTGGAATGAGCTCGTAGGTCACGGCGGTACGGCCGATATGGCCTGACGTTCGACCGGTCTCTCTAATCCAGCCTTCCAGCTCAAGCTGACGGACAATCTCGGAGATCGTCTGCTTGGACAGGTCCGTCTGCTTGGCAATCGAAGCGCGCGAAATCGGCCCACCTTGGACGATCGCTTCCATGACAGCACGCTGGGAGAACTTTCTGGAGATGCGCTGGGTATCGCTCACGACGTCCTCAATTAATTCGTTCTATCACCGAACTAAATCACGACGAAAGAACTGAGTCAAGAACCGTGATGTCCTGAAAAACGCAATCGGGTTATAAAGCGCTGACTGTGCGAGCTGCCGTGCAGCGGGTTTTGAATAAGGCCGGCCCGAGCCTAGGCGGATGGCGCCAGTGGCTTCGAATATCGGAGGTGCTGATTTTGCCGGCGGAAAAGCGAACGCATTCGCGATGTCGCTCAGGAACCGGTCAGCCTGAGCGCATCTTCAGCCCCGCTCGACCGATTGCTTGATCGCACGCCCCGCGACCGTTCTTGCGCCGCGCTCCTGGCAGAAGAAACAGATAGACATATGGTTGGGAAGGTAGTTACCGATCGCCGGCTAAACAGCCGAACATGCGGAAATCATGGAAGGCGCCTTTGAACCGCGCCTTCTGGCGAAGCGTGCCCTCATAGCGGAATCCCGCCTTTTCGAGAACCCGATCGGATCCCCCGTTTCCGGGTAGCGTCCAGGCCTCGATCCGGTTCAGTGAAAAATAGTCGAAGCCGCATTGAACGACCGCCTGCGCCGCCTCGCTCATCAGCCCTTTACCCCAAGCCGCAGGATGCAGTTCGTATCCGAGCTCGGCACAGCTCGCACGCCGGTCAAATCGGTTGAAACGGATAGCCCCAAGCAGGTCACCGGCACCCCGATCCTCGATAAACCAGGTACATCCCGTTCCCTTGGGGAAGATTTGACACATCCATTTCAAGGTCCGGTCGATTTGCGCCTTTGTCGGCGCATCGTACCAGTTCGAGAAGCGCGTGACTTCCGAAATCGAAATCAATGCGTGGAAGCTGTCTCTATCATCCATGCTTGGCTCGCGAAGCCGCAGCCGCTCGGTTATGAGTGCCGGGAATTCGCGGTCCGGCGCAGCTATCCTCATTCCTTTAAGCCTCCAGGAAGTTGGCAAGGATGATCTCCCGCCAGACCCGCGTCGGCGTAATCCAGGCATCCCAGAAATTATACTTGCCGGAGTAGATGACCGCGGCGATCCCGGCATCGGGCATCAGCCAGAGCCTCTGTCCGCCATTTCCGAAACCTGCATACCAGGGACGCGGATCAGCAAATGCCGGCGCCGGAGCATCCCCGGAGAACCATAGCCTTCCGTAGCCCAAACCATCCTCGGTCGATAATATTGCCGGCGCGAGCGATTGCGCGACCCAATCTTCCGAGACAATTCTCTGGCCGTTCCAGGCACCCTTCTGGACAAAAAGTGTGCCGATCTTCAGCAGATCGGGAGCGGTCAGGCGCAATCCGGATGCCGCCGACGCGACCCCGTCATGTCCGGCCGACCAGTGAAATTTCGCAATATCGAGCGGCGCGAAAAGAACCTCTTGCGCGAAGTCTGGCAATCGCTTGCCGGTACCCCTCTCGATAATGGCGCCGATCAGAGCAACGCTGCCGCCGGAGTAAATCCAGCGGGTCCCAGGCTCCGCAATGATTGAGCGCTCGAGAACGAAACGATAGCGATCCGGTGCATTCTCCATCGCAAGTTCGCTGTTCAGCGGGTCGTAATAGGGGCGGCTCTCATCCCACTCCATCCCGAGCGTCATCGTCAGCGCATGGTTGATGGTAATCCCGGCGCGAGCGGGATCCTTGGCCAGATCGCCATATTCCGGAAACTGCTCATATAGCGAGGCATCCAGGGAAGGGACCAATCCCCTGTCCAAGGCTATGCCGTAAAGCAGGCCGGTGACACTCTTCGTCACGGAGCGAAGATCGTGCAGCGTATCGGCGTCAAAGGCCACGTCCCCGAGAGAGGTCCCCCAGTTTTCATCAGGGCCAGTGCCGTAATATTCCAAGAATGTCTGCCCGGAACGGGCGGCTACCACCACATGCAAATCACGCAATAGGCCAGCTTCGATACCAGCCGCAAACTTGCGCCCAAGCGCGGGATCGAAGCCCAAGGCCTGCAAGGTTTCGCTATATGGCGCTGAACGTGAACTACCCTGTATTCCGGTCATGAATTCGCGCCTCCGCTATGCAACCTCTTGCAGCCTACAATCGAAGCGCGCATCCAGCAAGGCGACAAAACCGGTTTCTTTTGTCAATCGCAGCTCTGCAAACCTGCCCTATCCCCGTTTCAACTCTCCCTCGGCCGCCATGGCAAACGCGGCGACCGTTTTGTTGCGCCCACTCAACTTGGCCTGCAGCAGGGCGCCGTCGGCACGATTGATCAGTGTCGTCGTTGGTCCAGAAACCGGAGACGAAGCGACGCCGACGGAGATCGAAAGTGGGCCGACGATGCGACCGCGATAGGAGAAGGGAGTCGTGAAGACGCTCATGCGGAGCTTCTCGGCAATATCGAAGCCCCTTTCATCCGCAATGTCGGTCGCAATGACCGTGAGTTCCTCGCCGCCAAACCGATAGACCGTGCCGACATCGCCGACGGTGTCGGAAACGATCTGCGCGACATGACGCAAAACCTCATCACCGGCGTCATGGCCGAACTCGTCGTTGAAGCGCTTGAAATGATCGATGTCGATCATCATGCAGACAACCGTTCGCGCGGACTGATCCCTGTGAAGATTGTTCAGGGCTTCATCCAGGGAGCGACGATTGAACAGGCCGGTCAGCGCGTCGCGCACGGCAAGATTTACAAGCTTGTCACGCAGCTGCAGATTGGCGATAGCGAGGCCGATATTTTCGGCGATCAGCTCAAGATAGAGCTGCGGCGCATCGACGGCCGTCGCATCCTCCGTCCGATCTTCGAAATAGAGAAGCCCGATCGCCTCGCCGAGCGCGGTCAAGGGAACACAAAGACCAGGCACTCCGGACTCGTCCAGATGCTGGCAGGCAATATCGTTGTCGGCAACATGGCTCACATGCGGGCGTCCGCGGCGCAGCCCCCAGCAGGCCGTCGCTGGGAACGAGGGCTGCGTGTGTATCGGGTCCAGCCATCGGCTAACCTCGGTCAGCGCCGACTTGCTTTCGTTCATCGTATAGAGGCAGCCGGCAATACCCGGGAAGATCTGCGGCACGAACAGCGCCACTACCTCCGTCAGCTCATTCTGAGCGTAGCAGGCCTGCAGGCGGTGCATCATCTGCAGGATGAGGTCCTTTGTCTGCAGATCACGTTTCCGCTCGGCGTCCAGCCTGTTTCGTTCGAGACCATTCTCCCGGAAAATCTGGATCGCATCGTTCATCTCGCCGATCTCGTCGCGCCGGCGTTCGGTGGGAAGCTCGACGGCATAGTCTTGCCGCGCCAGCCGATTGACGACACCCGTCATCTGGACCAGAGGCAGCGCAACCCTGCGCCGAAGAATGAAATAAAGCACGCCGAGAAATATCACCGCCGTCAAGGCAAGTATGATCTTGGCCGCATCGCCCCAAAAGTTACTACGCGCCTGAGCGCTGTGGACCGCGGCCTCAGTGCGCGCCGTCGCCAAGGAACGGAACTGACTGACATCGTTGAGGAGCGCCGTCTGAAGACGCTCATGCTCCGGGCCGAACAGCATGTCCCGTGCACCCGCCTGATTACCGCCGCGATAGGTCGCAACCGCCGCTTCTTCAATTTTGTCCAGGGCCTCAGCGTCGCCGACGGCCTCTTCGACGATCTGCAACTCGCCATCGGGAATGCCAAGGCCACGCAGCTTGTTAATTGCGGCATCGCGCCGGCGCTCTTCGCCCTCATCGACGGTGAAGGCGTCGAGATGCCGCGTCTCGCCGCGCATGACATAGAGGCGCGCTTCGTCCGTGGTCTCTTCCGCGCCAAGCGCTAGCTCTTCACCCATGCTGCTCAACAAAAGGTGCTGCTCGACCGCCTGTCGCTCCTGTGTTGCACTTCGAGCCGACAGAATGAAAGCCACAGCGGACAGCACGGTCAGGACGACGGTAATGCCGTAGGCCCAATTCGTAATTGTCGTAATTCTCATCTGCCGACTTCCCTTGCGACTGGCTCTTGGATGCCTCAATCACCTGCTTTGCTGATCCCCCAGTTAAGACATCCATTTCTAGGGATAAAGGCAATTAAGCCATATGGGAGAGCCATTAGGGCAATTTGAAACAACTCTTCTTATGCCGACCGGTCGCCATGCGCTGCACCCTGGCATCGTCATTGCGTTCTACTGACGAGAATCCCGGCTCCGGCCGATGGCTAGCTCCGGGACTCCCGGCTGTCGTCAGGGGTGCGTACGACAGCGCGGTCAACAAATCGATTTTCAGACCGGCAATCCAGAAGTGGACCGCAAATTGGCAAATGCGAACTTAACTTCCACAAGTGACTGCCCCATTTCGAGGCACCGCCCTCGCGGGTCCGAAATCAATCTCCGCCATGATTGAATTCGTCCTCCGCAATTATTGTCCATATTGCTGGTGGCACAGGCGATGCTACCAACACAACTTCAACGCTGCGTGCAATTTCCTGAATTGCTCCTCGCTGTCTGCACGTTTTCTGCAAAGACGCGCACCACGATGGCGGCATGAACAAAGCGCCCGAAGAAATCTCCAACCCGCCCGTCCGCCTGCCTACCAGTCTTCTCCGGGAAAGCTGGTGGCTGGTAGACGATCACCCCCTTCAAACTGAGCTGCCTGTTCGAGAAGCTCAAATCATCCCCTTTGTCGCCGCCGAACGAACAACACGGAGCCGATGCTGATGAGCCTCTCGGATGCGCCTACTTTTTCGACGAAACCCGCAAGCAACTCCAATCGCAAACCTCTCCTACTGATCCTTCTCATCATACTGGCCGATATCCTGCTTTTCGATCGGGATCCGGGCCTCAACCTCTTCCTTTTCACCAATCTCGTCACCGTCGGTCTTCTGATATGCTCTCGCAGGCGATTGTCCATTCCAAGAATTTTAGCGGGTGTCGCGTTCAGCCTTGTCGTGTCGGTTCCCCTTGTCGAAACCGCATCCTGGATGGGTATCGCTGTCAGCCTGCTCGGCCTTTCCTGCGTGTCGCTCGGTGCCGCCGGGCTTATTCCTAGACAGTGGAGTCACCTACCGCTCGGCCTGCTCCGCCTCTTTCTGGAGGCACCGATGCGACCCTTTCGGCATTCGAGCTATCGTTGGCTGCAAAGATCGCGGAAGCCATCGTCGCAAACTGTCTGGCATCATCTGCGCGGCTGGATCGTACCGCTGGGTTTTGCCGCCGGTTTCCTCGCTCTCTTTGCCATGGCCAATCCTCTGATCGACAAGACGCTGCGCAGCATCGACCTCACGTTCCTATCGCAGTTGTTCAGTGTCTGGCGCGTCGGCTTCTGGCTCCTCGCCGCTGCATTGCTATCCCTTTTGCTTCGCCCGCGCCTGAAGCGGCACCATGCTCGCCGCGACAAGATAGCGACCAAATCCCTCCCACTCGAAGACGAAGTTTTCGGTCGTACTGCACTGCTGCGCTCGCTCGTCGTCTTCAACGCCTTGTTTGCCGTGGAGACACTGCTCGATCTTGCCTATCTTTGGGGAGGAGCAAACCTGCCCGATGGCATGAGCCATGCCGAATACACCCATCGCGGCGCCTATCCGCTGATGATAACTGCGCTTCTCGCCGCAGCCTTCGTGCTCGTGGCGATGCGCCGGAACGGGCCTGGCGCCGGAAGTGCACTCCTGCGTGGCCTGGTGCATCTGTGGATCGCACAGAATATTATGCTGTGCTTCTCCTCCATTCTGCGGCTAGATCTTTATGTCGAAGTCTATTCGCTGACGGAGTTGCGCGTTGCCGCCGGCATTTGGATGGGGCTTGTGGCAATCGGCCTCTTTCTTATCCTCCTGCGCATTCTGCTGCATCGCTCCAATGAATGGCTGATCGCGCTTACTTCCGCGACGCTGGCCATCACGCTCTATGCCGCCGCACTGATCGACATCCCTGCGTTCATCGCCCGCTTCAATGTCGCCCACAGCCGCGAGGTATCGGGTGCAGGCATCCCTCTCGACGCCAACTATCTCGCGGCGCTCGGCCCGGCGAGCATACCTGCCCTCGATACCTACCTGGTATCGCTGCCTGCTGACACAACCGTCCGCAGGATACGCGAAGAGCTTGTCTGGCGCCATTTCGAACACTCACATGACTGGCGAAGCTGGACATATCGGGTCGAGCGCCTCGATGCCTACCTCAAGAAGATGCAACTCTTGCAAGATGAAGCCGAAACGAAGAAAACGGACGGGTAAACCAGGACCTCTATCGCATGGCCCAGCGCATCCTCGTCGTCGACGACGAACCCAATATTCGTGACGTGATCTGCTTCGCGCTCGATCGCGCCGGCATGGCAACGACGACGGCCCGCAACGGCACCGAGGCCATGATGGCCTTTCATCGCGGAGGCCTCGATCTGATCGTGCTCGACATCGGCATGCCTGACATGGATGGACTAGAGGTCTGCCGACGCATTCGTAAGACATCCGATCTTCCAATCCTGTTCCTGTCGGCGCGCGACGAGGAAATCGATCGGATCCTGGGTCTCGAGATCGGCGGCGACGACTACGTCACCAAGCCATTCAGCCCGCGCGAACTGGTCGCCCGGGTCAAGACCATCCTGAAGCGCAGTGGCCACGGTTCGGAGCCTCATATGAGCACCGGTTCTGTCTCCGTGGGATCGCTGCGGCTTCACCGAGGCGGCCGCACCGCGAGTTACGCCGATATGCCGCTTACCTTGACCGCACTCGAATTTGCTATCCTCGACACGCTTCTGTCGCGCCCCGAGATCGTTTTCAGCCGCGATCAGTTGATGGAGGCGGCCTATGGTGCCGACATGCAGGTCGCGGACCGCACCATCGATAGCCATATCCGTAATATTCGCGCCAAGCTTTCCGCCGCCGGCGGCCAGGGCATCATCGCTACGGTGCACGGTATCGGCTTCAAGCTGACCTCAAATACGGAAGGAAGTGCGTGATGCGCCCGCCACGGGTAAAGACTAAGTGGCGGCCGCCGCTTTACCTTATCGTCTATGCGGTGCTTCTCACCGTGATGACATTGCCGGTCCTGACCGTCGTCTGGTTTCGTGCAGTGCGGGCCGCTTCCGGCGCGATGGCGCCTGCTGAAATCGCCACACTTGCCGTCGTTCTGATTCTCACACTCACAGTCGCCTACGTGCTGACGCGCACGCTGACGGTGCCGATCAATGCCCTGATCGCCAGAACCGACGAAATCGCCCGAGGCGGCAGAGCTGCGATCCGGCCGCTCGACAATTATGGCACGCGGGAAGTCGCGACGCTGTCACAGAGTTTTCTCGACCTTGCTGGCAAGCTGGTCGATCATTCCGATCATGTCCGCACCTTCGCGGCACATGTCTCGCATGAACTGAAATCCCCCCTCACCTCGATCAAGGGCGCGGCGGAGCTGCTGCGCGACGATGATGAGGGCAACCCAATGAGCCAGGAGCAGCGCAACCGCTTTCTCGCCAATATCATCGCCGATGCGGAGCGGCTGGACACACTGCTGTCGCGTCTTCGGGACCTGGCGAAAGCCGAGCTGCCTTCCGAACAGGGGGCCAGCAGCGTCGGGGACATCGTCGTCCAACTCAAGAAGCAATTTCGCCAGTTGGCCATCAGCGATGACGAATGCGGTGAGGAGAGGCTAGCCCTCCCCGGCGAGGCGGCAGGCATTGTTTTCGCCAATCTGGCGGAGAATGCCTTTCAAAACGGCGCCAACAGTTTTGTGATCGACGCGAGCGGTGATGGACGCAGAATGACGGTTCGAATTCGCGACAATGGTCGCGGCATTGCCGACGGTAATCGCGAACGCATCTTCGAGCCCTTTTTCTCGACCCGGCGAGAGGATGGCGGCACCGGCATGGGTCTTGGCATCGTCCGGGCGATGCTCGCTTCGCATGGCGGCAGCATTGAGCTGCTGGACAGCAGCCAGGACGGCACGATTTTTCAGATTACGCTGCCGCCGGCCTCCTAACTTGGGGTCAAGCCTTAACGGCAAGGGCCGGTCGGTTGCTTGAACTACCGACCGGCCCCTTCTGCTAGGTGATGAGGCTTACGCCGCCTGTTGCTCTGAAAGGCCTTGAAGCGCCATGGCGCGGGCCGTCACGAAATCTACCTTGCCGGAGCCGAGAACCGGCACCTTGCCTACTGACACTTCGGCTGGGACCATCATTTCCGTGGCCCCCTTCGACTTGGCGAAGGCCAGAAAATCGCTTCGCGTCGCATTCGGGGCATCGGTCAAGAGGATGAGGCGTTCCCCCTTCTTGGCGTCAGGCACCGAGGAGACGACGCTGAGCGCACCCGGCCAAAGCTGTGCGGCTAGCGTTTCCACCGCTGCAAGCGAGACCATTTCGCCGCCGATCTTGGCAAACCGTTTGGCACGGCCACGGATCTTGACGAAGCCATCCTCATCGATGGTAACGATGTCGCCGGTATCGTGCCAGCCTTCCGGCAGCGGTTCGAGGACGCCAGGATTGTCGGCACGCAGGTAGCCGGACATGACGTTGGCGCCGCGGATGAAAAGACGGCCGCCTTCGTCGATACCCTGAACCGGCTCGAGCTTCCACTCCATGCCCGGCATGATCTTTCCGACTGTTCCGGAGCGATTATACATCGGTGTATTCAGCGATATCACCGGCGCAGCTTCGGTCACGCCGTAGCCTTCGAGGATACGCAGGCCGAATTTCTCCATATAGACCTCGCGGGTCGAGGCCTTCACCGGCTCGGCGCCCGAGAAGATGTAGCGGATCGACCTCAGGTCGTAGGGATGGGCACTGCGCGCATAGCCGTTCAGGAACGTGTCCGTGCCGAAAACGATGGTGGCATTCGAGACATAGATCAGCTCCGGCACAATGCGATAGTGCAGCGGAGACGGATAGAAAAAGACCGGGACGCCCGAGACCAGCGGCAAAATCGTGCCCGCCGTCAGGCCAAAGGAGTGGAACATCGGCAGTATGTTAAACACCTTGTCGCCGGGGTGGAAATCGATGCGCGAAGCGGCCTGGGCTGCGTTCGACAGGATATTGCGGTGGCTCAGCACCACGCCTTTCGGCGCCCCCTCCGAACCGGAGGTGAAGAGGATGACGGCCGGATCATCGGCATTGCGCTTAACCAGCGGCCGATACTTGCGCAGGAGACCGACGATCTTGTCGAGGAAGGTGACCTGCGTGCGCAGCTCATCCAGCCAGACGAACGTCACCTGCTTTTCGAGTTCATCGACCACCGGGCCAAGCTTTGCCTGCGTTATGAAGGCGCGCGAGGACAGAACGTGCTTTACCTCCGCCGTCCGGCAGGCAGACAGGATATTGGCAGCACCGGCTGTGAAGTTTAGCATGGCCGGAACCTTGCCCGCCGACATGACACCGAGGACGGTTGCGGCGGTGCCGTTGGCGTTCGGCAACATGACGCCGAGCGTCTTTTCCTTCGGGAACATTTTCCGGAACTTCGCACCGAGCACCGCAGCGCCGGTCAGAAGCTTGGCATAGGACAGCTTACCGGCAATCGGATCCTCGACGGCAAGCTTCTTGCCGCCATATTCGTGGGCGCTTTCGATAACGCGGCCGAGGACCGTGTTGTCGATGTCGGCAGTGCGGAACATCAGCGCCGACATGATCTGATAGAGCGCGGCACCGGCGGCGATGCGCCGCTTGCGACCCTTGAGCTCGGCCGGAACCTCGAGCTTGACGGGCTCAAGGATTGTCACCTTAACCTTGGGAAAGAGGCGGCGGCGGACATGACTCGACGTCAGATAGGAGGCGTAGCTCTTTTCCAAGCCGTCGATGCGCACCGGTACGATCATCGTCCCCGTCTTGTCGGCCACCATGGCGGCACCATCGTAAACTTTCATCAACGTGCCCGTCACGGTCAATCGACCCTCTGGGAAGATACCGACCGGACTGCCGTCCTGGATGACCTTGATCAGCGAGCGCGTTGCCATCGGCTTCGTCGGGTCGAGCGGCAGGAACTTGCATTTCTTCAGCAACGGCCGCACCCACCATTTCTTGGCGAAGGAATAATCGATCGCAAAGACGGGTTCCTCCTCGGTGATGGCAAGTGCCAGGGCGCCGTCGAGCAGGCTCACATGGTTGAGCGCGATGATCGGCGCGGGGCCTGCCTTGCGGATGTTTTCCAGGCCTTCCACTTCCAATCGCATGAACGCGCGGAAGATGATGGAGATGAGATCGCGGAAGGCATTGGTCGGCAGCATCTCCAGCATGAGCCAGGCGATGGCAACATTGAGCGCGGAGATGCTGAGAATGATGACCGGGATCGATAGACCGACGGCCTGCAGGACGGCCACAAGTGCCAGACCCACCGCGATGAAGAGGGCCGACAGGACATTCGATGCTCCGATGACGCGGGCGCGGCGATCTTCATTCGCCCAGCTCTGCATGGCCGAGAAGGTCGGGACAGCGAGGAAAGCACCGCCGATCGCCATGCCGGCGAGATCGATGGCGACACGAACGGTCTTTGGCCCAGCGAAGAAGCCGAGTATAGTCTCGGCATGGCTCGTCGACTGCAACCCCCACAGGTTCCAGGCGAGATCGACGCCGAAGAGCGCAACGATCAGCATTCCTACAGGAGCCGGCAAGAGTACAATGCGGCCGGCCGCCATCCATCCGGCGATGGCCGAGCCGATGGCGACTGAAATGGCGAAGATCGCGAGGTAGGCCGGAACGACGATTTCCGAGCCGCCGAGAATATCGGTGACCATGACCGGCAGCATCGACATGATGAAGGCGCCGACGAACCAGAACCAGCAGTTCATCAGCGAGGCACGCCAGATGCGGCTGTCGGCGCGCAGCTCGTTGACCAGCCTGTAGCTGGAACGCACGACATTGGTGTCGATGGCGAGATCGGGCGCCTTGGAGCCGGTAGAAGGGATCATGCGGGCTGCAAACCAGCAGAGGACGGAAAGCCCCATCATCATCGGTCCGAAGATCCAGACATTCTCGCCCTCACGGAAGGCGACCGCGGCGACCATGGTACCGGTCAAGATGGCGATGAAGGTGCCGCCCTCGATCCAGGCATTGGCCTTGGGGAGATCACGGTTCGCCAGATGATCCGGCAGGATACCGTATTTGATCGGCCCGAAGAGCGAGGAAATGACGCCGAAGCCGAAGAGCGCCAGCATCAGGATCCAGATGGAAGAGAAGGCGATGCCGACGACGGAAATCGCGGCTACTCCAAGTTCGCAGCGCTTCAAGAGCTCCGCCAGTTTGGCCTTGTCGTATTTGTCGGCAAGCTCGCCGGCGATCGCCGAGAGCAGCAGGAACGGCACGATGAAGATACCACCGGCAAGCGTTACCAGAGCCGCGCCTGCGGTCGCCATCTGCGCGAGAATGACGAAAACCAGAGTCTGCTTGAGGAAATTATCGTTGAAGGCAGTAAGGAACTGCGTCCAGAACAGCGGCGCGAACTTCCTCGATCTCATCAGGTGCTTTTGCATGGCGTACCCCTCGTTTGCCAACAAGACGCCACAGAGTTGTTACGCAAAGGTTGAGCGCAGATACAACCCTGTGGCGCGGTTAATAAAGTTTAGTCCTGACCGTCACGATTGAACTTAACCAGGAGCTTCTCCGTGCGGGCATCCTCCACCTTGCGGATCAGCTTGTCGGCCTCGGAATTGTCTCGAACCGTCTTAGTAACATTGACGGTCGTCTGCACCAGCATCAGGATACCCATGGCAAGATAGCCTTTGCCCCAAAGGTCGATCGGCATCATGTAGAGACCAACAAGCAGCATGAATGCGGCGGCGGCGAAGGAAATATAGGAGAAGCTGACCCAGGCCTGGGAATGTTTCTGGAAGCTGTCGTTCATGATCTTACCCTCTCAATGATCTGATATGTTCGATGTGTTCGGTTTCAGGCTACGGAATTCATGCGCTGGCGAAGGCGGGTCAGTACGTCGTCGGCTGACGGACCGAGCGGTGCGCCAAAGCCTGCATTGGCAAGCTTTTCGATAATGCTTGCCTGCCGGCTTGAAGCGTCCATTTCTTTCATGATGGAGGCGGCGACTTCGCAACGGTTCTGGTAGGCTTGAAGGCGAGCAAGCGTCTCCTCGGCTTCGTCCAGGCTCGCAAGGCCCGAATTGTCGTCGCAGGCAACGCTCAACTTCTGTGTTTGCTGGGTTGCCCGCGCCAAACGTTCGCCGCGCTGCAATTCTTGCAGTCGCGCTTCCGATGCGCGAACCATTGCCTTCAACCTGCCGATCGTCTGGGTGAATTGTGTCTGCGCTTTTTCGGAAGCATCACGCTCGGCTTCGAGCTGTGCGATCGCCTCCGCCGCTTCACGGGCAAGCTCATCGCTTCCCTTCTGAAGCGCGGCAACTGCGCGCGTTTCAAGATCGGCAATGCGGCTGAGGATGGCTGAGTAATGGCTCTTTTCCTGCTCATTCTGAGCAACGGCGATTGCCACTGCGCGCCGTGCCGACTGAATACCGAGGGCTGCGTCGCGGATCTGCTGCGCAAGCAGAGGCACGGCATTGCGATCGATGAATGCCTGCTCCGCCTCATGGGCTCTACCGCGGATCAGCGTCAGAATTGAATTGAACATTTGTCGTCTCCCGTTTATGAACGATGTTCACGAAACGATGTATGGCAGAACCGTGAACGTTGTTCAAGAATTATTTTGAACAACGTTCAAAAAAGTAGATTGGAGTGCGCGATGGCTAGAAAAACACAGGAAAAACGTGAGGACCTGAAGCTCCGGCTGATCGAGGCGGCACGCAATCGCATCATATCCGATGGCCTCGCCAATCTGCGGGCACGCGATGTCACCCAGGATGTGGGCTGCTCGCTTGGGGGTCTCTATACAGTCTTTACGGATCTCGACGACCTGGTCATTCACGTCAACTCAGCAACCCTGAAAGTTCTCGAGGCGTCTCTTGCTCTGGCGGAGGCCAAGGATCGCACGCCGACCGACAGGCTGCGCAATCTCGCGCGCGGTTACCTTCATTTCGCGGTCAGCCATCGCAATCTATGGAAATCGCTCTTCGACCATCAGCCGCCGGCCGGTCGCCCAAGCCCCGAATGGCATCTCGAAGAACATATGTTCCTCATGGGCGTGATCGCCGAACCGCTGGCCGAGCTGCAGCCTGATATGTACGAGACGGCGCGCGCCATTCGCGCAAGAACCCTGTTCGGAGCGGTGCACGGGATCGTCAGCATAAGCCTCGAAGGGCGCTTCGTCGGCCTGCCGATTGAGAGCCTGGAACAGGAACTCGACGATTTCATCGTCACCGTCGCAGCAGGTGCTGCCGCGCGCTAGAGTAATTCCGAGAAAGGTGCGGAGTGACTTTCGTCCGTAATGCGTGAGGAAACAGCAGGTTAGAATAGTCAGGGATTTGACGGCGCATAGCTTCGGATATCGCCGAACGCATAACCGCGCTGCTTCAGTTTCTGGATGAGAGATTGCAGCTTCCCCTGCCCATCGAACTGATCCTGAAACATCTCATCATGCATGAGCAGGATCATCTTGCCGGGTTGTGCAAAGCGACCATACTGAAACAGATGATCGATCTCGCTCACCAGACGGTCCACCGATTGCACCGGCTTGCCGTCGTCGCTATGCACCCATTCGAAATCCCAGCCATAGAGATAGAAGCCGGCCTCGGCGACGAGTTCGTAGTCCAGCCACTCGCGCTCCCACTGCGCGACATTGATGGACAGGTCTTCCCTCGACACTGTCGGAAGCCGAAAGACATCCCTGCCAGGCAACCGCGCATGCACGATCGGCGTCAGCCCGAGAACCTGATTAGCATGCAGCATATCGGCGACGACAGCTTTGGTGTTGGCATAGAATCGCCTGTAGCGATTGTTGGCGTGGTTGTAGCTATGGTTCCCGACCGTCACCAGCGACATCGACTTGGCTTCGGCCAGCAAGTCCCGACCATTGGGGATGGTCTCGACATGCAAGCCGACCATGAACATAGCGGCGGGAACATTCTCCTGGCTCAATACGGAAAGGACGTTTTTCGTGCCCGGCAACGGGCCGTCCTCAAACGTCAGAAAGATCGTCCTATCTGCCGCCGAAGCGCCGACAGCGCATGCAGCAAGCATCGCGCCCGCAAGCGCCGATCCGAACAGCGCATTCCATAGACGATTCATCTGTACAAGCCTGATGTTCCCCAAATGATTCCAGCAAACTGGCACATCGCCCCAGACAAGAAAAGCACTTGAAAAAGCAAAGGGCGCTCGACCCACTTCTGGGGAGCGCCCTTGCTTCTTTACCCGGACAGCGAACACCGGCGCGACACAGAAATGTCAGCACGGCAGGCCATCGATACAGGTGATGTCCGTGAGATAAGCGCGAATCACCCATTTTGCAAGGGCGATTTACAAAAATCTCGCTCGTCAGCCACATGAAACGATTAGTGGCATCCGGCGCGCTGCCAAATGGCGCCTAGTTCCCGTCATGCGGCCTTCAAAGCCGCATCGCGCGGGATTTCGACATCGATCTCCAGCATGGAGACGTCCTTGTCGCGATCCATCTTCACCTGTACCTTGTCGCGGTCGACCTGGACATGCTTGGCGATGACGGCGAGGATTTCCTCTCTCAGCACGGATACGAGATCCGAGCCCACGGAGGCGCGTTCGTGGGCAAGAAGGATCTGCAGACGCTCGCGCGCCATCGGTGCAGATCTATGCTTACGAAACAGTCCAAAAATGCTCATGCGGCCCTCCTTGCGAAGATCTTGCCGAAGATGCCCCGCTTCTCGCCGGGGATAGTGACCGGCAGCTGCTCGCCGGCGAGACGGCGTGCGGCTTCGAAATAGGCGACCGACGGCGCGCAGCGTGCGTCGGCAAGCGTGACCGGCGAGCCAAGGTTGGAGGCGCGCAGGACGTCCGTGCTCTCCGGAATGATACCGAGCAGCGGAATGGAGAGAATTTCCAGTACGTCATCGACCTTCAGCATGTCGCCACGCTCGGCGCGGCCGGCGTCGAAGCGGGTTAGCAGAAGATGCTTTTCCATGCGCTCGCCGCGCTCAGCCTTCAGCGTCTTCGAATCGAGCAGGCCGATGATGCGGTCGGAATCACGCACCGAGGAGACTTCCGGATTGGTGACAACGACGGCAACGTCGGCATGGCGCATCGCAAGCGTTGCGCCGCGCTCGATACCGGCCGGGCTGTCGCAGATGACCCAGTCGAAATAGTTCTTGAGCTCGTTGATGACGCGCTCGACACCCTCGGGGGTGAGATTGTCCTTGTCGCGGGTCTGCGAAGCCGGCAGGAGGAAGAGCGTCTCCAGCCGCTTGTCGCGGATCAGCGCCTGCGGCAGTTTCGCGTCGCCGTGAATGACGTTGACCAGGTCGTAAACGACGCGGCGTTCCGCACCCATGACCAGATCGAGATTGCGCAGACCGACGTCGAAATCGACAACGACGACCTTCTCATTTCTCTGTGCCAGAGCCGCCCCCAATGCGGCTGTCGAAGTTGTCTTTCCAACTCCGCCCTTGCCCGATGTGACGACGATTACCTTGCCCATCTCGCTCTCCTGTTTTGGCCGGCTTCGGCTCAGATTAGTTTTTCAGCCATGATCGTTTCACCATCCAGCCAGAGCTGGACAGGCTGCCCCCTGAGGCTGGGTGATATGTCTTCTGCCATTTTGTAAATTCCATCGATCGCCAGAAGCTCGGCTTCGAGCTTGCGACAAAAGATTCGCGCCGAGGCATTGCCGATCGAGCCCGCCATGGCGCGGCCACGCAGGGCGCCATAGATATGGACTGAGCCGCCGGCGATGACTTCCGCGCCGGATGCCACCGAACCGATCACGGTAACATCCCCCTCGGGAAAGATCACCGACTGGCCCGAACGCACAGGCTCGCGGATAATCAGCGACTGCGTAACCGGCCGGATCTCCGGAGGCGGCGCCTTCGGCTCGCTGTTACGACGCTCTACCACAGGCTCCGCCTCGGTGACCTCGAAATCGGCTGCCGGACGCCCACCCTTCAATATCGGCGGCATGCCTGGCCCGGCGATCGACGGACGACCGCCCTCGATGCCCATGATGCTGACATTGCGGGCCGAAAGCTCTGCGATCAGCTCCTTGAGCTGCGCTTTATCGATCGGCAGATCGGTGATGTCGAGCACGACCGGCCGCCCCAGAAAGAAGCCGGCCGAGCGGGCTGCGAGATCGTCAAGCCTGACCAGCCACTGATCCAGCGGCAGATCTGGCGAAAGCATGACCGCAAGAAAGGAGCGGCCCTTGATACGGATCGAGCGAGCGTCTGTTAGCACTTTGGTCATCTGTGTAAATAAATCGTTGACCTCATGTACCGCTAATATGGTTAACAAGTGGTTAACGCGAGGCTCCATTCAGGCCTTAACCGCCCCACAAAACAGCGAGGCTCGTAAGCGCCGAAGGCTCGTTGGAACTGGCGTCGTAGACGCATGGAGCGGCAAAAAGCGCAGCCCCTACAAGGAGAAGAATGATCAGTCTCATGAGATCCTCCAACGGCAAGACACGACATGCGGCACAGGCTATTCGATGCAGAAAAATTAACGATTCTGCGCGCCGCGCTTTCGGCGGCGGCGCGCAACCTGATTTTGGAGATGATTCTCAGGCGAGCTTCAGTTCGACATTGATGTTGCCGCGGGTCGCCTTCGAATAAGGGCAAGTCTGATGAGCTTCTTCGATCAGCGTGCGTGCAAGTTCAGGCTCGATGCCGGGCATGCTGATGGTAAGGCGTGCCTGAAGGAAATAGGCGCCTTCCGTGGTGCCGAGATCGACTTCGGCGTCGACGGCAAGATCAGCCGGAAGCTTGATCTTTCGCTTGCCGGCGGCAAGGCCCATGGCACCGATGAAGCATGCCGACCAGCCGGCAGCGAAGAGCTGTTCGGGATTGGTGCCGGCATGGGCACTGCCCGGAGGCGAAAGCTTGACTTCGAGCTGGCCGTCATCGCTGAGGGCCGAACCGTCGCGGCCGCCGATGGTGTGGGTTCTGCCAGTATAAAGAACCTTGTCGATCTTGGTCATGGAACACTCCTTTGTTGCGTCGCCCGGCTTGTGTTGTCGAGAGGGGCAACGTCTGTTGACGGAGTTGTTTTTGATGGATCGACGTATCCGGCATGTTTCCGGAATCGCCGGAAGTGTTACAAAACGTTGGCTCCAACAAGCCGGATACAAATGCTTACAAATCGCCCGAAAATCTTTCGAAGAGGCCGATCAGGAAATCACGATTTCGGCGGCAAGGCCGCCGCCGTCGCGATTATAAAGCCTGACGGAGCCGCCGAGCGTCTGCGCCAGCTGCTGGGCAATCGCCAGCCCGAGCCCGGTGCCGCCGGTATTGCGGTTACGCGACTGTTCGAGCCGGAAGAAAGGTTGCATGGCCGCCTCGATTTGATCTTGCGGAATGCCCGGCCCGCGATCCAGCACGGTTACGGCAACCTGGCCTGCCTCTCGGCGCTCCACGGCGATTTCGGCTGCGCCTGCAAACTTGATAGCATTGTCGATGAAGTTGGTGAGGATACGACGAAGCGCATGCGGCTTCGTCGCAACCGTTCCCTGAATCAGGCCCAGAATCTCGACGGATTTCCCCGTGTCCTGATAGTCGTAGCAGATGCTCTCGATGAAGGAGGCAAGATCGATGCGCGAGCTCTTCTCGCCGTTGCTGTGTGCGCTACGGGCATAGGCGATCCCATCCTGCACCAGACGCTCGATCTCACCCAAGTCCTGCAGCAGCTTGGTCTTTTCCGGAGAATCGTCGGCAATGTCGGCGCGCAAGCGCATGCGGGTGATCGGCGTCTGCAGATCATGGGAAATGGCGGCGAGAATCTGCACGCGCTCTTCGAGATAATGGGCGATCCGGTCACGCATGGCGTTGAAGGCCCTGGCGGCATTCGCCACCTCGCTCGGTCCGCTATCGCCAAGCGCCGGCCCCTTCTTGTTGGGATCGAGCGCGTCGGCTGCGGCAGCAAAATCGGCAAGCGGGCGGATCACCAGTCGGACCGCAAACCAGGTGCACAGGACGATCACCAGCATCTGCACGACGAAGACATAAGGCAACCAGTCAGCAATGGGCATGATGCCCTTCGGCATGATGTCGATCGTCAACGGACTGCCATCGCTCAAATTCAGATGCGCCTGCAGGTGAGGGACCGGGCCGGGTATCGCTTCCACATGGATGGGGAAACGATGGCCGACTGCGTCCTCTATCTTCGCGGCTATCTCGGTACTGCGAGCAGACGTGTCAGGCACGCCTGGCAGACCCGTTCCCAATTCGAAGTTGTAGTTGCCGCGACTGAGCCATTCGGTGAAGTTTGTTCTTTCGCCGGCTGGCAGACGGTCGAGGACGGCGATCGAGGTCGCAACGTCGCTCTCCAGTGTGCCGAGCATGACGGCCTTTGCCGACATGTAGCGCTCCAGGTACAGGACGCTGAAGGAAAGCCCGTAAGCGATAGCAAGTCCGAGCAGAAGGACGAAAAAGATGCGCGAACGCAAGGTGCGAGGCCACAACAGGCTCCGACGCAATAGGGTCGTTGCGCTCATGGGCGCAGCTCTGCAATTTCGACGGGGACGGAGAATACATATCCCTCGCTGCGAACCGTCTTGATATAGGTCGGCTCGCGCGCATCGTCGCCCAAGCGCTGGCGAACGCGGCTGACAAGCAGGTCGATCGAGCGATCGAAGAGATCCGCGTCACGGCCCTGGGTGAGGTTCAGCAATTGATCGCGATTGAGCACCCGCTGAGGGTGGTCGATGAAGACACGGAGCAGGCGGTATTCGGCTCCGCTCAACGCAATTTCCGTTCCATCCTTGTCGAGCAGGTGACGGCCGACTGTGTCGAGCCGCCAATCGCCGAAGACCAGCAACTGGCCTGCTTCGCTGATCTGCAGGTTGGGCGGCAGCATGCGGGTTCGCCGGAGCACTGCCTTGATGCGGGCAAGCAACTCGCGAGCGGCAAAAGGTTTGGCCAGATAATCATCCGCGCCCATTTCCAGGCCGAGAATGCGGTCCATTTCATCGTCCCGCGCCGTCAGCATCAAGACCGGTGTCGCCTTGTGCTTTCCGGCACGAAGCTCTCGACACAGCACGAGGCCGTCATCACCGGGCATCATCACGTCGAGCACGATCAGATCGACGGAATTGGCCTCGAGAAAACTGCGCATTTGTCGGCCATCGGCAGCTGTTGTCGTCCTCAAACCGTTCTTTTTGAGATAGCTCGACACCAGCTCGCGGATTTCCCGATCATCATCCACGATCAGGATATGGTCGACATGCTCCATCTTGATTTCCCATTCAGCATCGTAAGCAAGGGCCTACGAATATTCATTCACATATCGCGACAACGGCTTAAGGGCGACAGCTCGTGCCGGCGCCTTCTCGCACACTACCGCCGAACTAGAAACGATCAACATCTATCACAGCCTGTGCAAAGGCTTGCGGCGCTTCCTGGGGAAGGTTGTGTCCGATGCCGCCGGTGATGGTACGATGCTCGTACTTGCCCGAGAACTTGCCACGATAGGCCGAGGGCTCGGGGTGAGGCGCGCCGTTGGCATCGCCTTCCATGGTGATCGTCGGGATCGAAATCACCGGTCCCATAGCGAGTCTCTTCTCTAGCGCCTCGAACTTTGTCTCACCTTCGACGAGACCCAGGCGCCAGCGGTAGTTGTGAATGACGATATCGACATGATCGGGATTGTCGAAGGCCGCAGCCGAACGATTGAAGGTGGCGTCGTCGAAAGCCCATTGCGGCGAGGCGGTGTGCCAGATCAGCTTTGCGAAATCGTGCCGATTTTCCTGGTAGCCGAGGCGACCACGCTCGGTGGCAAAGTAGAACTGGTACCACCAGGCAAGTTCGGCCTTCGGCGGCAGCGGCTTGCGATTGATCTCCTGGCTGCCGATGAGATAGCCGCTGACCGAGACCAGTGCCTTGCAACGCTCCGGCCAAAGGGCTGCCATGATATCGGCCGTGCGGCCGCCCCAGTCGTAGCCTGCAATGACGGCCTTTTCGATCTTCAGCGCATCGAGAAGCGCGATCATGTCGGCAGCAAGCGCTGCCTGCTGACCGTTGCGCGGTGTATCCTTCGAAAGGAAACGGGTGGTCCCGTAGCCGCGAAGATAGGGGATGATGACGCGGTAGCCGGCACCAGCCAAAAGCGGAGCGACATCGACGAAGCTGTAGATATCATAGGGCCAGCCGTGCAGCAGCAGCACGACCGGGCCATTGGCCGGACCCGCTTCAGCGTAACCGACATTAAGCACACCCGCATCTATCTGCTTCAGGGCGTCGAAGGACGTGCGGCTGCCAGCCTTGACGGTGGGCAAGGCTGACGCGACGGGCTTTGCCTCTTCGGCGCCGGCAAGCGCTGGCAGACCGAATTCGGCGGCTGCGACGGCAACGGCGGCAATCCCGAAGAAGCGGCGGCGGGTATGGTTGATTTCCTCAGACATCTGTCTCTCCTGTCAATTGGATCGTGAGCTTAAGAAAGCCGGTCGCATGTATCGCCGATGTGTCGCTGGCGATGGCCTTTTGAATGCCTTTGTAGCTTCGGGGCGCGCCGATACAGTCTGATACAATCCGCTCCACCTGACAGGACAGCGACGCGAACGGCTGGTATTGCCGCGAAATCGCGCTGAAATCGCTCACTTTGTATCCCATTGTATCGCGCCCCAAGACATCGACGTTTCGGTACATACTCCCCTCCCGCCAGACACATTCGAGATACGTCGCCGACGGCAGATAGCGTCACTGCTGGGCACGGCGCATCGCCGTCGCCAGCCGGTCAATCGCTTCTAAAGGAACAAGACGATGACGCTTCTCATCATTGCCTATCTTGGCGGTGCGCTGACGATCCTCAGTCCGTGCATCCTGCCTATTCTCCCCTTCGTCTTTGCCCGCGCCGGACAGCCTTTTGTCCGGAGCACGCTGCCCATGCTTGCGGGCATGGCGCTTACCTTTGCTGTTGTCGCAACCCTTGCTGCAGTCGGCGGCGCCTGGGCGATCCGCGCCAATGAATATGGTCGCCTCGCGGCGATCGTCTTGCTCGGGCTCTTCGGCCTGAGCCTGATTTCGCCTCGCATAGCGACCGTACTTTCGCGGCCGGTTGTCGATCTCGGCAATAACCTCCTGAGCGCTGCCGGCGCTCAGCGCAACGCTGCAAGCGTCAGAAGCTCCTTCGTGCTCGGCATTGCGACCGGCCTGCTCTGGGCGCCCTGTGCCGGTCCGATCCTGGGTCTCGTCCTGACCGGCGCCGCCTTGAAGGGTGCCAATCTGCAGACGACATTCCTGCTGCTCGCCTACGGCGCCGGTGCTGCAACCTCGCTTGCTGTCGCCTTGTTTGCCGGCGGCGAGATCTTTGCCCGCATGAAGCAGTCCCTCGGCGTCAGTGAACGCATCCGCCAGTTCACCGGGGCCGCGGTTCTTTCCGGCGTTGCAGCCATCGCGCTTGGTCTCGACACCGGCCTGCTCGCCCGGCTCTCCTATGCAAGCACCGGCTCCTTCGAACAGGTCTTGCTGGAGAAACTGCACCCCAGGGCTTCAGGCACTGGAATCGAGGTTGCGAGCAACGGAGCTATAAAGATCGCCAGCGATGCGGCCCGCCCATTCCATAGCGATCTTCCGGTCGAGGGCCCCGCTCCGTCGTTCGACGGCGCTGTGACCTGGCTTAACTCTCCGCCGCTGACGTCAACAGAGCTTCGCGGCAAGGTCGTACTCGTCGACTTCTGGACCTATTCCTGCATCAACTGCATCCGCACCATCCCTTACGTTCGTGCCTGGGCGGAAAAATATAAGGATCAGGGCCTCGTCGTGATCGGCGTCCATGCTCCGGAATTCGCCTTCGAAAAGAATGTCGATAACGTCAAGAAGGCGATCGACGATTTCCAAATCGGCTACCCGGTGGCGATCGACAACAACTATACGATCTGGCGTGCCTTCGAGAACAATTACTGGCCTGCCCACTACCTGATCGATGCCAAGGGCCAGGTCCGCTACCAGCACTTCGGCGAAGGCAATTATCGCCAGACCGAACAAGCAATCCAGGATCTCCTGCGTGAAGCAGGCAGCGATATGGCCCAAAGTGGGGCCGTCGTTCCGGATGCAAAGGGCGCGGAAGCAAGCCCCGACCTCGGTCATATCCGCTCCGGCGAGACCTATGTCGGCTACAAGCAGGCGACGGGCTTCGTCTCTCCGGAAAG
Organism: Rhizobium sp. BR 314; assembly: GCF_047445805.1. NCBI lineage: Bacteria > Pseudomonadati > Pseudomonadota > Alphaproteobacteria > Hyphomicrobiales > Rhizobiaceae > Rhizobium > Rhizobium sp. BR 314. Next base: position 150,248 of record NZ_JARWLA010000006.1, on the reverse strand, counting down.
AGTTAAGGCGGATGCCGCCGCCGACTATTCGGTCGCTAATCCCGGCCTCAATCAATGGGGTCTGACAGGCAGCTGGACTGTCGGCGCGGAGCAGGCATCGCTTAACAAGGCAGGCGGCGGCATCAGCTATCGCTTCAGCGCCCGCGACCTGCATCTCGTGCTCGGTCCCTCGGCAGACGGAAAGCCGATCCGCTTCCAAGTGACCGTGGATGGAAAAGCGCCTGGCGCCGACCACGGCTCCGATATCGATGCCGCCGGAAACGGAACGGTGACTGCGACCAAGCTCTACCAGCTCGTCCGCCAGTCCGGCGATGTCACTGCCCGCAACTTCGAGATCCACTTCCTCGACCCCGGAGTTCAGGCCTACGCCTTCACCTTCGGCTGAAATGTCCCCTTCAACTCAAACATGAACCTCTAAACACAGGAGTCCCATCATGAAGTCTCGTTTTCTTTCCATCGCAGCCCTCGGCCTTGTCGCAAGCACCATGGCATTTGCGGCGCAGGCAGCCGAGGTCAAGAATATCGTCATCGTCCACGGTGCTCTTGCCGATGGCTCCGGATGGCGCAAGACCGCCGATATCCTAGAGAAGGACGGCTTCAACGTCACGGTGGTACAGGAGCCGATCAGCTCGCTTGCCGACGATGTCGCTGCCACCAAACGCGTGCTTGATCTTCAGACCGGGCCGAGCCTGCTCGTCGGCCACAGCTATGGCGGCATGGTTATTACCGAAGCGGGCAATCGCCCGGATGTCGCAGGCCTCGTTTATGTCGCGGCGTTCCAGCCGGACAAGGACGAAAGCCTGATCAGTCTCGCAAGCTCGAAGCCGGCAGGCAGCATGAACATCCGCGAAACCAAGGATGGACAGTATCTCTACCTGGATCCCGCAACATTCGCCGCCGACTTTGCCGCTGACCTGCCGAAGGACGAAGCCGCTTTCCTGGCGAAATCGCAGGTCTTTGCATCGAAGGCCGCCTTCACCGCCAAGATCGAGAACCCCGCGTGGAAAGCCAAGAAGAGCTGGGCCGTCGTTGCCAGTGACGATCGCTCCATCAATCCCGAACTCGAGCGCAGTATGGCAAAACGTGCCGGCAGCGATGTCACCGAAATCAAGGGAAGCCACGCCGTCTTTGCATCGCAGCCAGAAAAGGTCGCTGCCGTGATCGAGAAGGCGGCCAAGGACACCGGCAAGTAGCAATAGACCGGCGGCGGCCCCCTTCCGGGGCCGTCGCTTGCTGCTTATGCGGGATCGTATCGGCTGACTTCGATGCCGGAACCAACAGGCAGCAGAACGGATGTAATACCCGGCTTGGTACGAACTGCCTCGCCATAGCGCTTCACGTCTTCGTTTGCCGGCATGTACATGTTGTCGGCAACGATGATCGCGCCCGGATTGAGCTTTGGGTAGAAGGCCTCAAGGCAGGGGATGTAGAGATCCTTCCACAGGTCGAGGAGAACGAAGTCGACACCCGATGGCAGTGCCTTGATCATCTCGACAGCATCGCCGATCCTGAAATCGATATACTCCGTGAGCCCGGCCTTCCCAGCCATTTCCCTTGCGAACTCGGCCTTGTAGGCATGAAGCTCCATAGATATGAGCCGTCCGCCGCTGGCACGCGCCGCCTCTGCGAGCCAGATGCCGGAATAGCCGAAGGACGTCCCAAGCTCGAGAATGGCCGGCGCTTTCAGGCTCTTCGCCAAAATGTTGATAAATCGGCCGGTCTTCGGGCCAACAGCCCTTAACCGGCGATCCTGCCCACCATCGCGACCGCCGGGCGGCATTTCCCTAGGCTTGCTCTGCTCTTCACGGATGAGCTGATGATAGGCCTCAAGAACGGCTTCGATCTTCTGATCCATAACAAACTCCTCATCGCATTATTCGCTCGCCTGCGCACAATTGACCAGGCGGCATCGTCAAGCGCGATGACCGTGGCCTGGCCGCCACATTGATCGGTCATCTCGATATAGTCCGCAATATATAGCGTTGAGCCTATTTGAAATTTAATCTTCTATCCGGGAGCTACCATGTGCTGCCTGTTCACGGATAAGTTCGATCAAGGCACGGAGCCTGGCGGGCATCTGACGCCGCTGCGCGAAGTAGAGGCTAAGCCCCGGATAGGGCGGGCTCCAATCCTCCAATACGGGAATCAAGCGGCCCGCTGCAATGTGATCAGCCATGGAGGGTTCGCCAATATAGGCAAGCCCAGCCCCTTCCAGAACGGCCGTCAGCATCAGGTCGGACGCGTCGAGCGTCAGGCTTCCCGGCGCATCGATCAGCATTGTCTGCGCATGACGTTCGAACTCCCAGCGGTAGAGCTTGCCGCTTGCCATGCGAGCGCGAATGCAGCGGTGCTGCAAAAGGTCGCCGGGAGTAAGCGGCTTTGGCCGATTGCTGAAATAGCCGGGCGATCCGACAACGAGCGAGCGGACCGTCGGGACGATTGGTATAGCCACCATATCCGCCGGGACAGCTTCGGCGAGACGCACACCCGCATCGAAGCCCTTGCCGATCACGTCAACGAGAGCGTTGTCGGTGACGATCTCGATCTCCACATTGGGAAAGCGCCGCCCGTATTCGAGGATAAGCGGCACCAAAAGCATACGCGCGGCGCCGGGTGCCATGTTCAGTCGCAGCGTGCCAGAAACCGAGCCGGACGACAGGCCGGCATTCTCGATGGCTCTGTCGATCGAGGCGAGTGCGGGGGCTATCTCCGCGACAAAACGCTCGCCCGCGTCCGATAGCGTCACGCTGCGCGTCGTTCTATTGAAAATCCTGACAGATAGACGCTCCTCCAGCGTCGCGACAGCATGGCTGAGCGCCGACGATGACATGCCGAGTTCACGAGCAGCGGCCCGAAAGCCGCCGTGGCGCGCGACAGCCGCAATTGCCTCAAGCTCGGCCAAGCTTGCCTTCATTGCGCTATTTTCCTTATCAGCCTGTCCATCTTTGTCCTGCTACAACGATCAAATAGCGCAACTTACCTTTATCGGGAAGATGAAGGAGACACGCATGCGCAAGATAGACACCATCTACATCAACGGTCGCTTCGTTCAGCCCCATGGCACAGAAGTCGCCCCCCTTTTCAACCCAACCACTGAAGAACAGATCGGCACGGTGCGTCTTGGAAACGAGCGGGACGTCGACGATGCCGTTAGCGCCGCCAAGGCTGCGTTCGCGGGCCTGGCGCAAAGCTCAAAGACGGATCGCGTTGCGATGCTGCACGGTTTGCATGAGGCGGTTTCGGCCCGGGCAGGCGACCTTACGGATGCCATGCGCGAGGAATACGGTGCTCCCGCCTCCTTCATCGGCTTTTCAGTGCCCCATGCGGCAACGGCTTTTCTGCATATGGCTGAGACACTCAAGAGCTATCAGTTCCGACGCCGCATCGGCCACGCAGACGTGGAAATGAGACCCGCCGGCATCGCCGCCGCCATTACACCCTGGAACAGCAATTACGGCTTCATCTGCAGCAAGCTGGCGACAGCGATTGCCGCCGGCACGACCATTGTCATCAAACCCTCGGAAATGAGCGCGATCCAGACCCAGTTGATCACCGAATGCCTGCACGCCGCAGGCCTGCCGGATGGCGTGTTTAACATCGTCAACGGCTATGGCCATGTTGCCGGCGCTGCACTTAGCGCTCATCGCGACATCGCAAAGATCAGCTTCACGGGTTCGACGGCGACCGGACGTGCCATCTTCCAGGCCGCATCGATGACCATGAAGCGGGTCACCCTCGAGCTTGGCGGCAAGAGCCCGACTATCATTCTGCATGATGCCGATCTTGATCTCGTTATCCCGCAGGTTCTGGCGGCAGGTTTTGCCAACAGCGGCCAGGCGTGCATTGCCGGCACCCGCATTCTCGCTCCCGCGAGCCGCCTGGATGAGATCAACGAGCGGCTGACTGCCGCCGTTTCGGCGATCAAGGTGGGCGACACCAGAGACCCGACCGTCGGCGTCGGTCCGATGGTCAGCCAGAAGCAATGGGATCGGGTGCAGTCCTATATTCACCTCGGCCAGCAGGAAGGCGCTGAGATGATCGTCGGCGGCGAAGGGCGGCCCGAAGGGCTCGGTCGCGGCTGGTTCGTTCGCCCGACGGTCTTTTCCCGCGTCAACAACGATATGCGGATTGCGCGCGAAGAGATCTTCGGCCCCGTGCTTTGCGTCATCCCCTATCGCGATGAGGTCCACGCCGTCGAAATCGCAAACGACACGGTCTACGGACTGCAGGCCTATGTTTTCTCCGCCGATGTCGACAGGGCGAAGCGGGTGGCTGAGCAGATCGAAGCGGGTCGCGTCGTCATCAACGGTGCGCCACACGAGCCGCTGGCGCCCTTCGGTGGCTTCAAGCAATCCGGCATGGGTCGCGAATTCGGCGAATACGGCCTGGAATCGTTTCTGGAGCCCCGCGCCGTGTTGAGCTGACGGCAACCGCCCGGAGAGCCATGATGGCTCTCCGGAATATCCTACCGGTGCCTACCCCATGTAATGGATGAGGAGACTCGACGGTCATTCCGGCCGATCATACTGGTTCGGAACAAAGCGCAGCGGACTATGACGACATTCAGGTTCTCGTTAGAATCATGCTCTACCTTTAGAACAATTCCAATCTAAGGAGAGCCGATGCCAGCTAGATCCGCCTATTCCGTTCCGCAACGCATCCTTCATTGGCTTATGGCCATACTGATCTTCTTCAATCTCTTGTTTCCCGACGGCATGAATGCGTGGCGGCGTCTTATTCGCCATGGACAGACGCCGACGTCTGCCGATATCGCCAGTGCCAACATCCACGCCTATGCGGGGATCGCCATCCTGCTGCTGGCCGTCGTGCGTCTTGGCTTGAGATTGGTGTCCGATGTCCCAACGCCGCCGGACGATCAGCCCGCGCTTCTGCATTACATCGCTAGCGTAACGCACTTCCTACTCTACGCACTGATTTTCGCAATGCCCCTATCGGGAATAGCCGCCTACTATTTCGGCATCGACACGGCCGCCTTCGTTCATGGCGGCCCAATCAAATCCCTGCTCTGGGCCGTCGTAGTCCTGCATATATTCGGTGCGCTCGTGCAGCACTTCTACTTCAGGTCGGACGTGTTGCGACGGATGACGATCGGCTAGACCGTCTTTGAAATTGGCGGCTGAGCCAATTGGCCGCCAAAGTGCCTTTCGAACGAGAAGAGAGCGGTCGGCAGCGCGCTGCCGCCCTGAAGAGCCAGATCCGCGAGAATTTCGCCGACGACACTGGTGAACTTAAACCCATGACCGGAGCAAGCCGAGGAAACCACCACATTCGGCTGCCCAGGTAGCGAATCGATCAGAAAATCCTCGCTCGGCAGCATGGTGTAGCGGCAAGTCGTCGCCCGGACGCGATAGGAAGCGGCGTCCGGCAGGCGCGTATGGGCGAAGCTGTCGAGCAGATCGGTATCCGCCTCATTGACCGGCGGGTTGGGAGCCTTCGGATCGATCGGCTCCCGGAAATGGGCGTGGCGGCCAATCTTGACGCCATCGACGCCGATGGCCGGAAAGCCGAAATAGGAACCTCCAGCACCTTCATCGCGCAGGAAGCAGGGCATGCGCTGCGGCTCAGCGACAAATCCGTCCTTAGGCTGGTACCAGGCAACCACCTGACGGATAGGCTGCGCATGTGCCTTCAACTGCGGCACAAGCTCGGCAATCCATGCGCCAGTCGCGACAATCACCTTGCGCGCCCGATATCGACCGGTCGTCGAAACGACCGTGACGCCTGCATCATCCGGCTCGATGGCAAAGACGCGTTCACCGAAATGCAGGACAGCGCCGTCTTCGGCCGCAAGCTTCAGATAGCCCATGATCGCCGCTTCCGGACGCACATAGCCGCCCTGTGGATCGAGCAGCGCTATCTCGCCCTCTTCGAGCGCGAATGCCGGAAAGCGCCGCTTCATGGCATCCCTGTCCAGGATCTCATGCGGCAATCCATGCATGTCGCAGGAAGCGCGCGTGCCGCTGACGATCTTGCCGTCAGGCCCGCCGATCTGCAGAACGCCGGTCACGGTCAAAATCTCGGCCCGCAGCCGCGCCTCGAGCGAGCGCCAGTTTTGATAGGCGCGCTGCAGCAGAGGGACATAAGACGGATCTTCGAAGTAGCCGAGGCGGATCAGGCGGCTATCGCCATGCGAAGAGCTCAGCGCATGCGCCGGAAAATGCGCTTCTATGCCGATCGCCTTTGCGCCGCGGGCGGCGGCGAAAGACAAAGCAGCACTTCCCATCGCACCAAGGCCGATGACGGCAACGTCGAACTCCACGGGCATGTCAGGCTCCAGTTTCACTTTCAGCTGGCGGCGCAGTTTGCGCGAGCAGGTCCCGCAGGTTCTCCATATCTGTATTCAACGGATGGTCGTCACCGTACAGGGGAACGCGCGACCGAACCGCAGTATAGAGACGATCGGTTCCCGGCGCCCTTGTCGCCTTCGAAGCCAAGAAGTCATGTGCCTGCGCGGCTGCCATCAGTTCGATCGCCAGAATATATTCGGCATTGTCGAGGATCGTGAGCAGCTTGCTGGCGGCGGCAGTCGGATGCGCGAGAAAATCCTCCTGCAGCCCTGATGTGAGACCACCGTCGAGCGAGGCGGGAGCGGCGAGACGACGGTTGTCGTTGCTGAGCGCCGCGGCCGTATATTGCGCGATCATGAAGCCGGAATGGCTGCCGGCATCGCTTGCAAGGAATGGCGGCAAGCCACTGACCAACGGATTGACCAGTCGATCCATCCGCCGCTCGCTCATGGCGGCAATCTGAGCGATGGCAACCGCCAGACTATCGGCAGCCTGACCGAGCGCAGGTGCGACAGCGTGAGCCTCCGAGGAAACGAAAGGCTGTTCCGGTGTGCCCGAAACCGCAGGATTGTCCGTGACCGAGGCCAATTCCTGATCGACAATGCGCGCGGTTTGCTCGAAGACATCCCAGGCGGCGCCATGGGCGTGCGGTACAGATCTCAGGCTCAGAGCGTCCTGCGTTCGCCGGCCAAGAGCTGCGGCGACGAGGCCGCTGCCCCGCAAGTGATTGCGTAGTCTTTGACCAACCTTGGCAATTCCCGCCGAAGGGCGAAGGGCAAGCACGGCCTCATCGAAGGCGGCCATTTGACAACCGGCCGCTTCCAGCGTCAGCGCGGCGATGGCGTCGGCCCAATCCAGCAAATGCTCGGCGCGCGAGACTGCGAGTGCCGACAATCCCGTGGCGCAAGCCGTACCGTTGACGAGGCTCAGCCCTTCCTTGGCACCAAGCACCAGGGGGCTCAAACCGATCGCCGCAAGCGCATCGGCGCCGCTCATGGACTTGCCCTTAACGGAAGCCCTGCCCTCGCCGATCAGGACGAGTGCGGTGTGAGCATTGTGCGTGAGATAGCCCGCGGAGCCCTTGGACGGAACTTCGGGGATGCAATCACGCTCAAGAAATGCGGCAAGATGGCTTATGATTTCCGGCCGTACGCCGGAATGACCATGGGCAAAATTGCCGATCTGCGCGGCAATGATGGCCCGGACTTCCCGAGCCGACAGCAGGGGGCCGACGCCGCAGGCATGGCTCATGATGATATTGCGCGAAAGGCGGCTTTGCGAGGGGCGGTCGACGACGGTGTCGGACAGCGCGCCGACGCCGGTATTGACACCATAGGCGCGGACGCCAGTCTCGACGATGCGCTCGACGATACGACTTGCCTCGCCGACACGCTTCCACGCCGCTTCGGACAGGGCCAGCGGTTCGCCGATGCTGACGCGCGCGACGTCCTGCCAGGATAGTGGCTTGTCGATGGTGACGGTCATTGACCGTTTCCGAAATGGCCGATGAACTGGCGGAAGGCAGGCGAAGCGCCGCCGCCGAACATCTCGTCCGGCGTGCCCGTGCTTTCGACGAGGCCTTCCTTCATGAAGACGACGCGGTTGGAGACATTGCGGGCAAAGCTCATTTCGTGGGTCACGACGAGCATTGTCATGCCTTCCTCGGCAAGGGCGCGCATGACGCGCAGGACTTCGCCGACGAGTTCGGGATCGAGCGCAGAGGTCGGTTCGTCGAACAGCATGACCTTGGGCTTCATGGCAAGAGCGCGGGCGATTGCCGCGCGCTGCTGCTGGCCGCCGGACAAATGCGCCGGATAGGCATGGCGCTTGTCGGCGATGCCGACCTTCTCAAGAAGCGCTTCGGCCTCGGCGATGCACTCGGCGCGCGAACGCTTCAGGACATGGATCGGTCCCTCGATGACGTTCTGGAGGATAGTCATATGGGACCAGAGATTGAAGCTCTGGAACACCATGCCGAGTTCGGAACGGATGTGATCCACCTGTTTGTGGCTAGCCGGGCGGCTCTTGCCGTTCTTGTGGATCATGCGGATCTGCTCGCCATCCACCCAGATCTCGCCGTCGGTGGCGATTTCAAGCAGGTTGATGCAGCGAAGGAAGGTCGACTTGCCGGAACCCGAGGCACCGAGCAAGGAGATGACGTCGCCATCCTGGGCATCGAGCGATATGCCGCGCAAGACCTCATGATTGCCGAAGCTTTTGCGGATGTTGCGAACTGAAAGTCGGGTGACACCTGGCATGATTTGCCTGCTCCAATGACGTCTTTAGGCCTTCACCGCCGGCGGAACGGCGCGGCGATGGCGGGACAGCGAATATTCCAGCAGAGCCATAGCCTGCAGAATGATGAAATTCAGCACGAGATAGATGATCGCGGCGCAGAGGAAGACCTCCATCGTCCGATAGGTATGCGAAATGAGACGCTGGGCAACGCCTGTCACTTCCCAAACGGTGACGAGGCTGGCAAGCGCCGTCGATTTCATCATCAGGACGATCTCGGTCGAGTAGGCCGGTAGCGCATGGCGAAAGGCGATCGGCGCGATGATGCGGCGCACGAGCAGAAAGCGCGACATGCCGATGGAACGAGCGGCCTCGATTTCCTTCGGCGAAACAGCACGAATGCCGCCGCGGAAGATCTCGGCCGTATAGCCTGCCGTGCAAAGCGCCAACGACAGGATCGCGCAGACAACCGGCTCACGCAGGAAAGGCCAGAGGAACGAATAGCGGATGATGGAGAACTGCGCCAAACCATAAAAGATCAGGAACATCTGGATCAGCAGCGGGGAGCCGCGAAAGACAAAGATGTAACCCTTGGCGAAACCCGACAGAATCGGATTGCCGCTCACACGCAGGGCGACGATAATCAGCGCCAGCAGGCCGCCCGTCACGATCGACAGGGAGAATAGCAGCAGCGTCATTGGCACTGCCTGCAGTAGCGTGATCATCGTGCTCGAGAGGAAGTCGAAATCCATGTCGTCCTCCTCAGGCCTGGCCGATGGTCGCTGCGGGCATGCTGCGATTGGCGCGCCGTTCAGCTTTGTTGAACACCCGATCCGACAGGCTCGTCAGGATCAGATAGAGAATGCCGCCCACGATGAAGAACAGGAAATATTGGCGGGTTGAGCCTGCTGCGACCTGGCTGGTGCGCATCAATTCCGCAAGGCCGGTGACCGAGATCAAGGCGGAATCCTTGAGGCTGAGCTGCCAGACATTGCCGAGACCGGGAATAGCGTAGCGGATGACCTGCGGAATGATGATGCGGCGAAGGCGCAGGCTTCCATGCATGCCAATCGCCGATGCTGCTTCCAGCTCGCCCTTGGCAATGGCGAGATAGGCGCCGCGAAAAACTTCGGCCTGATAGGCACCGGAAATGATGCCGACGGCAAGCGCGCCCGCTGCAAAGGACGGCAAACCGAGAAAGCCGTCGTAACCCAGCCATTTGCCGACTGACGTGACCGCCGAAGAACCGCCGAAATAGATGAGGTAGATGATCAGAAGCTCTGGCACGCCGCGAAAGACGGTCGTGTAGACATTGCCGAGCGTCTTCAAGATGAGGCTGCCGGAGAGCTTGGCCGAGGCAATGATCGCGCCTAGAACCGCTCCGATCAATAGCGCTGTCGCGGTGACGGCGAGCGTCATCAAGGCTGCGACGAGCAGCAGCGCGCCCCACCCGTTCGAGCCGAAGCCCAGCAGTTGCAAGGTTGCCATAGCGTCCATTCCCCGTCCGTGGCAGTTTCAAGCGTCAGGATATCAAAGGGTCTCCGGCGGCAACGCCGGAGACCGATGGCAGCGACCCGGAGGTCGCGCTATCAATTCGGGCTGACGTCGACCTTGAACCACTTCATCGACAGGGTCTTGATGGTGCCGTCGGCAAGGGCGGACTTAATCGCTTCGTTGAGCTTGTCGCGCAGGTCCGTATCGGCCTGGCGGATGCCGAGACCTTCGCCCTCACCCCAGATGGAGCCGGCGATTTCCGGGCCGGTGAAAGCAAGCGTGTCGTTGGCGCTGGCAAAAGCATTCATGAAGTAAACGGCATCGTCGAAGCCGAGATCGATACGGCCGTTCTGAAGATCGAGGTCGCGATCGGCACCGGTCTTGTATTCGCGGATCGTGGCGATCGAGCCGAAATTGTCATAGACGAACTTGGCATAAACGGTGGCGGCCTGGATACCGATCGTCTTGCCCTTGAAGGCTTCCTTAAGCGCATCGACTTCCTTGACGCCGGTCTGGCCGGGGGTCATCTTGATCGTGCTGCCGGTGCCTGCGGCCTTGGCAAGCGGGCTATCTTTTGCGGTCGCGAAAGCAGCAGGTGTCGCGGCGTAGGGAACGGTGAACCCGATGACCTGCTTGCGCTCATCGGTGATCGACAGCGCATCCATGATAACGTCAAACTTACCGGCGTTCAGAGCCGGGATCATGCCGTCCCAATCGGAAGCGACAAGCTTGCAATCGATCTTCGCGCGCTCGCAAAGAACCTTGGCGAGTTCCGGCTCGAAGCCGCCGAGCGTGCCGTCGGCATTCGTCATGTTCCAGGGCGCATAGGCGCCTTCCAGGGTAATCGTCGCGGTCTTCCAGTCCTTGGCGACAGCCGGAACCGCAAAAGCAGCGGCAGCCATGACGCCTGACAAGAGAATTGCACTGAATTTCATCGTGTTGAGCTCCTCTGAGGTTGAAACAGGCCTTGCAGCACTTCCTACCGATCTTCGCCGGCTTGCCCGCTTTTCCCAATTTACTTTTAGGATTGATTGCGAGGTTGTATAGGGTACCATATGAGATAATTTATGATATGCAAGTGGGAAAGTTGTTTTCGAGGCAGATATCAGTCCGCGCAAAGGAAATAGTCAATGAAGCGCTCAGGCGAGATGAAACGCGAACTGGCGGAAAACGACGCAGCACCGCTTTATGCCGGAGTGAAACAGATGATACTCGACCGCATCCACAGCGGCGAGTGGCCCCCCAAGCATCGCGTCCCCTCCGAAAATGAACTCGTGACCGAACTCGGCGTCAGCAAGATGACGGCTAATCGCGCACTTCGCGAACTCGCCAGCGAGGGAGAGCTGGTCCGCATCCAGGGTGTCGGCTCCTTCGTTGCCGAACGCAAGGGCGCATCGGCCTTATTCGAAGTGCGCAACATTGCCGAAGAAATCGCAGAACGCGGCCATTCTCACCAAGCAACAGTGGTAGTTCTCGCCAGAGAGGCCGCATCGCCCGACGTTGCGGATGCACTGGAACTGCCAATTGGATCATTCGTCTTTCACTCGCTGATCGTCCACAGCGAGAACGGTGTGCCGGTGCAGATCGAGGATCGCCACGTGCATCCCGAAGCCGCGCCAGACTACCTCCAGCAGGACTTCACAGGCATGACGCCGAACGCCTATCTTTCGAACGTCGCACCCCTCAGCGGTTCCGAACACGTGGTCGAGGCGGTCATGCCTCAGGCCTGGGAATGCAAGTTGCTGACGATCCTAAAAACCGAGCCATGCCTGACGATCCGTCGGCGCACATGGTCGGCCCGCGGCGTCGTCTCATTGGCCCGCCTCGTCTATCCAGGGCATCGCTACCGCCTGGAGAGCCAAAGCGGCAAACCTTCGGATCGCTAGTTGTATATGGAAGATAAGGCCATTCTTGCCGTACAGGATTGCAGTGGGACCGCCAGGCCCTGACGACCAGCGCCAAAACGCGTCGAAATCTTCAAGGATCGCCTGGCCTTTGACTTAGCCGATATCGCTGTTGCAAAAGGCGCTGAACGTCTTTCGCGCTACGCTTTTGGGTCAAAATGCCTGCAACAGGCACTCCATGAACAGCGCCCCCAAAAGCAAGCCTGATACCGTGGCCAGCACCTTTAAGATTGCCCGTTCGATCCGCAGGCACTTCTCGGGCAGGACCAACGCCATCATCTCGCTTGCCGCCGCTACGGAAATGCACACGAGGGCAACAATGCGCCGGTCCTCGGGGTAGGCCATGACGAACAGGAACCCCATGAGTGCGAAAGGGACCACGCTGTCGATGTTCGCCATCGCCATGAATGGATACTTCGCCCTGACAGGGACGACGGTGGTGAGCACGACCAGACCAAGCATGGTCCAGGCAAGGGCGTGAACGAGCAGAGTGAGTTCCATACGAAATCATAACAACAAGAAGAAAGTTTTCAAGTTGCACCCAGGTGGACACGCCGCCGCCAACCGGGCCGAGTCGATCGATCGGAGCAACGGCGGGCGAAGCCCCCAATAATGGCTCCCTTCAACGCGCTCCAAATCCACGAAAAGGCCGCGTTGTGATTGACAAAGGCTCGTTCTGTCGAGTGTATCGACATATCGAACGAACAGGATGGGATCCGATCATGCCTGATGCACGCCCCCAGACGCAGCCCGCCACATGGCGCATCGTACTTGCCGCGATCTTCGATTTCCTGATGGCGTTTTTTGTATTCGGTTTCGTCCTTGCGTCGATCTTCGGCGGGAGAACGGACGGCGGCTTCAAGCTGACCGGCATGCCGGCGCTTCTGCTGTTCGTCCTCATCATCGCCTATTTCATCGTTTTCAACCGCTATCTCGGCGGCACTGTCTGGAAAAGGATATTGCGCGCGCAGCGTCCGTGAATACAGAAAAGCCGAAACGTCGCACCCGACGATTTCGGCAGGGACTGCCGTCAGAGACTGCTTAGCAACAGGCTGGTTTCGCTGTTGGCGACGCCGTCGATCATGCGGACCTCGCGCAGGACGCGATCAAAATCCGAGAGGCTGATCGCCCGGATGTTGGCCACGAGGTCCCAATTGCCGTTCGTCGTGTGCAGCGAGTAGATTTCGGGCAAGCCCCGGAGCTTGCGGATGACCTGAGTCGTCGATTTTCCCACCACCTCGATCATCATGACCGCATGGACTGTCTGCTCGTCGTAGTCCTCCCGTACCCGCACGGTAAAGCCCATCAACGTGCCTGTTTCGATGAGGCGATCCAGCCGGTTCTGAACGGTGCCGCGCGCCACGCCCAGAACGTCCGATAGCTTGGAAAGGGAGGCGCGGCCATCGGCTCGCAGATGGGCGATGATCCGTCGGTCGAGATCATCGGGAATATATTTGGCAGATGCCATTGTCGAATCCAGACTCTGTCATTTTCACAATAACTGCTATACAATCTGCACAGCATCGTACCAGAACTGGCACAGTTTTGCGATTTCAGTCAATCGGCCTGCTTGTTACCCTGTTGGCAACAATCTGATCGAGGACACCCAAAATGCCCGCACCGCTTCCGTCGGAAAAAGCCTACATTCCCTTCGTCAGCGTCGAAAATATGATGCGCCTCGTGCATCATGTCGGCATCGAAACCATGCTGGTCGAACTGACGGATGCCGTCGAAGCGGACTTCCGCCGCTGGGATCTGTTCGACAAGACGCCCCGTGTTGCCTCCCATTCCCATGATGGCGTGATCGAGCTGATGCCGACCTCCGACGGCACGGTCTACAGCTTCAAATATGTCAACGGCCATCCGAAGAACATGTCGCAGGGGCTGCAGACCGTCACGGCCTTCGGCCTGCTGGCGGAAGTATCGACGGGCTATCCTCTGCTGCTGACGGAAATGACGCTGCTGACGGCGTTGCGCACCGCAGCGACTTCCGCCATGGCCGCGCGCCATCTCGCGCCAAAGGGAACCCGCACGCTGGCGATGATCGGCAACGGCGCACAAGCCGAATTCCAGGTGCTGGCAATGAAAGCAGTCCTCGGGATCGAGGAAGTTCGCCTCTATGACATCGACCCGAAGGCGACGGAAAAGGCAGCCCGCAACCTTGCGGGGAAAGGTCTGCGGCTGATTTCGTGCTCGACCGCACAAGCGGCCATCGAGGGCGCCGGCATCATCACGACCTGCACGGCTGACAAGCAGTTTGCCACCATCCTGACGGACAACATGGTCGGCGCAGGCGTTCATATCAACGCCATCGGCGGCGACTGCCCCGGCAAGACCGAGCTTCATCGTGACATTCTGCTGCGCGCCGACACCTTCGTCGAATATCCGCCGCAGACGCGCATCGAAGGCGAGATTCAGCAAATGGACCCGGACTATCCGGTCACGGAGCTTTGGCAGGTCATCAACGGCCGCGCTCAGGGACGCAGCAGCGAGCGGCAGATCACCTTGTTCGATAGCGTCGGCTTCGCTATCGAGGACTTCTCCGCCCTGCGCTACGTCCGCGAGAAACTCGCTGGTACGGATTACTTCCAGAAGCTCGATATCATCGCCGACCCGGACGACCCGCGCGATCTCTTCGGCATGTTGCAGCGGGCGGAGTGAACAAGCGTCAAGATCGACAGTTTGATCCAGCCTTTGCGGCGCCGCACCGCATCGCTTTGTATAAGATATGCAGACGGCGGCCATCGGCCGCCGTCTGCATTTCCGCAATGCAAGCCATAGCAGCGCGTGAGTTTCATGCATTGAAAGGTGCATTTCGTCAGCGCCGGCAAACGACAAAAGGTGTCCAACGGCAGCTTGCTGACTTGCAAATTCCGCGCGGTATTAAACCGATACTAAGCCGTCGATGATACCCGGGAATCTGACCAACTTGGTTAGATTGTGCCCGTAGGCCAAGTGGCCTTTTGCCGGCCTGGGATCAAGGCAAGGCATACATAGCAAGATTCGCCTATGTCACTTAGAACACATCGAAATTTGCACGCTTTCCCCCTGCACCTCGGCGCGGAGATTATGCTATGAGTCCTCGCGAATAAGGGGAAGATGAGACAGCCCCGTACGGCTGCTCTCGTTGAAGAGAGGAAGTTGTCCTGAACGTCATGCCCGAACTGGCAGCCCACACCGGCAAGATGGCAGCACTCATTTCCGGCTTCGACTGGACAAGATCCGGTCTGGGGCCAAGATCGGCTTGGCCGCCTTGCCTCACTGCGGCCGTCGACATCATGCTCTCGGCACAAGCACAGATCGTCCTGTTCTGGGGCGAGGATTTCATCGCGCTCTATAACGACGCCTATGCACCGACCATCGGTGAGAAGCATCCGCGCGCGCTCGGGCGCCCGGCACGAGAGAACTGGTCTGAATTATGGGACGATCTCGAGCCTCTCTTGCGAAACGTGCTGGACGAGGGCAAGACCGTTGTTGCCAAGGATCGGCCGTTCTACATCGAACGCCATGACTACCCTGAGACTGTCTATTTCGACATCTCCTACTCGCCAGTGCGCGATAGCGACGGCAAAGTGCGTGGCGTGTTCTGCATCGTCAACGAAACGACCGAGCGCGTTCGCGCGGAACAGGCATTGCGGGAGAGCGAAGAGCGGGTCAGCGCCATTATTTCCCAGTCGGCGACCGGAATTGCCCAGTATGAACTTGATGGCCGCTTCTCCCTTGTAAACAAGCGATTTTGCGAGATTGTCGGCTATTCGCAAGACGAGCTTCTCGACCTGCGGATTCAGGACATCATCTATCCGGACGATCGTCGCGATATCATGCAATTATTCGACGTCATGTTGGCGAATGGAGAAAGTTTCGAGATCGAGCAGCGCTATGTCCGCAAGGACGGCAGCCTCGTCTGGGTAACCAATTCGGCGTCCGGCGTACGAGACCGATCTGCCGGCAAGGTCTGGCGCGCCGTAAGCGTCGTCATCGATATCAGCGAGCGCAAGCGCGCGCAGGAAGTGGAACGACGGCTTGCATCTATCATCGCGTCGTCGGACGACGCGATCCTCAGCACCGATCTCAACATGACGGTCACCAGCTGGAACCTTGGCGCCGAGAGACTCTACGGTCACTCGGCCGAGGAAGCGATCGGCCAGTCGGTGATGATGCTCGTTCCCGATGATCGCAGCGAGGAGGAACCGGCAATCCTCGCGCAGATCCGCGCGGGCCAAAAGGTGGAACCTTACGAGACCAAGAGGCGGCGCGCCGACGGCCAATTGGTCGACGTCCTGCTCAGCGTTTCCCCGATCTACGATACCTATGGCAGGATCGTCGGAGCATCGAAGATCGCGCACGATATCAGCGCCAAGAAGGAGGCCGAGCACCTTCAGAGTGTTCTCGTCGGCGAACTCAACCATCGCGTCAAGAACGTGCTGGCAACCGTCATGGCCATAGCGCGTCAGACCTTGGGACGTGAGGACGTAAGCAAGACATCCGTCGAGACATTCGAAGCGCGGCTGGCCTCCATGGCGCGCGCGCACGATCTGCTGATCCATGGAAAGTGGGAGGAAGCCGACCTGATGGCCGTCATAAGCCAGGCGCTGTCGCCCTATCCCAGGGAGAGGTTCGAGATTTCCGGGCCGGCCATCAAGCTCGCACCGAGAACGGTGGTTTCCATCTCGCTTGCCCTGCACGAGTTGGCGACAAATGCAGCAAAATACGGGGCACTGTCCACATCCGACGGGCGCGTTGCCATTGTGTGGTCTCTGGAAACCCAGGAGGCAGAACGGCTGGTCTTGCGCTGGCAGGAGACTGGCGGCCCCATCGTGACGCCGCCGACGCGCAAGGGCTTCGGCTCAAGGCTGATCGAAAATCTGCTGGCTGCGGAGCTGAACGGCCAAGTCAACATCACCTATGATCCGGGCGGATTGATCTGCGAAGTTCATGCGGCGACTGGCATGGGCTGGGATCAGACCTGAGAAC
Source organism: Rhizobium sp. BR 314 (assembly GCF_047445805.1). Classification (NCBI taxonomy): domain Bacteria; kingdom Pseudomonadati; phylum Pseudomonadota; class Alphaproteobacteria; order Hyphomicrobiales; family Rhizobiaceae; genus Rhizobium; species Rhizobium sp. BR 314. The sequence continues at coordinate 133,333 of NZ_JARWLA010000006.1, read as the reverse complement.
AGGCTTAAGGCGACCTAAGAGTCGGCGGCGCTCGAAATCCCCCGACGCCCCTCGGCACCAGGCTCTGTCTATTGCCCAGGAATTCGCTTGTTCACCGCAGATTTTTCGACCGCGTCGCAAGCACGTTGCGGATCGAGAAGCTCGAATGGATCCGTAGCACCCCCGGCAATGCCGAGAGGATTTCCTTGTGAATGCGCTCGAAGTCGCCGGCCGTAGCGACCTCGACGCGGAGCAGGTAATCGGAGCCGCCCGTCATCAGAAAGCACTCGCGAATCTCGGGATGTTTTCGGACTGCCGCCTCGAAACGATCGAGATGATCTTCCGTCTGCCGCTCAAGCGTGATGTTGATGATGACGGCAATCGCCGCTTCGGCCTGCGACGTGTCCACCAGCGCGGTGTAGCCGCGGATCACGCCCGCCTGCTCCATCAATTTGATGCGCCGCAAGCAGGCGGATGGCGATAGCCCGACCTCGCTCGCCAGGCTGGCATTGCTGACGCGCGCATCGAGGCGCAGCAGCCGAAGAATATTACGGTCGATGGCATCGAGAGCCGCCATATGGATTCTTTCAAAAATTCGCCGTTTCTTTCAATATCCTTGCAACTACACAATAATCAATCACTGTTTGATGGGTAATTTCACGATCATTTCAATAATCTCGCCGCGAAGAAGCGAGGGTGGACATGGACGGCGGTTTGGTGGATTCGCGGACGTCAAAACTGACGATCGACAGCGGTGCTTGCGGTTATCTGACAATCGATCTGACGGCTCTGTGCAGAAATTACGACAAGCTCTCGTCCATCGTTGCGCCGGCGCGTGCCGCAGCCGTCGTCAAGGCAGATTCCTACGGACTCGGAGCGGACCGGGTCTCCAAGGCCCTCTACGGACGCGGGTGCCGTGACTTCTTCGTCGCGCATTTCGTCGAAGCGCTGCGGCTGCGCCCGCATCTGCCGCGCGATGCGTCGATTTTCGTGCTGAACGGCCTGTTGCCGGGCAACGAAACGGCCTGTGCGGAAGGCGGCTTCATTCCAGTCGTCAATTCGCTTGAGCAAATGCGACTGTGGTCAGAAACCGCCCGCTCGCTGCAGCGCAAGCTTCCCGCCGTCCTGCAGTTCGATACCGGCATGTCGCGGCTCGGCATCCCTCCGGAAGACAGAGCCGCCGTCGCAGCTCACCTTGCAGCCACCGACCATCTCGATATCCTCTTTATCATGAGCCATCTGGCGTCCGCAGACGAGACCGACAGCGTTCAGAACGGCGACCAGCTTGCCGAGATGCGTCGCGTCGCTAAGGAATTTGAGGGCTATGATCTCTCCTTCGCCAATTCCGGCGGCATCTTCCTTGGCGATGATTTTCACGGCGTATTGGCACGGCCAGGTATTGCACTCTATGGCGGCGCCCCGACCGGCGGCGTAGCCAATCCGATGGAACCCGTCGTGCGGCTCGATGTTGCCGTCGTTCAGACACGAACCGTTCCGGCCGGCGCTCGCGTCGGCTATGGCGGCGTGCACGTGACGAAGGCGGAAACCCGGCTTGCAACAGTCGCTGCCGGCTACGCCGATGGTCTTCCCCGCAGCTTAAGCGATCGCGGATCGGTCTATTACAACGGCGTGCGGCTACCGACCGTTGGCCGTGTGTCGATGGACAGCATGACAATCGATATCAGCGCCTTGCCCGAAGGAACCCTGTCGTTGGGTAGCCTGGTGGAAGTTTTGGGAGACCATCAAACGATCGATGATCTCGCCCGGGACGCCGGCTTGATTTCCTACGAAATCCTAACCAGTCTCGGCGATCGCTACACCAGGCAATACCGCTGACCTTCCCATTGCTCAATTCACTGAGGACATCATGAAAGTCGTCGTTCTGGGGGCCGGCATCGTCGGCGTCACATCTGCCTATCAACTCGCCAAGGCAGGCCACGAGGTCACGGTCATCGATCGGCAGCAGGGGCCGGCGCTGGAAACGAGTTTTGCCAATGCGGGCGAAGTCTCCTTCGGCTATTGCTCGCCATGGGCCGCGCCGGGTATTCCAATGAAAGCGGTCAAGTGGCTGTTCATGCATCACGCACCGCTCATCCTTCGCCCCAAGGTCGATGGCGCGATGCTGTCCTGGCTCGTGAAGATGCTTTCGAACTGCACGTCGGAACGCTATGCGATCAACAAAAGCCGCATGCTGCGCCTTGCCGACTACAGCCGCATCTCGCTGGCTGCCGTCCGCGAGGAAACTGGTATTGCCTATGACGAGCGGATGCAGGGTACGCTGCAGCTTTTCCGCACACAACAGCAGCTAGATGCCTCCGCGAAGGACGTCAAGGCTCTGGCCGCCGACGGCATTCCCTATGAAGTACTCGATCCCGAAGGCTGCATCCGCGTCGAACCGGCTTTGCGGCATGTTCGCGAAAAGATCGTTGGCGGCCTGCTGACGCCGAAGGACGAGACGGGCGACTGCTTTAAATTTACCAATGCGCTTGCCGCCAAGGCAGTCGAACTAGGCGTACGCTTCCAGTACGGCACAACGATCAAGGGGCTCGACGTGCAGGGCGGTCAGGTGCGCAGCGTCGTGACCGACCGTGGTCGCGTGGACGGCGATGCCGTTGTCGTTGCGCTCGGCAGCTACTCCCCGATCATGCTCAGGCCCCTCGGCATCAAGCTGTCGGTCTATCCGGTCAAGGGCTACTCGCTGACGATCCCGATCACCGATCCCTCGCGTTCGCCAGAATCGACCGTGATGGACGAAACCTACAAGATCGCCATAACCCGCCTCGGTGATCGCATTCGCGTTGGCGGCATGGCTGAAATCTCGGGCTATACCAATGATCTCGGCCTTGCCCGACGGCAGACGCTCGAACATTCCGTGACCGATCTCTTCCCCGGCGGCGACGTCGCCAAGGCATCCTTCTGGTCTGGTCTGCGGCCGATGACACCGGATGGTACGCCGGTCATCGGACCGACGAAGGTCAAGGGCCTGTTCCTCAACACGGGACACGGCACGCTGGGATGGACGATGAGCTCCGGTTCGGCACGCGTGATCAGCGATCTCGTCAGCGGCCGCAAGCCTGACATCGACGCGACGGACCTTGCGATCAGCCGCTACGCCTGATCCGGTTTCTCTGCGCAATTGTCCAAACAATTGAGGCGGTGTTCTTCACGGACACCGCCTCAATTGCTTTAATTTTGCAGGAAGCGAGGCCCGGCGCGCTCGCGCGCCAAGCTTGAGGTCAATGCCTCGGAATGCGCGGCAGGAAGATCGTAAACAGGCCGAGCAGAGGCAGATACGAGCAGATCGTGTAGACGAAGGCGATGCCGTGCGTGTCGGCGAAGTCTCCGAGCGCGGCCGCGCCGAGACCGCCGGCCCCGAAGGCAAAACCGAAGAAGATGCCGCCGATCAATCCAACCCGGCCGGGGATCAATTCCTGTGCGAATACGACGATCGCGGGGAATGCCGAGGCAAAGACCAAGCCGATTATGACAGTCAGGACGCAAGTCCAGAACAGATCGGCGTAGGGCATCAGCAGCGCAAAAGGAATAACGCCAAGGATCGAGAACCAGATCACGAAGCGCGCACCCAGACGGTCGCCGACCGGCCCACCCATGATCGTTCCGGCAGCGACCGAACCCAAAAACAGGAACAGCATCAGCTGGGCATCGCGAACATCGAGGTGGAACTTGTCGATGACGTAGAAGGTGAAATAGCTCGAGATGCTCGCCATGTAGACGTTCTTTGTCGCTGTCAGCAGAATGAGGATGGCAAGCGCCCACATCGCCTTGTTGCGCGCGATCGGCAAGGTGCGGTTGGGCACGGGACGGCTTGCCTGCTGGCGGCGGTGATTGACGTACCAGGTTCCGACCCAGCTCAGAACAATGAAACCGATGACGGCAAGCACCGAAAGCCAGGCAACGCTCTTCTGGCCATGCTGCAGGACGAAGAATGCCGCGATCAACGGGCCGATTGCCGAGCCGGCATTGCCGCCGAGCTGGAACAGCGATTGCGCGAGACCATGACGGCCGCCGGAGGCCAGGCGCGCGACGCGGGACGCTTCCGGATGGAAGACGGCCGAGCCGAAGCCGATCAGGCAGGCAGCGCCGAGCAGCATGGTGAAGCTTCCGGCATAGCCGAGAAGCAACAGACCCAGGAATGTGCTAACCATGCCCACAGGCAGCGAATAGGGCATGGGCCATTTATCGGTGACGATCCCGACTACCGGCTGAAGCAGCGAAGCGGTAATCTGGAACATCATCGTCAGCAGCCCGATCTGCACGAAATCGAGCGCATAATTTTCCCTGAACATCGGATAGAGCGACGACAGCAGCGATTGCATGATGTCATTCAGCAGATGACAGGTGCTGACGGCAATGACGACAGAGAGCGTCGTCTTCTCGAAGCGGGTCTGCGCACCCGAAAACGCGGCAACCATGCAAATTCCTTCCAGGGCCGGCCTCCCGCCGGCCAAATCGTTTGATCCGCGTTTTACACGGCTTGCGAGTGACCTTCTTTCGTGTTTTGGTCCAATAGTTTCTCGATTGGGCCATTATGGAAAAGCTGTCGAAACAATTGCTGGCAACCCTCGATGACGTGCATGTCCAGAGCATGCGCTGGATGGAGGAATCGGACGCGGATGTGCTCGTCCATAGCGCCGAGCCGCCGCAGGGCTACACGGTTCCGTGGCATCATCATCGCCGAACGCAACTGCTTTGTATTTTCTCCGGCGTTGCCCTGATCATGACAGCAAGGGGCCGCTGGATGGTTCCGCCGGGGCATGCCCTCTTCATCCCCGTCGGGCTGGAACATTCCATCGAGATTCTGAGCGATGTCAGCATGAAGTCCGTCTATGTCGCTCCGCGCGGCCAGGCGCAGAAAGACGAGGTTCCGCGCGTCGTCGAGGTGACGGATCTTGCCCGTAGCCTGTTGCTGGAAGCGATCCGATTGCGGGAGGCGCCGGTGAGCCATCGCAAGGCCAAGCTGGTGCTGTCGCTGCTTGTCGAGGAGATCACCACCTTGCCGGAGCGCCCGCTCGGTCTGCCCTTCCCTTCCGATCGCCGGCTGACCGCACTTTGCCGCGACTATCTCGCCAATCCTTCGCCCAATGCCAGGCTGGACGACTGGGCCGAGAAGCTCGCGATGAGCCGGCGGACGTTCACCCGACAGTTCCGCAAGGAAACCGGTATCAGCTTCACCACCTGGCGCCAACAGGCAAGCGTTTTTGCCTGTCTGCCCCGACTGGCCGGAGGCGCTCCTGTGACCAATGTCGCGCTTGAAGCGGGCTATGAAAGCGTTGCGGCTTTCACCACCATGTTCCGGCGCATGCTTGGCGCTTCACCGCGTGCCTATACGATCAACCGCTGGGCCTTCGAGCGACAGGCCTAGGTCGGCGCGCCCGATCTCACTGCCATACCCTTGAAACGGGCTGCCTCTTCCGGCAAACAGCGCTGAAAACAAGGACCAGCACATGCGGCAAATTCATATCGTCGGTATCGGCACCGGAAATCCCGAGCATGTGACCGTGCAGGCGATCAATGCGCTGAATGCCGCCAACGTTATCTTCATCCCCAGCAAGGGCGCAGCGAAGGCTGAGCTCGCCGATGTCCGCAAGGATATCTGCGAACGTTACGTCACCAACAATGCGATCCGTTTTATCGGCTATGACGTGCCATCGCGCCGCACGGCCGACCGCAGCTACGTGCAAGGTGTCGATGAATGGCATGAAGAGATTTCAGCCATCTACGAACGGCTTTTCCTTGACCATCTGGCCGACAACGAAAGCGCCGCTTTCCTCGTTTGGGGCGACCCCGGTCTTTACGACAGCACGCTGCGCATCATCGAGCGCGTTGTCGCGCGCCGCAAGGTCGCGCTCGACTACAACATCATCCCCGGCATCACCAGCATCCAGGCGCTGACCGCAAGCCACCGCATCCCCCTCAATCTCGTCGGGAAACCGGTGCAGGTCACCACCGGACGCAGGCTCGCCGAGAGCTTTCCGGGCGTCGCGGAAACAGCCGTCGTCATGCTCGACGGCGAGCAGGCCTTCAGCAAGATCGACGATCCGGACGCCTATATCTATTGGGGAGCCTATCTCGGCACGAAGGACGAGATTATCATAGCCGGCAGGCTCGCCGATGTTTCCGAGCGCATCGTCTCGACACGGGAGGAAGCGCGCGCACGACACGGGTGGATCATGGACATCTACCTGCTGCGCAAGGGCCAGGATTTCGACGATCGGACATGAACCGTCGCTGAGCCAAATCATTTGCCCACCGATCCGGTTTGTGCAAGGAAGTGTCCCCTATGAAGGGCAATCTCTTGGTTGCGGCCAACGGACAGATGATGGACGAACCCGCGTGCTTCTCGCAAGAGCCAGCCGAAGGCTTCGTCGACGCCTCACCGCTAGCGCCCATTGTTCGCGGCGCCTGCCCGTCGCTCAGCGATCCGATGCAAACAGGCGACGGTCTGCTCGTCCGGCTGCGACCGGCGACGCCGGGGTTGACGGTTGCGCAGTTTCTCGCGCTGGCGGAAGCCGCCGAAACTCATGGCAACGGCCTGCTCGAAATCACGGCGCGCGGCAATCTGCAACTGCGCGGCCTGACCCCTCAGACCGTTGGGGCGCTTGCCATCGACATAGATCGCGCCGGCATTGTCGTGCAAAGCGGCGTGGCCATCGAGACGCCGCCCCTCAGTGGCCTGGACCCATCCGAAATTGGGGCTGCCCGTACGCTCGCGGAGCAACTACGACAAGCCATTGAAGGCGTTTTCCCCAAACCGCTGCTGGCGGCGAAGCTCGCCATCATCATCGATGGCGGCGGCCAGCCCACTCTTGACGAGATGACCGCGGATATCAGGTTGAAGGCGACACAATCCGACGATGGCACAGACTATCTCTGGATGTTGTCGATCGCTGGAACGGCAGCCACGGCAACGCCGCTTGCCATATTGCCCAGCGACCAGGTGATTGCCGATGTGGTCATGTTGCTCAAGCGATTGAGCCTGCTCGGACCCCGCGCCCGCGGCCGCGACCTTGATACGGAGGAGCTGCGAGGGCTTTTTCCGGAAGTCCGCATCCATGCCCAAGCGGCAGCGGCGCCCACCACCACCCCAATCGGGATCATCGCGCTCACGAAGAGCGGTTTTGCGCTCGGATTGCGCCCTTCCTTCGGACAGATCCACGCGCGGGATCTCGCCCGCTTTCTTGCCGCTGCCGAAGAGAGCGGCGTCAATGAAATCCGAACCGGGCCGGAACACAGCATTCTGTTGCTTGGCCCAGTGGCCGACAAACTTGAACGCCTCCGCTTGCTCGCCGCCTCCAGCGGCTTCCAAACGCGCGGCGACGATCCAGCCAATCATATAGTCCTATGCTCCGGCGCAGGAGCCTGCGCATCCGCGCACTACACGACCAAACAGGCGGCCGCTGATTGTGTCGATGTCGCTCCCGAATTGCTCGACGGTTCGTTCAAACTGCATTTGTCCGGTTGCCCGAAGGGGTGCGCGCATCCTTCTCCGGCAGCGCTTGCCATCGTCGGCGTTCCCGCTGGTCATGTGATCGTCCTGGATGGACCGGCGTCAGCAGAACCCGCGGTGAATATCGGCAAAGAGAATCTGAAATCAGTATTGGCTCGACTTGGCGAGCTGGTGCGAAACAACAAAGTTGCTGGCGAATCGGCGCGCCAGTGTCTTAAACGGCTCGGCCGGGACGCAATCGCGACGGCTCTACGACAGGGATAAAGATGCCTGACTATGACTATATCCGCGAGGGGCAAGCGATCTACGAACGCTCCTTCGCGATCATCCGCAGCGAAGCCGATCTCAAGCGCTTTTCCGACGCCGAGGCCGATGTAGCAGTCCGCATGATCCATGCTTGCGGACAGGTAGAAGCCGCACAACGTTTCCATTTTTCGCCCGGCTTCGTCGCCGTGGCCCGCAAAGCTCTAAGTGATGGCGCGCCCATTCTTTGCGATGCCGAAATGGTTGCCCGTGGCGTCACACGCGCCCGTTTGCCGGCAGCCAACGAAGTCATCTGCACTTTGCAGGATCCGCGTACGGCGGAAATCGCAAAGACGATCGGCAATACGCGTTCGGCCGCCGCGATGCATCTCTGGACCGACCAGCTTGCCGGCGCCGTCGTTGCAATCGGCAATGCCCCGACCGCGCTTTTCCACCTTCTTGAAATGCTGCGCGACGGCGCACCGAAACCTGCCGCCATCATCGGCATGCCTGTGGGCTTCGTTGGCGCGGCCGAATCCAAGGACGCGCTTGCCGAGAATTCCTATGGCGTCCCGTTTGCCATCGTACGCGGGAGACTTGGCGGCAGTCCGATGACGGCAGCTGCCCTCAATGCCTTAGCGAGGCCGGGCCTATGAGCGCGCCTTCTGGACAGCTGATCGGTGTCGGCACCGGTCCCGGCGACCCGGAACTACTGACGGTCAAGGCCGTCAGGGCTCTGGAGCGCGCCGAAGTCGTCGCCTATTTCGCCAAGCAGGGCAGAGGCGGTAACGGCAGGGCCATTGTCGGCGACCAGCTGAGAGCGGACGTGACGTTGCTGCCGCTCTATTATCCGGTTACGACCGAGGTCGATAAGGACACGCCGGACTACATCAGCCAGATCACCGCCTTCTATGATGCCTCGGCCGAAGCGGTGGCGACGCATCTGCGCGAAGGAAAGACTGTTGCCGTGCTCAGCGAAGGCGACCCACTCTTCTACGGCTCCTACATGCACCTCCATGTGCGCCTTGCCGATCGCTTTCCGACCGAGGTCATTCCAGGGGTAACAGCCATGTCCGGCTGCTGGTCGCTCGCCGGCTTGCCGATGGTGCAAGGAGACGACGTGCTCTCCGTCCTGCCGGGAACCATGGCGGAAGCCGAGCTTGCTCGCCGCCTTGGCGACACGCAGGCAGCGGTCATCATGAAGGTCGGCCGCAACCTACCGAAAATCCGCCGCGCGCTCGATGCCGCCGGCCGGCTGAACGAGGCCATCTATGTCGAGCGCGGTACGATGGCAAATGGCGCCATGACGCCGCTTGCGAGCCGTGACGATGCCGAGGCGCCCTATTTCTCGCTGGTTCTTGTTCCGGGCTGGGAAGGAAGGCCATGAGCGGGCGTCTTTATGTCATAGGCACCGGCCCCGGCAATCCCTCGCAGACGACGCCTGAAGCCTTGGCTGCCGTCGCGGATGCCCATGAATTCTACGGTTACGGCCCCTACCTCGACCGCCTGACGCTGCGCGGCGATCAGATCCGCCAAGCGTCCGATAATCGTGAAGAGCTGGATCGCGCCAAGGTGGCGTTGCAGCGAGCCGCGGCGGGCGTCAATGTCTGCGTTGTCTCCGGCGGTGATCCCGGCGTCTTTGCCATGGCGGCGGCCGTTTGTGAGGCGATCGATCACGGTCCGACGGAATGGCGCGCAATCGACCTCGTGGTGGTGCCCGGCATCACGGCCATGCTGGCAGTCGCTGCTCGCATCGGCGCCCCCCTCGGGCATGATTTCTGTGCGATCTCGCTGTCGGACAATCTCAAGCCCTGGCCACTCATCGAAAGCCGGCTTCGAGCTGTTGCAGAAGCTGGTTTCGTCATCGCGCTCTATAACCCGATCAGCAAGGCGCGGCCGTGGCAGCTCGGCAGAGCTTTCGAAATCGTCCGCGATATCTTGCCAGCGGACACGCCGGTCATTTTCGGGCGGGCCGCCGGCCGGCCCGATGAGCGCATGACGGTTGCGCGGCTTGGCGATGCCCAGGCCTCGCGGGCCGATATGGCGACCTGTGTCATCATCGGCTCGACCGAGACGCGCATCGTCGCCCGCGACGGTCGTCCGGATCTGGTCTATACGCCACGTTTCATCAGGGAAAAGACGAAATGATCGATCCGATCGAGCGCGGCAGCGACTGTTTCGACCACCGGCAGGCCGGTGGTCTCCGCACGCTCGATCATGACCACTTTGATACCGAGACGCCTGGCCGCCTCGATCTTTCCGTAGGTCGCATCGCCGCCACTGTTCTTGGCGACGACCACGTCGATCGCATACCGCTGCAGCATGTCGAGCTCATCTGCGAACCGGAACGGTCCCCTGCTATGGATGTAGGCGACTTTGGGCACGGTCAGCGGCGGCTCGACAGGATCGACGCTGCGGACCCAGTAATGGTGTTGCGGGGCCGCGTTCGCCTGATGAGCCTCCTGCCGGCCCGTTGCCAGGAAAACCCGCAGGGGCTCGGCCCCAAGCGCTGCAACGGCTTGCGCGACGCTATGCACCGAGAGCCAGTCATCGCCTTCGACCGGCACCCAGGCTGGACGGCGCAGCGCGAAGGCCGATACGCCGCTGCGAGCCGCCGCCTCGCTAGCATTGGTGGAAATGCGGGCGGCGAAAGGGTGGGTAGCATCGATCAGCAGATCGATCGCTTCGTCATGCAGATAGCGGGCCAGCCCTTCCGCACCACCGAAACCACCGCTGCGAACGGGAACAGGCTGCGACGCCGGATCGACAGTCCTGCCGGCAAGCGACAGGATAACGTCAAGGTCTGTCCGAGCGGCGAGCGACGTTGCCAAAGCACGAGCCTCCGTCGTGCCGCCAAGGATCAGAATGCGGACCTTGCCCATGGCTGAGATATCTTTCGTTCAACGTTGGCTCACTATTATCGGCATCGGCGAGGACGGTCCAGCGGGGCTCGGCGACGAGGCAAAACAGCTGATCGCTTCGGCACCGATCATCTTCGGCGGAGAGCGTCATATCGAGCTAATGAGCCCGGTGATAACAGGCGAAACGCATCAGTGGCTTTCACCATTCGAAAGATCGGTCGAGGCGGTCCTTGCCCGGCGGGGCGAGCCGACGGTTGTTCTCGCCTCCGGCGATCCCTTCTTTTACGGCGTCGGCGCGACGCTCTCGCGGGGCATTCCGGCCAGTGAGATGTCCGTCATTCCGGCTCCCTCCTCTTTCAGCCTCGCAGCATCGCGTCTCGGCTGGCCCTTGCAGGAGATAACGGTTCTGTCACTTCACGGACGGCCGATCAATCTCATCCGGCCGCATCTCCATCCAGGCCGCAAGATCCTGGCGCTGACATCGGACGGCAAGGGGCCGGCCGATTTAGCCGCTTTGCTGCAAGCCTCCGGCTTCGGTCAGTCTGAACTTATGGTCTTGGAAGCGCTCGGCGGCCCGCATGAAAAAGCCTCCCGGCAAACGGCTGATGACTTCGCCCTCTCCGGCGTCAACGATCTGAATATTTGCGGCGTCGAGGTCAAAGCCGGCGCAGGTGCAAGGATTCTATCGCTAAGCGCCGGCTTGGCCGACGAACTATTCGAGCATGACGGCCAGATCACCAAGCGGGAGATCCGCGCGATGACGCTCTCCGCACTTGCACCGCGTCACGGCGAGCTGCTCTGGGACATCGGCGCCGGCTCCGGCTCGGTCGGCATCGAATGGATGCTGGCGGACACATCGTTGCGCGCCATCGCCATAGAAGCATCATCAGAGCGCGCGGCGCGGATCCGTCGCAACACGGCGAATTTCGGCGTACCAGGTCTGACCGTCGTCGAGGGAGAGGCGCCGGATGCGCTTGCCGGGCTACCCGTTCCGGATGCCATCTTCATCGGCGGCGGCGGCAGCGACGCGGGGGTACTCGATGCCTCCATCGACCAATTGAGAAAGGGCGGCAGGCTGGTGGCCAATGCCGTCACGACCGAAATGGAAGCGCTTCTGCTTGCCGAACAGGCACGCCGGGGTGGCTCGCTGATTCGTATCGATATCGCACGTGCGGCCCCTATCGGCCGCATGACGGGCTGGCGTCCGGCCATGCCGGTAACGCAATGGTCGTGGATCAAGCCATAGTTCAAAACGAGGTAAAGCGATGACAGTGCATTTCATTGGCGCGGGCCCCGGAGCCGCCGACCTGATCACCGTGCGTGGCCGGGATCTGATCGGCAAATGCCCGGTCTGCCTCTATGCCGGCTCGATCGTCTCGCCGGAACTTCTCCAATATTGCCCACCCGGCGCCCGCATCATCGACACCGCGCCGCTGTCGCTTGACGAGCTCGAGACGGAATATCTAAAGGCTGCCAAAGTTGGCGAGGATGTCGCGCGCCTTCACTCCGGCGACCTGTCCGTCTGGAGCGCCGTTGCCGAGCAGATCCGCCGGCTGGAACGGCACGGCATCGACTACACGCTGACGCCTGGTGTTCCGGCTTTCGCTGCAGCGGCGTCAGCGCTCGGGCGCGAGCTGACCATCCCGGCAGTCGCTCAGAGTCTGGTGTTGACGCGCGTTTCCGGTCGCGCTTCACCGATGCCGAATAACGAGACGCTGGAGAAATTCGGCGCGACCGGTGCGACCCTTGCCATCCATCTGGCGATCCACGCACTCCCAAAGATCGTCGAGGATCTGACACCGCACTACGGTGCGGATTGTCCGGTTGCGATCGTCGTCAAGGCCTCTTGGCCCGACGAGCGGATCGTTCGCGGCACGCTTGCAACCATTGAGGCAATGGTGGCCGCCGAGCCGATCGAGCGCACGGCGTTGATCTTCGTCGGCCCGTCGCTTTCCGCCAGCGATTTCCGCGAAAGCTCGCTTTACGACCCCACTTATCAGCGACGCTTCCGCGGCCGGCAATAGTTCAAGCAACCGTTGCAAAACCCGCCGAAATTTTCTCTAGTCTGCTTCCGAAGCCCACGTCACGGAAGAGGATCAGGGGATGCAGCGCATTACCATCACAATAGATGATGATCTTCTCGAGACCATCGACAAGATCAGCACGCAACGTGGCTATGCCAGCCGTTCGGAAACCTTGCGCGATCTGGTTCGCGACGCCGTGACGCGCGCCCAGCCAACCATCGATGGCGAGGCTGGCTGCTACGCAGCTCTCACCTATGTCTATGAACACGAAACCCGCGATCTGTCGCGCCGGCTGACGAGCGCACAACACAGCCATTACGATCTTTCAGTTTCGACGCTTCATGTTCATATCGACGAGCACGATTGCCTTGAAGTCTCTGTGTTGAAAGGCAGGGCAGCGGAAATCAAGGCCTTTGCGGACAGGGTAGTGACGCAGCGAGGCGTGCGCTTCGGCAATCTGCACCTGATCCCCTCGGATCATGGCGCAGACCATCGCGAAGTGCATTCGCACGACTGAGCTCACAGGCGAGTTGCCCGCGGACTACAAGGTCAATCAGAGCTGGCCTTTGATATAGGCCATGCTTTCCTTGAGGGCGCCGATCGGTTCCTTCAAGGCATGGACGGTCGGGGCAAAGGGTTCGAAAGATGCCGGGCCGGCATAGCCGGCCGACAGCAGCGACTGTAGCTGGCCGACATTATCGAGACGGTCCTCTGCATCGACCAGAACGCGATGCGGATCGCGCATGTCGGCAACCGAGACATCGAGATCGCTGACACCGGAAATATGAACAAGACCCGTCAATTGCGGGAAAGTTGCTGCTTCGCCGGCGAGATGATGATGGAAAGTATCATGTACGAGGCGGAAGATGGACTTCGCACCAAGTTCCTCAATGGCATCAGCCGCTTCACTCTTCAGGCGCAGCGAGCAGATCTCAAAGCCGAGGGGCTCGACAAGCCCGATAATACCGGCCGCCTCCAGCATCGGCTTCAGGGCCGACAGTGCCTTGCGGAGATTAGCGCGGCGCACGTCCGGTTCGCGGCCGCTGCCGTCGTTGACTGGAACGAGCACGAGGGCCTTTGCGCCGCAATCGCGCGCATAGTCGATCAGCTCTGCCGCTTCGCCGGCGCGCTCGTCGTTCCATTCATTGAAACGCTGCAGCGCATTGATCGAGATGATTGTTAGCCCCTGGCGCACGGCCAATTCCCTAACGGCTTTTGCCGGCGTGCCATCCAGTATCGCGTTCCCGGCGAGATCGTTGCGGATCTCGACGTTTTCGATGCCAAGTTCCTTTGCGGCGGCAAAGAACGATTCCAGCTTCATGGATGGCGCACACATATGATTGAGCGCGAAACGAATAGAACTCATGATGGGCATTCCTCCTCAAGGCCTCCGGCCGCAGAGACATTCCAGATCCGCAGCGCTTGCTTGTGAAGCACTAGCGATATTCATGCTTCTCTTCCATCCGATTCAGCCGTCATTCCTGATAGAATTCTCCGAGAAATGATGGAATTCCATCATTCCATTCAGATGTTTTCCGAGAGAAAAATTTCAAACGGCAGGAAGCTCTGCCCGGGGACCACGGCCTCATTGCTTTCGACAGACCTGATCATCAGGTTCATCAGTTCGCTACAGAGCGCCGGCAGCGGCGTGCCGATCGCCATGGCGACGACATCGTCGGCAAGCGCCGCCTTTGATTCCGGCGTCAATTCGTTGACGACGGCAATCAGCTGGCCGGACAACTGCTCTTCGCGAATGGCCGAAATCGCTCCCTCCATACCGCCGCCGCAGACGTAGAAGCCGATGAGGTCGGGATGCTTTTTCAGGAGATCGAGCGTCGCCTCATGCGTAATTTCGGGCGTATCGAGATTGATGAGCGTATCCAGCACTTCGAAATCGGGTGCGTTCTCGCGGAAATAGGAGCGAAAGCCGATTTCGCGCAACTCATGGCCAAGAAAGCGATGACTGCCGACGAAGCAAGCGACCTTCCCTGGGCGGCGCGCCGAACGCGCAATGATCCAGGCGGCCGTGCGCCCAACCTTGCGGTTGTCGACGCCGATATAGCCCTGGCGCGCAGTGGTGGAGAAATCCGACAGCAAGGAAAAGACCGGAATACCCTTCTCCTTCAATTCCTCGATCGCAGCCGTCACAGCCGGGTAATCCGGCGCGACAAGCGCAACGGCCTGGCTGCGAGCAGCCACCATTTTCAGCTTCTCGACAATCGCCGTCGGCGTTGAGGCGGTTACGAACTCAATTTGGGCGTTGATCCGCGCTGTCGTGACCGCTTGCGCCGCCACCGCGATCTCCTTGGCAAAAGCCTGGTAGAAGGCCTGAGCGGGCTTCTGCAGGACGAAACCCAATCGATACTGCGGCAGGTCCTCAAAGACTCGTTGCCGAAGGAGGCCAACGGCATGATACCCTATTTCCTGCGCTGCCTCGTAGACCCGGCGTGCCGTTTCCTCTCGCACCCGATGCCGTCCGTTCAGCACGCGATCGATCGTGGCAACACTGACGCCGGATGCCTTGGCGAGATCCGATATGGTTGGGCGACGCATGGCTGCTCCTGAGATATACCATCACTGATGACGCTTGCATTTGATATGTTTTGATAGATTCCATCATTTCCGCATTGAGGCAAGCGAAAAGTCGATCTATCGTTTCCGACATCAGGGGCGATGGGCTGTTGCACGTCGCAGGAGGCAGGGATGACGACGATTATCAAGCGTGACTACGATCTGCTCGGCGCGAGCGGCAAACTGGCGGTGGAGACCGGACTGGCCGCCGCCGAATGGTATCACACAGATGTTGTGCGCAAGGACATGAAGGCGCTGATGCAGCGCTCGGATGCTCCGGCAATCCGCGACACCATCATCTGGCTTGGCAGTATGCTGGCCTTCGCCGCGCTGGGTGTCTACTTCTGGGGATCCTGGGTCTGTCTTCCGTTCTTTCTCGCCTATGGCGTGCTCTACGGTTCGGCCTCCGACAGCCGCTGGCATGAATGCGGCCATGGCACGGCCTTCAAGACCCGGTGGATGAACGACGCGGTCTATCAGATCGCCTGCTTCATGATCATGCGCAATCCGGTGACCTGGCGCTGGAGCCATACACGCCACCACACGGATACCGTCATCGTCGGCCGTGACCCCGAAATTGCCGTCATGCGACCGCCGGATCTCTTCCGCCTCGTCCTAAATTTCATTGGCGTCCTCGATGCCTGGCACGCCGTCATCGACATGTTGCGCAACGCTTCCGGGGTTGTCAGCGCCGCGGAAAGGACCTTCATACCCGAGATGGAACAGCCGAAGGCTATTCGCATCGCCCGCATCTGGCTTGCCATCTATATCGTGACCATAGCGACGGCGATCGCCACGGGCTCCATCCTGCCGCTGATGTTGATCGGTCTTCCGCGCTTCTACGGCGCCTGGCATCACGTCCTGACCGGCCTGCTGCAGCATGGCGGCCTCGCCGACAACGTCATCGATCATCGGCTGAACAGCCGCACCGTGATTATGAATCCGATCAGCCGCTTCATCTACTGGAACATGAACTATCACGTCGAACACCACATGTTCCCTATGGTGCCCTATCACGCGCTGCCGAAGCTGCATGCGATGATCAAGCACGACCTGCCGGAGCCGAACCCATCCATGTGGTCCGGCTATCGCGAGATGATACCAGCTTTCCTGCGGCAATTGCGTAATGAGGACTATTTCCTGAAGCGCGAACTGCCGCCGACGGCTCGGCCCTATCGCGATGAGTTCCACAGCGGACTTCCAGCCGCAGCCGCTCAATAAACTGGACGTATAGAGGGAGGAAAATATGAGCAACTGGATCGAAGTCTGTACTGCCGACGCGATCGATGAAGAAGATGTCATCCGTTTCGACCATGACGGGCGAACCTTTGCCGTCTACCGTAGCCCCGAGGATAATTATTTCGCCACTGACGGCCTGTGCACCCACGAGAAGATCCATCTCGCCGATGGTCTCGTCATGGACAACATCATCGAATGTCCCAAGCACAATGGCCGCTTCGACTATCGCACCGGCGAAGCCAAGGGAGCTCCGGTCTGCGTCAACCTGCAGACCTATCCGGTCAAAGTCGAAAACGGCACCGTCTTCATCGGGCTCTGAGGAGGAGACCATGCCGCGTTTTGTCATCATCGGCGCAGGTGAATGCGGCGCGCGCGCTGCCTTCTCACTCCGCGAAAAGGGATTTGAGGGCGAGATTACCCTTGTTGGCGCCGAGCCGATTGCCCCATACGAACGTCCGCCACTTTCGAAAGGCGGATCAGGTGATGCGCCGGAGCCGAAATTCGTCGCAACATTGGAACGGTATCAGGAGCAGTCGATCAACCTAAGGCTCGATGCGACGGTGACGGCGATTGACCCGGTTTCGAAAACAACCAGCCTCGTTGACGGGCAGATACTCGGTTACGACAAGCTTCTGCTCGCGACCGGAGCCTCGGCGCGCAACTTTCCCGGCGCCGATGGCGTGTCCCCTCGCATCCGCATGTTGCGGACCCATGCGGATGCGTTAGCTTTGCACACGGGCATTCATCCCGGCCGGCATCTTGCCATCATCGGCGGCGGTTTCATCGGTCTCGAATTCGCGGCTACGGCGCGCCTCCGTGGCGCGGATGTCACCGTCATCGAGGGCCTGCCGCGGGTGTTGAAGCGCGGCGTGCCGGAGGAGATCGCCGGAGCGATCACGGAACGCCATCGTCAGGAGGGAGCAAATATCCGTTGCGGCCAGAGCATCCAGGCCGTGCAAGAGGATACCGACAAGATCGTTGTCCGTTTGGCCAATGGCGAAATCGTCTCGGCCGATCTGTTGCTTGTCGGCATCGGTGCCTTGCCGAATATCGCGCTTGCTGCGCAAGCGGGGCTTGTGATCGACAACGGTATTGCCGTCAATGAGCGCCTTGAAACCTCCATTGCCGACATCTATGCGGCGGGCGACTGCTGCTCCTTCCCCCTGGCACTTTACGGCGGTCGGCGCGTGCGCCTCGAATCCTGGCGCAACGCACAGGAACAGGCAAATCTGGCTGCGGCCAATATGCTGGGAGAAGGTGCGGAAATATCCGCCGTACCGTGGTTCTGGTCGGATCAATATGATCTGACGCTGCAGATCGTCGGTCTGGCGGATGAGGCGACCGTTCATGTAAGGCGAGACCTCGATAACGGGGCATTCATCCTGTTTCATTTGAGCGCCGATGGGCGATTGCTCGCCGCAAGCGGCATCGGGCGCGGCAATGCCATCGCGCGCGACATTCGCCTCGCCGAAATGCTGATTGCAGCGCGCGCCCATCCGGATCACAATGCCCTGGCGGCAAGCACTGTCAAACTGAAGTCGTTGCTTGCAGCATAAGATCGCGCCTGGAACTTGACGAAAGGCGTCAAACCATAAATGTCTTCCTGTAACGGCAAACGGGGGAAGCGATGAAGATACTCGGCATTTCTGGCAGCCTGCGCAAAGGCTCATTCAACACGGCCCTGCTTCACGCCGCCGTCGAACTGGCACCAAGCGGCGTCGAGCTGATCGCTCGGACCATTCATGGCGTGCCGCTCTATGACGCGGATCTCGAAGCTGCCGAGGGAATTCCGGAAAAGGTGCGTGAACTCAAGGAGCTAGCCATCGCCGCTGATGGAGTGATCCTGTTTACGCCCGAATACAACAATTCGCTCCCCGGCGTCTTCAAGAATGCCATCGACTGGATGAGCCGCCCCTCGAGCGACATCGCGCAGGTCTTCGGTGGCAAGCCGATCGCTGTGCTCGGCGCCTCGCCCGGCAATTTCGGCACGATCCTCAGCCAGAATGCCTGGTTAACGGTGCTGCGTACGCTTGGCGCCGAGGCATGGTTTGGCGGCCGGCTGATGGTGTCGCGAGCCGGCAGCGTCTTTGATGTCGACGGCGCCATCGTGGACGAGAAGGTGAAGCATAATCTCGCAGCCTTTGTCGAAGGCTTTGCCGCTTTCGTCGCGAATCAAAAGAAGCCGTGACCCGCAGGCCTTCGGAAGGCCGGAGAGCGAACGCCACGCCTATGATTGACCCAGCGAATGGCCTAAGGTGAATGCGGCGCCGGCATTCTGCGCCTCCGGGGCTCCGCACATTTCCTTTCGTCGAAAACCATGAAATCCAATAGTACCGGTTACGTCTTCACGCTGTTGGCCATCAGCATCTTCGCCATCCAGGACGGCATATCCAAACACCTCGTCAGCGCCTATCCGCCGCTTCTGGTGGCGATGATCCGCTATTGGGCTTTCATGCTTTTCGCCATCGCAATGGCTTCGCGAGCACCCGGCGGCTTGCGGCGCAACGTCAGGACCCGGCACCCCGCCCTGCAGGTTGCCCGAGGCCTATTGCTTGCCGCGCAGATCGTTGTCGCCATTTCGTCCTTCGTCATCGTCGGACTTGCCCATTCGCAAGCGATATTTTCATCCGGCCCGCTCATGGTGGCGCTATTGTCCATCCCGATCCTCGGTGAGAAAGTCGGCTGGCGGCGATGGCTGGCGATCTGTTTCGGCTTTGTCGGCGTGCTCTTTATTTTGAAGCCGGAGAGCGGCGTTTTCGACGCGCGCTTCCTGGTGCCGCTTTCCGGTGCGTTGCTGTTCTCGTTTTACGTCGTCCTCACCCGCTACGTCAGTCGTGAGGACAATGCCATGACCAGCTTTTTCTATACGGGCGTGGTCGGTGCCGTCGCCATGAGCTGCATAGGCCCATTCTTCTGGACGACGCTTGCCCCGCATGACTGGATCTTCATGGGCATCCTCTGCCTGACGGGCGTATCGAGCCATTACTTCCTCATCCGCGCGTACGACACACTCGATGCGGTGGTGATCCAGCCCCTGACCTATTTGCAGCTCGTCTTCTCCGCCATTATCGGCGTCACCATATTCGGGGAAAAACTAAGCGCGCCCATGGTTCTGGGCGCGCTGATCGTCGTTGCGGCCGGCATGTTCACGATCTGGCGTGAACATGCCTTGGCCAAGACCAAGATCAAGGCCGCGAAGTCCTAGACGCCTTACGCATCTACCTGAGCGCGCGGCTGCGCCTCGGTGTAATAGCTCACATATTTCTGGCGATAGCGTTCCGTTCCGCCGAAATCGCTGTAGCGCGGCAGTTCCGACATGTCGGTCTTGTTGAGGATGACGCCGAGAATGCGCGAACTGATCTGCGGCTCCTGTTCCAGAATGTCGCGCACCAAATTGGTCGGCGTCGCACCCCATTCGGTAACCAGCAGGAAGGCATCGACCTGCGGGGCAAAGGCTTTCGCGTCGATCACCGGACCGAGAGGTGCAAGGTCGACAACCACGTAGTCGAACATCTTGCGTGCATTTTCCATCAGATGCTGCATGCCCTGCGAGGACAGAAGCTCGCTAGTGTGCAGCAATTGATCGCGGACGGCGACCGGCAGAATGGCGAGCTTGGTGCGCGGATCGACCTTTACGACATTCGTCCACGGCACTTCGCCGAGCACGGCCTCGATCAAGCCTGCCTGCGGCGGCGACTTCAGCGTTCGGCTAAGACCCGGATTGCGCAAGTCGGCATCGATGAGCAGCGTGCGCTTGCCGCTGCTGGCAAGCAGGGCGGCAAAATTGGCGGCTGTCGTCGACTTGCCCTCGCCCGGCAGCGCCGAGACGACGCCGATGACGCGGTCGGCACGACCCTGCAACATCACGTCGCTGGCGAGCTTGGCATTTCTCAACGTCTCGGCAAAAATCGAGCGCGGGGCTTCGACCGATATGCGCATGATACGCTCGAAGGCGACACCATTTTCCGGCTCTTCCGCCGTTGCCGGATCCGCTCCGACATTGGTCTTGCGTTTCTTTTTTGTGCTCTTGCCCTGCTGACCAAGCAGCGGCAGATAGCCCAGGAACTTCAATCCAAGTGCGGAACGCACATCGGCTTCGACACGGAAGAAGCGATCCCGGAACTCCTGCAAGGCAGCCAATCCACAGCCGGCCATCAGGCCAATGATGACCGAAAGTGCCATGACAAGCGTCCTCTTCGGGCTCGACGGCGATGTCGGCACCCCAGCAACCGAGATGACGCGGGCCTTGGCAATCGGGAAGGAACGTTGCTGGGTCGCTTCTTCGAAACGGCCGAGATAGGATTCATAAAGCGTCTTCAGCGCCGTCGCCTTCTGGTTCAGCTCGTTCAGATGCACCAAAGACTTGTTGGCTTCGGAATTCTTGCCGACGACGTTCTCAATACTTTCACGCAGCGATGCCGAGCGCGACTGTGCCACGTCAAGCTCGTTCTTGTAGCTGGCGGTAAGCTGTTGAAGGACCTGATAGATCTGCCGGGTAATGTCCTGCCGCTCAGCCTTGAGGGCGATGGCCTGCGGGTGCTGGGCTCCGAAATTCTGTGTGACATCCTGCTCGCGCTTTTCCACGGCAAGGTAACGCGTCTTCAGATCCTGCAGCACCGAGTTATCGGTTGTGTTTGACGAAATCGTCGCGTTCTTGACAGCGTTGTCCGGGCCTTGGTCGATGATCGACTTATACTGGTTGTAACGCGCCGCAGCACTGGCGGTATCCGCCTGGGCGATGATCAGCTGCTTGTTCAAATCCGAAATCTGTTGCTCCGACATCAGCTCGCCGCCGGTCGACGTCAGGCCATTCTCGGCCTTGTATTTCTCGACCTCAAGTGATGCTTCCTGGGCGCGCTGACGCAGATCATTAAGGCGCTCCTGCAACCAAACGGAGGCTCGTTCCGTCGCGTCGAAATTGGCATTCAACTGATCGGTCAAATAGGCATCGGCATAGGCACGCGTGACCTTGGCGGCCAGCAGCTTGTCCGTCGAACTGAAAGAAACGGCGACGACAGAGCTTCGCGTGACACGCTCGACCTTGAGATTGTCCTGCAGCACGGCGGCCACCTTCTGGCGCTGCGCTTCGCGCTGCTCTCCCGGCGTCATCGGCGGGCGGCCAGGCGTAAAGACACTGACGATCAAGCCGACGCCGGATTTGAGCAAGGCTGTCGGCGAAACCGGCGGATTGAGCAGCGTGTTGTTGTCGGCGAGGCCAGCCTGATCGACGACGCGGAGCGCCATTTCGTTCGACTTGAGGATCTCGACCGCGCTGGCGATCTCCATATCCGCCTGCTGACTGCTAGCGGCAGGTCGTTGGTCTTCCGCATATTTCGTCATCGTTTCATCGAGCAATATCTGCGTCTGCGACGTGTAACTCGATGTGGCGGTGAGCAAATAGGCCACCGCCAGAATGACGAATGCGGCCATAGCAAGGAGGATCGTGCGGATGCGACGTGTCACGACCGCCATCAGCTTATCGAGGTCTATGAAGCTATCCTGGGGCTCTCCTTGCGAAGGAGTGCTGTGGAAAGTGAAATTCTTCTGATGCATGGCGACCACCTTGTCGAAGAAGCCTGAATGAACAATAGCCATGGCCTGCAGCCTTCCGGCCGCAGGCCACAATGTGAACAGGCTTAAGCGGCGGTCATCTGCGCTTCGTGCGAGACGACCAAGTTGCGGATCGAGTCATAGACCAAGCCGCCAATATCGGAGCGAGCGAGCGCAAAAGCGACGTTCGCTTCGATGAAGCCATGCTTGGATCCGCAGTCGAATGTGCGTCCATTATAGACCTGGGCATGGAAGGACTGCGTCTCGGAAAGGCGCAGCATCCCGTCGGTCAGCTGGATCTCGTTGCCGGCGCCGCGCTCCTGACGGGCCAGAATATCGAAGATCTCCGGCTGAAGAATATAACGGCCATTGAGGTAAAAGTTTGAAGGCGCCTCAGACGGATGCGGCTTTTCGACCATCTTGGTTACAGCAAAGCCATGGCGAACAGCCGCGCCCTTGCCGATAATGCCGTATTTCGACGTCTCCTCCGGAGCACATTCCTCGACTGCGACGATATTGCCGCCAGTCTCGTTATAGAGGTCCATGAGGCCGGCCATGCAGCCGCGCATGCCATAGCAGAGCATGTCGGGCAAAAGCAGGGCGAAGGGCTCATTGCCGATCAGGTCGCGGGCACACCAGACGGCGTGGCCGAGGCCAAGCGGCGCCTGCTGGCGCGTGAAGCTGACGGCACCCGGCCGCGGCAGGAGGCGTTCCAGCTCGCTGACCTGATGGCTCTTTCCTGCCCGTTGCAGTGAGGAAATCAGCTCCGGCGTATCATCGAAATGGTCTTCAATCGCCGACTTGTTGCGGCTTGTGACGAAGACAATGTGCTCGATGCCGGCCTCGATGGCTTCATCGACGGCATACTGCACGACCGGACGATCGACGATCGTCAGCATTTCCTTCGGCATTGCTTTTGTCGCGGGCAGGAAACGGGTTCCGTTGCCGGCAACCGGAATGACTGCTTTTCTCACGCGGTGCTTGGGGTCCATGGCTCTATCCTTTGTTAGAGTGAGGGCCTGCGCCCATTTCGGGCAGGGGCGAGGAGAGTTGAGGGGTTGACGTCGGCTGGCGGCCGCTCCGAAGAGACGCGGCCAGACGGCGAAAACGGGCGGCAACCGGCATGCTCAGATGTCGGACTGCGCGTGGGTTGAGGCAGGCGATCTTGAGGATCGCGGGAAGCTCGCGCTCCTTGATGCTGTCGACCAGCATCAGGAACGCCTTGACTTCCTTCAGATTGCGCGTCCGTCGCCTTTGAGCGGCGAGAGCTGCGGCCCCGAAGGGGTGTTCGGCAAAGAACCGGACGTCGGCGGCGAGCATCGCATCGACATGCTCCTTCTTCAGGACACGCGAGATCGACCCGTCGCGAATGTAATAGAGGTAGCCGACTGTCGGCTCGACGACACAGACACCGCCGCGGGCAAGTGCGGAAGCAAGAAAGGTATAGTCCTCGCCGATCCTCAACGTCTCATCAAAGCGCAGACGATGTTGTTCCAGGAACGCGCGCTGGAACACCGGCTTCATGTAGCCGAAATTGTGCTCGGACGCGAAAATCATGTTCGCGGCAATGAATTTCGCCAGCGTCAGCAACGGCAGGCGCGCTAGCATCGCCTCGGGGAACATCGGCGATGTCGTGCCGACATCCTCGCGGATGACATCAAGATTATCAACCGCGATCTGCGCATCGGCTTTCTCTGCTCTCGCGATCAGCCGCGCCATGCGATCCGGACGAAGGGCATCGTCGGAATCGAGCACCGCCACCCAGCGCCCGCGAGCAGCATCAAGACCTGCATTGCGGGCGGCACCCGGACCGCCGTTGCGCGGCATGGCGACGAGGCGGACACGCGGATCGGGATGGTTGCTCACGATCTCACGCGTGCTGTCGGTCGAGCAGTCGTCGACGACGACGACCTCCATGCTGACCGCCCCCTGGGCAAGCGCGCTGTCGATGGCACGTTCAAGCGTTTCCTCGGCATTATAGGCTGCGATGACGAAGCTGACATCGGGGATGAAATCCGTCATTGCGGTGCTTTCTCCAGGTTTCCGTATTGCTCGATCTCGCGTACGCCGAAGAGGCCGCTGACGACACCGGCATGCATGATCCCGCGCAGGCCATAGCGATGCCGCCTGACCGCCGATGCGGCGAGCAGCGCTGCGGCAACGAAGCAATAGGCGGACTTGGTGCCGGCAAGCGCGATCGCGCGCCAATGCCGCCCGCTCGCCCTGCCCTCCAGCAACATCCGTCCGTGGGTCTGCCCCATGCGGAATCGGCGCTTGGCAAGCCAGGTAACCGTGGCGCGCTTGCCGGGAACCGGCTCTTGCACCAGCGCGTCCTCGGCATAGGCGATCCTGCCCCCGGCCTGGTGCATGTGAGTAAAGAATTCGGTGTCTTCGCCGCCCGTACGCCCGAGCGCGATGTTGAAGCGACGGCCAACGAGCGAGGGTGCGCTGCGGCGCAACAGGACATTGCAGGTATAGCCCGTGCGGATTTCGCCTGCGACCCAGACCGGCAATGTCGAGTGGAAGTCGCCACTGCGCATCCAGGCAGGCGCGCCATTCGCGTAAATCGCCTGCACCGGGCCAAGAACAGCGTCAGCGCCGGTCATATCGGCCATCACCAGCAACTCTGACAGCCAATCTTCCGACGCCGTCTCATCATCGTCTATGAAGGCGACAAAATCGCCATTTGCGTGATCGAGGCATGCATTGCGGGCGATCGAGATATTCGATGCCGGGCAATGCACGTAGGCGATCTCGAAAGGAACCGCCGAGCGGATCGCATCGACACGATCTCGCGCGCTCGGCTTCACGTCATTATCGGCCACGATAATGCGTACCAGCGCGCCGGCTGGAATGCTCAAAACGGCAAGCGACAGCAATGTCTGATCCAGCTCTGCGCGGCGATAGGTGCAGATGGCGATGTCAATTCTTATCGGGCGACGGAGAGCTTGTGTCATGACGCGACCCTGCGGCTGCGAAAGCTTAGCACTTCCATCCAGAAGCCCATCGACCAGGCGAAATGCATGACCATGGCGGAGATAGCGGCCAGTGGCCCATAAGGATTCCTCTGGCCGACTGCGATCCAGAAACCATAGGCGATGCAGGCGACGGCCCAGAGGCTCACCGGAATGACGGCGATCCAGTTAAGGATCGCCAGGAAAGCGCCGATGAAGATCGGCACCACGGCGAGCGGCAACATCTGGCGCAAGCTCGGCATACTGCGATGCTTGAGGATATTGCGGGCTCGGCCGCGGCCGTAGCCGAGGTATTGTTTGAAGAGCGTCGAGATGCTCGCCCGCGGATAGTAGGTCATCGCGGTCTTGTCGGTGAGCCAAATCCGATAGCCGGCCTTGTGAAGCCGGTAGTCTAGCTCGGCATCCTCGTTATGGCTGAAGGTTTCGTCGTAGCCGCCGACGGCGCGGAAGGCAGCAACGCGCATCAATGCATGATGCCCATGTTCAGCCCAATGCCCCTTCGCTCCCTCTCGATGCTTCGAGCCGCCATTGCCAAGCTTGGAGTTCTGGGCGACCGCCGTTGCCTTCTGAAAAGCGCTGAAGCCCATGGTGCGCATGGCGACAACCACGGAGTCCGCCTCGGTAGCGCCGGCTTCCCGCACCAGCGTCTGGCAATAGTCATCCGGATAGTCGCCATGGGCATCGATGCGGATGAAATATTCGTAACCGTCGCCGAAGGTCTCGATCGCGAGATTGATCGCGGCACTTTGCAGCCGCTTCGGATTGTCGATTAGCAGCACGCGCGGATCACGGGCGGCGATTTCCCTGACGATATCGCGCGTCCGGTCACTGCTGCCGCCATCGGCAACCACGATGCGGGCATCGAGCTCATCCAGAGCCTGTTTAAGCTTGCCGATCAGCGGCTCTATGTGCCGTTCCTCGTTTAGGCAAGGAATGACGATCACACAATGCATGTCCCTTGAACTTTCAGTCGTCATTGCAATCCACCTCTATTGCGATGCAGTTGCGGGAGGGCCTTTGCGTCCATGCTCTGCTCATTGCTGCGCGTCAGGGCGGCCAGCCTGTGGACCAGTCCCTGACAGTCGGCCCGATCGATCATCCATTGCTTGCGATCCTGCGCCGCAACGGCGTTGAAGGCGGCGAGATAGTGCTGCTCGTCCATTGCGCCCAAAAGCGCAACGAGGTGATCCGCATCCGGCTTTTCGAGCGCGAGCCCGATTCTTCGAGTGGTCAGAAACCGGGCGGTTTCCGTGCCATCAACGGCAATCGGCACAGCGCCATAGAGCCCGCCCTCGTAGAGACGGTTCGGCAGCAGCCAGCTCGAATTCAGTCCTTCTTCGAAGAAATCGATCGCCCAGGAAAACTGGACATCATTATAGATCGTCGAAAGGTCCTCTGGATTCTTGTAGGCGCCAGCGAAATTCATGAAGGGCGCATCGCGCACGAAGCCATCAAAATCTGCAAATTCCGAGCGGGCCGGCCGGCCCCGCAGAACGATTTCGAAACGTCCGTCCATCCGCCGCGAGAACTCATCGAGCAAAGCCAGGGACTTGCGGCAGCGCAACGCGCCGAACCAGCCGATCTTCCATGGTTTGCCACCTGCTGGTGGTCGCGCCATGGGCGCGACTTCCCGCGCGGCAGTCTCAATCGAGAGAACCTTGTTCTCAAGCAACATGAACGGCAATTTCAGGCCGGAACGAGGACGGAAATAGCGCTCCACGAAGGCTGGCGAACTGGTGATGAGCAGGTCCGCGCCTGCACCGAAATGGCGCTCGGCACCACGAAGCGCGCCGCCCAGCACGTCGTCGCGGAGCAGCAGCCGATGGATATCGAGGCACTCGTAGACGACAGGCATGTCGCCGCCGAAAATCGACTTGGCACGATCGGCAAGCGCCAGCATTTCCAGATTGCGGCCGATAATGACATCGGGCCGGGCGACCGAACGCAAGGCGCTGCGCAGTTTCATCGCCGATTTGGCAATCGCGGTGATGCGCTGGCCGAACTGAGCATCTTTCGTCCTACCGAGCTCGATCGGCTCGATACCATGAATGGCGGCAAGCACGTTGGCGTCGCGCCGGAAACCCGCCAGCGTTACCAGCGCCCCACCGGCCTGCAGCATCAGCACCCGCCTGCGCACGGCAGGATCGGCGAGATCGTGGACGAAATACAGAATATGCAGCATCAAAAGTCCCGCTTTCGCGGCCGGCATGAACCGGGCGCCTGGTGTGGTTGGTGTTGCATCATGGCATCGTAACCGGCCGCCCAGCCCCCGAGGCGGCCGATATGGCTCAATCGAGCTTGCAGGTGATCGATTCCGGAAACAGGCACTTCTCTCCCGGAGCGGTGAAGGCGACGCGCTTGATCTGCATGATCGCCGGCTCACCGCTATAGGCGAATTTTCCCATCCAGCCGCTCAGCGTATCCGTGCCCCAAAGGCTGAAGAAGATCTTCTGGGCATTGGTCGGTATCTTCGAGGGATCGGTAACTTCCTGAACGAGCTTGCCGTTCACGAAATAGCGCAGGCGATCTTTCTCCCAGACGAAGGCATAGTCATTGAAGCCCTGATCGGCACCGCCGGCGACCGGGGCCAGCTTCTCATTACCGCCCTTGGCCGAGATATATTGGTTGACCTGCACCTGGCCGGCATTTTTGCCCAGGACTTCGAAATCGATCTCGTCATGGGGTTTCTTGTCGGCAGGGCCGATATAGGTGAAGAAGGCGGAGTTCAGTCCCGAGCCGGTCGCAGTGCGATAGCGCGCCTCGTAGGTGCCGTAACCATAGCGCTTCATCGTCTGGATCTCTCCACATGCGTAATCGCGCTCACCCGTTTTCGCATGCACGAAGCCCAGTTCTAACACCCCGTCCTTGATGCTCACCTGCTTTCGCGACCAGGTGCAATTCTGATGCGCTCCGTTGTTCCAGCCATCGGAGATATACCAACGGCTAGTATCCAGGCGCTGGAAATTGTCGACGAAGGATGCGCCCGTCGATTGAGCATCCTGTGCGGACCCCAGCTGTGGCAGGACGCAGGCGCTCATGAGAGCGATGGAGACAAGGCCAAATACTCGCACGTGGCTTTTAGACGTCGTCATGGCATCACCTTTTCTCGGAACGCACACGCCGATCGTCGGCGCCGCGGTTCTGGACGGTATGGGTCGCCGCCAGCGGCCGAACTCGGCTGCCAGTCAGCAGATTGTAGAAGCTCGGCAGGGCGTTACGCGCCATGCCGTTGGTCAAGGGCAACAGCAGCAAAGCGAGAGCAGCCGCAAGAACGTAGAAAACCGGGTAGAGATCGCTGCCGCCGCGGTTCCAAAGAACCCAGAGACAGAACAGCAGCGGATAGTGGGCGCAAAAGATCCAGAAACTCAATCCGCCGGTTGCTGCCAGACCCTGCCCGACGCGGCTGCGGATCAAGAGTGCCGACAGCGCCCAGAAGCCTGGAATCCCCACAAGCACCATCAGATTGCGGCAAACCTCGAGCCATAGCGGCAAGCCCGGGCCAGCCTTATAAGCAACGGTCGCCAGAAGCGCGGCAAGCGCGAGAAACACGGGCCCGATCAAGGCGGCATAGCGATCCATGATCGTCACATCGATACGATGAAGGCTCAAATAGATACCGAAGCTGAAGCTGAACAGGATCGAATTCCGCAGAACGATACCGATGGATATCGGCCAGGCCGCAAGCAGCAGCAGAAAGCTTAGAGTCAGCAACGGCGCGCGACGGATAAGAAATGCCAGCAGAGGAGACAGCAATATGCAAACGAACAGATCTCGCAGGAAATAGAGTGGCAGATTGATCGGCGTACCATCAATCGCAAACAGAAGGGTCGTTAGTGTATGTGGGCTTGCTTCCGATAGATCCGGCAGAAACCCATCTCCAATTCCATAATACTGAAGCGTCAGTACGAATGTAAAAAAGGCGCAGTTCCACAAGAAAAACGGCAGCATCACTGTCTTCGTCTTACGACGGATCGTCTTTCCATACTCTATCGACGCCGATCCATTGCGAAACAATAGATAACCAGAAATAGCGCTCAAGCAAGGAACTCCAACTCGAAATAAACTCTCACGCAGAAACACCCTCAACCAATCGAAAAGACCATAAGCTCCATCAAATGGGCTGCTATTCGTATCGAACGGTATGTGGACAAAGACGATGCCGGAGATCAGCACGATACGCATAAGGTTTATCCGCAGAGACACGTTTGCAGTCACGTTCACGATGTCTGTCACCCCTTCTTCGGGCCGCATCCCCCTCGCAGCCGTTTCAATGAGAGCAGAGCAAAGCTCGCAGACGGTAACCTAGGGCGCTCGTTGGAAAGGAAATACGGCATCGCAGCAAAAATCAGCGCAAAGCGACGTCGCGTGATGTCTCTGAGATGGTATCCAGGCGCGCTTTAGAGGCGAAACAATCGATTTAGGATGGAAAAAACCCTTGTGGAAAAAGGTATTTAAGCAATCTTCATTATTTCAGAACTCTGCTCAGAGGGTTGTTTTCGGCGTGCAAGATTTTTTTCCGGAAGGTGAAACTTTTTTTGCGGCGCAGCAGAACACGGGAAGCAAAGCGTGACCAAAATGCGGCACCACTGCAATTCATGTGGGAAGATTGCGACGCGCTATTCTTCTCATGGATGCACATATCGACATCTTGCTGGTGCCGAAGCGTCAGCACGGCTCGTCTGAAATGAATGGCGCGCTCGCAGGAGAGCAGCGCCAATCCTTAAGACGTGATTGGCACGGAAGATCGATAAAGTTCGAGAAATCGTCATAGCCGACATTGCTACGTATCGAATGAACGCTACCTGTTGGCGTCACGGCGGCGCCCGCAAGCGGATAAACAACGACGCATTGGCGGTCGGTGAAGCCGAAGAGCCGCGGTCACGTCCGCAAGAGACGAGACCACAAGCCCCTGAATCGAAACCGTAAAGGTGGGAAATGGCGTCCATTACGATTGTTATTCCATTCTACCAGAAACAAACCGGCGTTCTGCAGCGCGCCTTGAGTTCGATTTCCCGGCAGACGTTTCAGGATTTCGATATTCTCATCGTTGACGATGAATCGCCGCTTCCGGCGGAAACCGAACTGCAATCGTTGAGCAGCAAGGAGCGAAAGCACATACGGGTGATCCGCCAGGCGAATGCCGGCCCCGGGGGCGCACGCAACACGGGCTTGAACAACGTGCCAGCCGAAAGCAGGTTCGTGGCGTTTCTCGACTCCGACGACGAATGGGCGCCGGAGCATCTGAGCAACGCCTTCGGAACGCTGACCCACTACAAGGCGGATTGCTATTGGGACTCCATCGATGGCGGGAAGGAGTTCTACTATCACTTCAGCATCGCGGAACTCGGGAAATCGACCGATACGCTGCGATTGTCGGATAAGCCGTCTGTCGTCGAAATTCCGAATATTGCCAGCGTCATGCTGCAGGACTGGAGTTTCCTGCATATGTCCTGCATGGTGATCGGGCGTCCTCTCATCGAAAAGATCCGTTTCGAGCCGACTTTGCGGCTGGCGGCAGAGGACGTGCTTTTCTTCTGCGATTGCATCCTGGCCGCCAAGCGGGTGCTGCTATGCGAGGACGCGGGCGCCCTGCGTGGGGAAGGCGTGAATATTTTTCACAGCATCGACAATGACTCGCCGCAATTCCTGCGCCAGCAGTTCAATACCTGGACGGCGCTCAACACTCTTGAGCAGAGATTTTCGCGCCGGCCACAGGATGTTGCCGCTATCCGGCTCTACAAAAATCGCGCTCGCCGCCAGGCGCTCTGGAGCCAAGCACGGCAGGTAAAACGCCGGCAAATGCCGCAGTTCGCGCTGCTGGCCAAATGGGCGCTGCGCGACCCGGCAATTTTACAGAGCGCCATGCAGCTTGCCGTGGGCAAACTCGCGCCCTAGTTTTGCACCGCAGCATAACCTGCCCATGCCGCAACGATGAGCCACGGCATGCCCGCTATCATTTGGATCAGCAAGGAGTCCTTCATGAAGCCGTTCCACTGGGAATCCACCCATGGTAATTTCGGTGACGACCTCAATCTCTGGCTTTGGGATTTTCTACTCCCCGGCCTTCGCAACACCCATGAAGATACCTTGCTGGTCGGCGTCGGCACCGTCCTCAACACGGAGATCTTGCCGGCCGAGGGTCGTAAACTGGTGATCGGCAGCGGTTTCGGCTATGGCTCGCTTCCCGACATCGGCGACCGGTCGCAATGGGATGTCCGCTGTGTACGCGGTCCGCTGACAGCGCAAAAGGCCGGCCTACCCACAGAAATGGGTATTGTTGACCCAGCCGTGCTTGTAACAGAGATGCCGGAGTTCCAGAACCTGTCGAAAACAGGAAAACGCACCTTCATACCGCATTGGGAATCGGCCGCCGCCGGTCTTTGGCCCGAAATCTGCAAGACTGTGGGACTTTCCTATCTCGACCCTCGCGGCGAAGCGAAAGCGGTTATCCGCGAGCTTGCAACATCGGAGCTTGTCGTCGCGGAATCGATGCATGGCGCAATCCTCGCTGATGCGTTCCGCGTGCCGTGGATTGCGGTTAGTTCGTCGCGCTCGATCAATAGCTTCAAGTGGAACGATTGGGCACGCTCGCTCGGCGTGACCTACGCGCCGAAACACATCCCAGTCTCGACCCGCGCCGAAGCAATCGCCAAGGGCGCCAAGTTCTGGGGCGTCGGTTTCGAACGCAACAAGCAGGCGGCAGCGGAGCTGGAAAAGCAGCGACAGGGGGAAACGGTTCTGCTCGCCGATCCCGAACAGACGCCTCTGCGGTCGATGGCCAAGCAGGCGCTTGCCATGCCTTCTACGCTTGCTCTGTGGCAAGCCAGCAAAGCAAAGCCGCAACTGAGCAAAGACGGAGCATTGGCCGCATGCAAGGAACGCCTGATGGAGGTGATCGCGGGCGTGCGCCGCGACTACCTCTAATTTCCTGCAGGAATTATTCCGGAGCGGCCTGCAAAAGATAGCGCAGGCCGTTCGCCCCCGAATGCGCAATCGGTGAGCCCCTTTTGCGGAAGCGCTCGGTTTTGTCGGCCAGGATTCCGCTGGCTATGGCGGAAACGGCAAAGGGATGGGCAAGCGCATAGCCGGCCGCGGCAACGAAGCCCGACTGAGATTTAATATCCAGAAAATGGCGCAGTTCGTATCGATCACGGATGTGTCGCTCATGGCGGCGGATCGCGGCGGCATCGCCGTGTGAGAGCCCTCCCTTTGCAAGGATCGATCGATCCGCTTCGTAGAGCCGTCTTAGATCTTCCGTTCTGTGCCGGCCGCTCAGCGAGTCGCCGCGGACCACCGCGCCATAGCCACAGCTATGGATGATCTTATAGCGGGCCGACTTGGCGAGTGCACGGACATAGAGATCATAATCTTCTCCCAGGCGCAGCGCTTCATTGTATCGCAGCCCATGTTCGTTCAAGAAGGAACGGCGCATGAGCGGCTTCAGAAAGCCGATCTCCCCGCGACGGACACCGCGCTTGGAGATGTTGCCCTCGACGAAGCCGACAAGATCGAGAAACCGGGGCCTAGCGTCGAAATGGTCGAGCCTGTTGTGAGCCTCAGGCACGGTATCGGCACTAACGAAGGCAATGTTGTCGGCGACAAAATCCCAATTATCATCCGCGAGAAGCGATCTGAAGCGACCGGGGAAGAAGAAATCGTCGGCGTCGAGAATACCAATCAACGGAGCGGTGGATATTTCGATCGCATGGTTGCGCGCAGCCGCGGGGCCGCGATTTCTCTCGAATGTCTGGACATTTAGCCTGCCGCTACCGTCATCTGCCTGGGCCGCGACGGCTGCAGTGCCGTCTGTCGAACCGTCGTCTATTACGACAACTTCGGCAACCTCCGGCTCCCGAAGGGCCGAGGCGACGGCAAGGCCGATGGTGTCGCCGGCATTCTTTGCCGCAATGATTACGCAGACACTTTTCTCTGCACTATCGGTCACGTCAGCCTCCAATGGTTCTGCGGGAGACTTAGTACGTGGCATTGATCCGACAACCTGTCGGTCTGCAAAAGATATGATGGAATACGGTGTTACGGGTTGAACGGTTCGGAACGATTGAGATTGGATGCCGGTATGCCAGTGACTTTCGCGTCTTCGCCAACGGGCGCGGACGCCTTGTCTTCGCTCAACGATGCATCCCGCGCCTTGCGCTCTTTCCAGACAAGGTAGAGCACGCCAATGAAGTAGCCAACCTGTAGGAGCACGGCGCAAATGGCCGTTTCGATCAAGGTCGTTGCGAGAGAGTTCGTTAGAAAGTAGGTCGCGATGGCAAATACGGCCAACGTGCCAAGCATGCTTATGAAGACGCGCGGCGCATACATAATGTTACCTCGCCCGCCCGGCTATTGGAAAAAAAGCAATCAAGGTCTTTCCTCCCCTATCAGACCTACAGGTCAAATATATTTTATGATTCATTGAGATTCAACCAAGTCCCGATGATCCGTTACGAATTGGCACGATCCTAGCGCTGCCCTCGTTAAAACTACGCATCGATAATAATTACAATTGAATTTGTTCGTTTTCCCGCACGCATTCATAGGGTGCACTGCTGCAACTACACAATTCCATGGATACATATCGAGCTATGTGACGGCGCAATTTTCGTCGCTATTCAATCAACTTTTATTACAAAGTGCGACTATCGGGATCTCCAGTATGTGCGTCGCAATATCTTGCTGCAACGCAATATATCCAAATAGCGGATCAAGTTCGCACACGCAAAATCCCAGAGGATGACAAGGCTAGATAAGCCGTGGGTAATGAATAGCTTGCCCTTGGATACCTACAAGATCCTCGAACGGCATCATTAGCAATGCGATTGAGCTATCGACCTTGTCTCTATACGCAGCCTGGCACAGTACAGCACATATATAGAGAATTCCTGATTTAAACCGGCGCACCAACGATGCGGTATCAATATACCATCATTCCATATCGCTACAAAAGTTAGGATCAAAAAGTCAAAATCGCCGCCTACACTCCCGCCATCGTAGCCCTAGTTACGCGTCCGAGAATTTCCGACCAATTCGCCAACATGAATGGAGTTTTCTCTATGAAGTCTGCGACGAGATCGGCCACATCGGCTTTTTTCAGCGCCGCGGAAAGTGATGTCTTTCCGCCCACTGGTGGAGTACTAAAGCGCGTTTTCGACGTCTCTGCCGCAATGATTGCCCTGGTTTTCATCAGCCCCATCTTCTTGATGCTGATGATACTGGTGAAGTTTTCCGATCGGGGGCCGGCCTTCTATGGCCATCGCCGCATCGGCCATAACGGCAAGAGCTTCCGTTGCCTGAAGTTCCGGACAATGGTCGTCAATGGCGACAAGGTCCTTCAGGCTCACCTGCACGCCAATCCCAAGGCAATGGAGGAATGGCGTGCCACGCGCAAGCTGCAGAACGACCCGCGAGTGACCCTCGTCGGCGCCGTGCTGCGCAAACTCAGCCTCGACGAGCTGCCGCAGTTGATCAACATCATCCGCGGCGAGATGAGTATTGTCGGTCCACGCCCCGTCGTGGAAGATGAGCTTGAGCTCTACGAGACCGCGGCGATCTATTATCTGCAGTCCCGCCCGGGCCTGACCGGTCTTTGGCAGGTCAGCGGCCGCAATGACGTTTCTTATGAAAGCCGCGTTGCCTTCGATACGCACTACGTCAAGAACTGGTCGCTCAGCAGCGACATGATGATCATCGCCAAAACAATCCCGGCCGTCTGCCTGTCTCGCGGCAGCTATTGATGACGACCAGCAGTGGCCGCAGGGCGCTTCCTGCGGTTTCCCACATCCGTGGGACTGCGATCCAATAACAGGGAAGATCCTGCATGATTGAATTTCAGCCTTCCAAGAGGCTTGCTCGCGCATTTACCTCGGTCCGATATACGGCCCTCCTTGTCTTCGGCGTCTGCGCAATAACGGGCGCAGCCCATGCCGATAATCTTCCCGGATATCATCTGGGCGTCATGGACAAGCTGCATGTGCGCGTCGCTGAATGGCAGACTGCCGAGGGCACCATCCGCGACTGGTCGGTGGTTTCGGGTGATTATACGGTTGGCCCTTCCGGCTCGATTTCGATCCCCTTCATCGGCGACATGCCCGCCATGGGCAAAACGACGGACGAAATCGCCACGGCCATCGGCCTGGGCTTACAGAAGCAGTTTGGCCTGCGCGACAGGCCCTCGGCCTCCGTCGAGATGTCGCAGTTCCGCCCGATCTATCTTTCCGGTGAGATCCAGAACCCGGGAGAGTTTCCCTTTGTCCCGAACCTGACTGTGCTCAAGGCGGTAAGCCTCGGCGGCGGCATGCGCCGCGCCGATGCCGGCCAGCGCTTCGCACGTGACTTCATCAATGCCAAGGGCGACGCGGTCGTCTACATGGCGGAACGCGGGCGCCTGCTCATGCGCAAGGCGCGCCTGCTGGCCGAAGTGACCGGCAAGGATGACATCGAGACCCCAGCGGAACTCAAGCAGTTGCCGCAGGCAGCAAATCTCCTCGCAAGCGAGAAGGCATTGATGCAAACGCGCAGCCAGCGGATGAAGACGCAGCTGCAATCGCTGGAGGATCTGAAAACACTCCTGCAGAATGAAGTCGAGGCGCTGAGCAAGAAGAACGAGACGCAGAGCCGCCAGCTCGATCTTGCCAAGGCCGACCGCGACAAGGTCGAAAGCCTTGCCGAACGCGGGCTGGAGCTCGCCTCCCGCCGTATTTCCGCCGAACAGCGCGCATCCGACCTAGAAGCCACTCTTCTCGACACCGAAACGGCATCGCTGAAAGCCCAGCAGGATATCAACAAGGCCAACCAGGACGAAATTACATTGCGCAATGACTGGCAGGGCTCGTTGGCGCAGGATATGCAGGATACCGACAAGCAGCTGGAAACATTGCAGCTGAAGCTCTCCACCAGCCAGTCCCTCATGCAGGAAGCGGTCGCTCAATCCGCTGACGCAAGCAATCTGGATCCCAGCGGGCAGAACGTGAATGTCGTCTACACGATCATTCGCGATGACAACGGTCAGACGAAAGAGTTTCAGGCCCAGGAAAATACGCAGGTTCTGCCCGGCGACCTTATCAAGGTCAGCACCGGCCTTGCCATGCGATAAGGAAAATCGATGCGGATTGCCAAATCGGTCTTCGTACGTCCGGGCAGCAACGCCACCTATGGCATGGTGGCTGTTGCGCTGTCCTTTTTCGTCTTCGCCTATTCGTCCCGCTTCGGCCAGCCGTCCATTCTGCTTTACTACGCTCTATGGTTCCCGTTGGTCCTGATCGATTATCGCAGCGCACTCGGCAGCTATCGGAAGCAGCTCTGGCTCTATGCCTTCGGCGTTTTGACGTGTCTGTCGATCTTCTGGTCGGCAGTGCCCGCGGTCACTGCACGTGCATCGATCCAGTATATGACCCATATCTTCTGCGCCCTGGTCGCCGTGCGTACTCTCGATATCCGCACGCTGGCGCGCGGCGCGATCGCCGGGACGGCGATCGTGCTCCTGTATTCAATCCTGTTCGGATATTACGCCTACGATCCCATTGATGGCACCTACAGCTTTGTCGGCGCTTTCGACTCCAAGAACCAGCTCGGCTTCTACGCCTCCCTCGGTATCTACTTCGCCTTTGCCGCCGTTTTCGTCCTGGGCGAACGGCGGATCTGGCTGATTGGCGGCGGTGTTGCCGGATTATTGTCGGCCTACTGCCTGCTCGCCTCGCAATCGGCGACATCGGTCCTGACAACCGCCTTGATCGTCGTGCTTTGCATCAGCCTGCGCGTTATTCTTTTTCTATCGCCGAAGCAGCGTAAGAGACTGTTTGCCGCAGTTGCGATCTCCGGCGTCATCCTTGTCGTCGCCGGCGCCTACCTAGGGGCAGCCGATGTCATTCTTGGCCTTTTCGGTAAGGATTCGACCCTCACGGGCCGCACCTATCTCTGGCAACAGGGCATTGCTACCGCGCAGCTCAATCCCTTCTTCGGCGTTGGATACCAGGCCTATTGGGTTCAGGGCTTTTCCGAGCCGGAGCGGCTGTGGGAAGAATTCTATATCGGCTCTCGAGCAGGCTTCCACTTTCACAATACCTATATCGAAACGGCGGTTGAAACCGGGCTGGTCGGAGTACTTCTGCTTGCATCGATCCTCGTGACTGCTGTCAGCGGTCACATTGGGCGCTTCCTTGGCGACAACAGAAATGACGAATCCTACGTCCTCCTTGGGGTCGCAGCGCTGCTTCTTATCCGCTCCTTTGTCGAGATCGATATTCTGAACCCCTATCACGTCGGCTCCTTCCTGTTCTATTTCACGGCAGGAAAGCTATCGATGCGGGCGCATGCGCCAAGGGCCGATCCTCGTATTGCCTACGACCGGATGGAATTCGCACCGGCAGCAAACTGGAAGCCGGAGGCCGGTCGATGAAGACACTCTACGGCATACAATATCTCCGTGCCGTTGCTGCGCTGGCGGTCGTGCTGTTTCACGCAGCCGAGCGCAGCGGCGGGCATTTTCGCATCGGAGCGGCCGGCGTCGACGTCTTCTTCGTGATCAGCGGCTTCATTATGTGGACCATGAGCGTGCGTCGACCAGTGACGCCGGTACGCTTTCTGGTCGATCGTCTGCAACGCATCGCACCATCCTACTGGATCGTTACGGCAATCATGATCGCGGGTGCAGTCATCGGGCTGTTTCCGAGCATGAAATTGACGGCCAGCCATATTTTCGGATCGTTGCTGTTCATTCCTGTCCGCTCGCCCAGCAACGGCGAGATCTGGCCGGTGCTGGTACAGGGATGGACTCTGAATTTCGAGATGTTCTTCTACGTCCTCTTTGCAGCAAGCATGCTTCTGCCACATCGCGCGCGGCTGGTTGGCATGATCGCCGTCTTTGCCGCCTTCGTCGCGGCCGGCGCCATACTCCATCCGCAATCGCCGCTGCTTGCTACCTATACGAGGCCAATCATCCTCGAATTTGTGGCTGGCGCCATTCTTGGTCAGCTATGGCTGAAGGGAAACTTCGCCGGCGCGGGCCTCGGCCTTGCCCTCGTCATTGCGTCGGTCTGCGGCTTTGCGGCAATCGAAATTCTCGGGCTGGAATTCGACGAGACGACCTGTGGTCCGCTCGCTGTAGCGCTGGTGCTGGGAATGGTTTCCGTTGAGCGCAGCGGACGCCTGCCACAGATTGCGCCGCTTATCTACCTCGGCAACGCCTCCTATTCGATCTATCTCTGGCATACGCTGGCAATTTCCGTCGTTGTGAAGGTGGTTGCTTCCACGCCAATTCCATCAGATGCCGTCGCCTTCGTCGCTGCGATATCGGGGACGCTACTCGGCGTTTGCGCCTATGAACTGGTGGAGAAACCTCTGCGCAATCGATTGCGGAATTTCAGCTGGCGAAGGACACGTCCCTCGCCAGCATGATCGAATGAATTGCCTTACAGTCGTCGGCGACGCAGCTGGTCGAAATAGACGATCACGATGATCAGCACGCCGGTGATGATGCGCTGCCAGAAGGAATTCAGGTTCAGCAGATTAGCGCCATTGTTGATGGTGGCCAGGATGAAGGCGCCGATCAGCGGGCCATAAACGGAGCCGACTGCGCCGAACAGGCTGGTGCCGCCAATGACGGACGAAGCAATTGCCTGCAGCTCCCAGCCGTCAGCCTGAGTGGCATTGCCGATCGCGATACGCGAGGCAAGCAGAACACCGACGAAAGCAGCGCATGTCCCCGACAGGATATAGGCAAGGTAGATCATACCGTTGACGTTGACACCGGAAAGGCGTGCCGCCTCGCGATTGGAGCCGACGGCGAAAAGATAGCGACCCCATCGGCTAAGATGCAGGAAGATGACGGCCGGGATTGCCACCAAGATCACCATCCAGAACAGGCTCGGAATGCCAAGAAATTCGGCGACCGCGAAGTTGGTGAAATCGTCATTGACGATGTTGATCGTGGAGCCGTTGGTAATGAGCAGGCCGATGCCGCGGAGCGAAGTTAGCGTCGCCAGCGTGATGATGAACGGCGGCAAGCCCATCCGCACGATACCGAAACCGTGAAACGCACCAATCAGCACGCCGAATAGCAGCGTGATGAGGATGGCCGCCCAGACTGGAAACCCGGCCTGAAGAAGCCACGCGATGATGACGGTGCAGAAGCCCACGATCGCCCCGACAGACAGATCAATGCCCGCCGTGATGATGACAAAGGTCTGACCTAACGCAAGAATGGCCGTCATCGACCCCTGGCGCATCAGGTTGGTGATGTTGAGCGGCGTCCAGAACTTGTCGGTCCAGAATCCAAGTAGGACCCACAGCGCCAGCAGGAGCAGGATCAACGTTAGACTGAAGAGGATATTCATCTTGCGCCGCGGCGCAACGGTGGGGCCATCTGTCGTATTCGCGGCCATTCTCGTTCTCCCTCTTTAGACTTTTTATCGTTCAGACACCGATCGCCTCGCCGAGGACTTCCTCGTGCGTGGCGGCGTGAAAATCATGGCTGGCGACCAATTGGCCGCGACGGAAGACATGGAGCCGGTCGGCAAGTTCGTAAACCTCAGGTAAATATGAGGATATGACGATGATACCGGCACCCTCGCGAAGCAGTTTGGCGAATAGACGATAGATCTCCGCCTTGGTTCCCACATCGACGCCGACAGTCGGCTCATCGAAGATGAACAGCTTGGCGCCATGGCTCAGCCATTTGCCAATGACCACCTTCTGCTGGTTGCCGCCGGACATGGCAGAGACCAGTACCCGCCGGCTCGGCGTCTTGATGCTGAGATCGCGGATCTGCTTGTCGGCGTTGACGGCCTCGCTCTTGTTGTTGATGATAGGACCGTGGCTCAGCCGCCTGAAAACCGGCAGGTTGATGTTGAGACCTATCGGCAGATTGAGGCAGAGTCCCTGGTCACGGCGACTTTCAGGCGCAAGAGCGATGCCGAGCTCCATCGCGTCTCGTTCGCTGCGAATGTCGACCTTGCGTCCCTGCCAATGGATCTCCCCGGCAGAAATTGGCTGGCGACCATAGAGGCCCAGCGCAAATTCGCTGCGGCCGGCACCGATCAAGCCGTAAAGCCCAACGATTTCGCCAGCGCGGACGCTGAGCGAGACATTCTCGAAACCCGGGCCGGAAAGTCCGCGCGTTTCGAGAATGGTTTCGCCGATAGGGATATCCTCTTTGTGGTAGATCTGCTCGATCGAGCGGTTGATCATCAGCTTGATCAGCTCGTCCTCGTTGGTCTCCGCGATTGTGCGCGTGCCGACATGCGTTCCATCGCGCAGCACGGAAACGCGATCCGCCAGCTCGAAGACTTCTTCCATGCGATGGCTGATATAGACGATCGTCACGCCTTCGCTCTGCAGGCGGCGGATCAGCTTAAAGAGCTGCGCCGATTCCTTACGCGTGAGATAGGCCGTCGGCTCGTCGAAGATCAGAAACTGCGTGCCGCGCATCGCCGCTCTTGCCGTTGCGACCAGTTGCTGCTGGCCGATCGTTAACGAGCTTAGAAGGTCGGCCGCCGGCAAGCCGAAGCCGAGATCGTCGAGCACCGCCTGCGCCAAGGCGATCATCTGCTTTTTGCGCATGAGCCCAAAGCGATTGACTTCGTCGCCGAGGAAGAGATTGGCCGCGACGGTTAGATGCGGACATAGGACGACTTCCTGGTGCACGGCATTGATGCCGCGGGCAATCGCCTCATTGGGCGTCGCAAGTGCCACGGGGTGGCCACACCAGAAAATTTCACCCCCCGTCCGCGTAATGACGCCGGTCAAAAGCTTGATGAGGGTCGATTTGCCGGCGCCGTTTTCGCCGACGATGGCATGGATTTCTCCCGCCAGAAACGTGACGGTCGCGGGTTTCAGCGCCTCGACATAGCCATAGCGCTTCTGCAGACCTTTAAGCTCCAGAATCGGCGATCCAGCCGGAATGCGGTTCGCTTCCGTCTTGACGGTATCGTCGTGCCGATGGCTGATTTCTTCAAGGCTCGTCATGAGGTCTCCTCCCTCTCGCATCACCACGCGGCCGCCCAGGAGGCGGACAGAGCATGAGGCCGAAAAATGTAAGCGGATTTCGGCATCACGCTCCACCTTCTTGATGCTAGAGCGCAATCAGATCTTACGTCGAATAGACCTAAAATCATCCGGCTCTAGACGAAAAGGCTGCACCCGACGGATCGGGTGCAGCCTCGGAGCCTTACTTGACCTTCGGGTTCAACAGGGCGTCGATCTTCGGGTCGCTCATATTCGCCTTGGTCACCAGGTTGGCGCCGGTGTCGACGTTGGCTTCGACCTTCTCTTTCTTGGAGGCAGCGAGCGCCGTCTTGATACCGTCATAACCCATGCGATACGGATCCTGGACCACGAGGCCGGCAAGAACGCCCGACTTCAGGAAGCCCACGGTCTTGTCGTCATTATCGAAGCCGATGACTTTGATTTTGTCGCCGAGCTTGTTTTCGGCAATCGCCTGGCCCACGCCCTGCGCCATGATCAGGTTGGAGGCGAAGACGCCGACAAGCTTCGGATTAGCCGTGATCAGGTCGGTCATGATGTTGAGGCCGGTGGTTGCCTGACCGTCCGCATATTTATCCGCGACAACCTTCAGGCCCGGATACTTGCTCTTGACCTCTTCCAGGAAGCCCTGGCGGCGCTGGTCGAGAGAGCCGACGCCCGGCAGGCTGGTGATGATGGCGATATCACCCTCTTCCTTGCCGGTCATGCCCTTGATCGCCGCGGCAAGACCGTCAGCGGCGATACGGCCGCCCTGGACGTTGTCGGTCGTCAGGAACGAGACGAAGGATTTGGAATCGGCGGCAGAGTCGATACCGACGATCGGTACCGATTTGGCGGCTTCATCCACGGGCTTACCGAGCGCCTTGAACTCGGTCGGCGAAATGACCACCGCCGCCGGCTTGCCGGCAACGGCGTTTTCGAGAATGCTGATCTGGCCGTTGATATCGGATTCCGACTGCGCACCAAGCTCCGGCACCTTGACGCCGAGATCCTTACCCGCCTGGCGAGCGCCGGCGAGAACGATCTGCCAGTAGAAGGATGTCGTATCCTTGACGATGATCGGAATGGTCACGTCAGCCGCGAAGGACTGCACCGGCATCGCCATCGCGATGATGGCAGCGCCGGCAAGACCGGCAAAGCTGCGGCGGGACAGAAGTGACTTGGCAATTTTCATCTGCTTCTCCTCTCAACGCGCTCTGCTCTCCTGCACACCGGCCGCTGAACGCTTACGGCTCGGTATCGCGACGCCTTGCGGCGTCACGCATCGCGCGGCGGAAAGGCCACCGACGCCAAAACAGGCTTTCCTCCTCGTCGAAGCCGCCTCTCCCGACGGCTCGATAGCTCCCAATCTGTTGGAGCGGTTTAGGAATGCAAAACCGCTCCCTCTGCTGTCTCACGCAATTCCGGACGAAAAACCGCTGCGGACTTTTCCTTGAATCGCTCTAGACGCGGACCGCCTCGTCTCCCAACGGAGGCGCGACCACAGTCAATCCCTCGAATTCCGCATAGAGGTCGTCCGGGATCCTTGGCTCCACGAGCTGCATATTGCGGACAAGACTTTCTGGCTTCGCCGTACCGATCAGCACCGAAGCCACACTTTGATTGCGCAGCGGGAACTGAATTGCCGGTTGAGCGAGCGGTACGCCATGCTTGCGGGCGATCTCCTCCATCGCCCCAACCTTAGCCAAAATTTCCGGCGTTGCCGGCAAATAGTCGAAATGCGCACCAGGTACCGGACCCGTCGCCAGAATGCCGGAGTTGAAAACGCCGCCCACGACCAGCGACGTTCCCTTCTTCTCACAAAACGGCAACAGCTCGGCAACGGCGGAACGATCCAGCAGAGTATAGCGCCCCGCCATGAGAATGCAGTCGATATCAGCGGCGTGCATGACATCGAGACAAACGGGCACTTCATTGACGCCAAGGCCATAGGCCTTGATCGCACCCGACGACTTCAGCTCCTCCAATGCTTTCAGACCGGAGCCCAGAAGCTGCCCGAGATAATGCTCGTTCAGCGCCTTGCCGTGAGTATAACTGCCGATATCGTGCACGTAGAGAATATCGATGCGATTGAGGCCTAGGCGGGCATAGCTGAACTCGACCGAACGCATGATGCCATCATAGGAATAGTCATAGGTCGCATCGAATGGCAGCGGATCGATATAACCGTAGTTCGGCACCTTGTCTGTCGGCACCGGATGCATCAGGCGTCCGACCTTGGTCGACAGAACATAGCTGTCATCCGGCTGCTCACGCAGAAAATCGCCGACGCGGCGCTCGCCGAGGCCGAAGCCATACCAGGGTGCAACATCGAAGTAGCGAATGCCGCTATCCCAGGCGGCCTGCAGGGTCTCCATTGCCTGATCGCGAGGGCAAGCACGATACAGTCCCCCCAGCGCCGCAGCACCGAAGCTGATCTCCGTAACCTTAAGATCGGTCCTGCCTATTGTCCTAGTCTGCATCACCCTTCCTTCACGATGAGCGGTATCTCAATTCTCGTCGCGAACGACTCAACGGAACCGCTATCGTCATTTCAAACAACGTCCATCGGTAGTGCTATACGACAACAAGCGGCCCTGGATTGCAACGGCACCCCATCTCCCCCCTATTCATCGGCCTTATCGAACAACCCTCAACAGTCGTCACCAATTGATTTTGTTTTTTATCTACAATAAACAATTTGGAGTCAACGAGGAAATCACCGCCCGCCGGGGTGGAAGGCGGCAAAGAAGGCCCGGACAAGACTCCTGCAATTGACTGCCATTCGAACATGGTTCAGACAGCGCCGCCAGGAAAGCGCGGCGATGCTACGCGAGGGGGGAAATGGCTAGACAAAACACGCTCTTCAAGGAGGCCTACAACCGCTATGCGGCCCGCCTGAAGGCCGATACGGAGCTGCCGAGCGAGCCCGAGATTGCAGCCGAACTCGGCGTCAGCCGCAGCACGGCGCGCGCAATCCTGATGCGCCTCAGCGACGCCGGGATCATTCTCTGGAACAAGCGGCAGAAGACCGTACTGCGCCTGCCAAACGAGGCTGATTTCTTTCCGAAGGAAGAGACCGATTCCCTGCACGACATTATCGAGCGCAGCTTCATGATGCGGATCATGTCTGATGAAGCCCAGCCCGGCATGCAGATCAACGAATTGGAACTGGCGCGTGAGATCGGCACCGGCACATCCGTCGTGCGCGAATTCCTCATCCGCTTCAGCCGCTTCGGCCTGATCGAGAAACGACCGAACAGCCATTGGATCCTCAAGGGCTTCACCAGCGAATTCGCACTTGAGCTTGCTGATGTGCGCGAGATGTTCGAGCTGCATTCTGCCGCAGAATTCGGCCGCCTGCCTCCAAGCCACCGCGCTTGGGAGGATTTGAAGGCGATCGAGCG
Organism: Rhizobium sp. BR 314; assembly: GCF_047445805.1. Lineage (NCBI taxonomy): Bacteria > Pseudomonadati > Pseudomonadota > Alphaproteobacteria > Hyphomicrobiales > Rhizobiaceae > Rhizobium > Rhizobium sp. BR 314. Next base: position 89,056 of record NZ_JARWLA010000006.1, on the reverse strand, counting down.
CGAACATTACGCGCTGTTGAAGGATTTCGATGCGCATTACCGCGACTTCTCACGCCTCGACGAGAAGTTCCACCTGCTCATCCATCGCGCCTCAAGCAATCGCTTCATTGCCGATTTCTACGATGTCATTGCCATCGTGTTCCACTATCACTTCCAGTGGAGCAAGGCCTTCGCTCGCGAGCGCAATGCCCGCGCTGTCGCCGAGCATCTCGATTATATCGCGGCGCTGCAATCGCGCGACCCACAACGGATCGACGCCGCCTGCCGCACGCATCTCGCCTCGGCAAGGCAAACGCTGCTGCAATCCATTCCGCAAAGCACGGGGGATAGTACTACCGGCTCAGCCGCTTGACGGGCCGAGCCGGCTGACGGTTCACTTAGCGATCAGATGCACCCGTTGGCTGGCAAAGCGCGGGGATGAGACTTCGAGCTCGACGGCGCCGACCTCGCCCGTTGCCTGTAGCCAGAAACCTGTGGTTCCTCCTTGGAACGCCGCGGTTGCCGGTCCGATGACTTTCGCCGGACCATTCACCTTGATGGTGATGGCTTCATTGATAAAAGCCAGGCGCGAGCCGGCCTGATCGAGCGCGCGCACGATGATGCGCACCGTATCGCGTTCGCCTGCGCTCAAGGTATCAGCATCGGCGTCGACTTGAAGCGAGGTCGGCAGCGGATTGGCGACCATATGCTGCTCGACCACTGGCCTGCCGCCGATATAGCCGGTGAAATGCACATCCTCCCACTCCATTCCCCAAACGCCAAGCTCGTCTGGCGTGAAGGACCGGTGATCGAAGACAACGGGCGCATGCGGCAAGTGCGGGAACGTTTCCCGGTCTGGCGTCAGCCGCTTGGTAAGCGAACCATAACGCAGCTCGATCTCTTCGCAATTCGTCAGAACGATCAGCGGCAGAGCGCCGCCGATGTTGCGCTCGCCCCGCGCCCAGATCGTCACGGGCTTCATGACCACCTCTTCGGATGGCCCACACTGGCTGGCATAGACATAGGCAGCGAACTTCGGTTCGCGGAACATGTCCATCACGCCGTGGTAGCAGATGCGGTCGCCCGAGCCGAAATCGCTGTGGGTATTATAGTCGAACATGCACCAGCCGATGGCACCCGAAATCGACGGGTCGCCATAGGCGGCATTCAGGACCTCCAGATGCCGGCGCACATGCTCGGTCTGGCGCTGCTCCTGATCGTAGATCTTCGTCGGATACATGTGCCCGCCGAATTCGGTGATCAGATAGGGCACATCCTTGGCAAGACCGGTATTTTCCTGCTGCGGCCTCAGCGGCGTGCGCGGTCGGTTGGCGCCGGGCAGTTCCTCATTGCCGAGGATAAAATCATTCATCGTGTAGACGTCTTCGAGCAGCTCGCTCTCGGTAATGTAACGCACGCCGCCGGTCTGGCGCGTCGGATCGAGCTCCCGCGCTAACCGGTTCGTTTCGGCATAAAATTCATGAGAATCCTGGGACTCGTTGATGCGCACGCCCCAGATGACGATCGAGGGATGGTTCCAGTCGCGTTCGATCATGCGACGCACATTGCGGATAGATTCCTGCTGCCACTCCTCATCGCCGATATGCTGCCAGCCGGGAATTTCCTCAAAGACGAGCAGGCCGATACGGTCGCAATGGTCGAGGAACCATTTTGACTGAGGATAATGCGAGGTGCGCACGATGTTGCATTTAAGCGTATGCTTCATCAGCTCCGCATCGCGCTCCTGGGCCGAACGGCCCATCGCATAGCCGACATAGGGAAACGCCTGATGGCGGTTGAGCCCAAGCAGCTTCAGCACTTTACCGTTCAGGAGAAAACCCTCGGCGGTAAAGCTTGCCGTGCGGAAACCGAACGTCGCGGCATGACGATCCGTGCCGCGATCACTCGCAAGCTCCACCTCCGCCGAATAGAGGACGGGATTATCGAGATCCCAAAGCGATAGGCCCGAGAGACCATCGAAGCTGAGCGTTACGCTTTCGCCTGATGTGGCCGCCTCGCCCGAAGCAATCTCCTTGCCGTCGACGGACCGCAGGGTCACTTTCACATGGCCGTTGAAGGCGAGGCTTTGCGGATTGTTGATATCGCAGCGGACGGTCGCAGATTTACCGTCGGAAAGGACATCTGCGGTTTCGACCTTGATATTGTCGATAAAGACGGGATCCGTGAGCTTCAGCCACACATCGCGGTAGATCCCCGCATAGGTCAGGTAATCGATCCGGCCGCCGAAGGGCGGGATTTCAGGATTCTCGCTCCCATCGATCTTGACGGTGATGAGGTTTTCGCCCTCTCGCAGACGTCCGGTCAGGCGCGCCACGAACGGCGTGTAGCCGTCCTTGTGTGCAACGATCTCCTCGCCGTTCAGATAGACTGCGGCGTCAGCCATCGCTGCATCAAAAACCAACGATATCTCGCGACCTGTATAGGCCTCGTCCCAGACGATTGTCTTCTGGTAGGTGAAGGCACGCTGATAGGATTTCTCGTCGAAATAGTTGAAAGGCAGCTCGATGGCACTATGCGGCAACGTGACGGGTTGGCCCTCCTGCAAACGGCCTGCATTGGCCCGGGAAAACCCCTCGCGAAATGTCCAGCATTGGTTGAAGGCAACAACTGAGCGCATATTCAGTCCTATCGATTAAGCCCGTCACATCGGGGGAAGAACACATATTGCATGGAAAATCAGGTGCGAGGCGCGGCGGGCATGGTGCCGCGGGGCGATATCTATACAGGCTCGTCGCCGACACGCAATGCGACCGGTTGGCGGATTACAGCTCTTCGACTTTGAACAACGGCGACGCCGGTCGCCCCGCACCAGCCTACCGGTTGCGGCTGCCCTTTCCCTCTTCGACGGGGCTGCGCACCGCTGCATACATGCCTGTTGTGCGGAACTCCGTAGGATTGATGCCGTAGATGCGGCGAAACACCTTGGAGAAATAGTTGGCGTCATCGAAACCCGACATGATCGCGACCTCCTTGACCGGAATGAATGCGGCCTTCGTGAGCAGCTTTGCTGCGCGCTGCATCCGCTGCTGCAGCACGAATTCCGCCGGCGGCACCCCTTCGCTTTCAGCAAAGACGCGGGAGAAATGCGCGCGGCTGAGGCCACTTACCCTGGCAAGCTCGTCGACAGGAAGCGGCTTGTCGAGATTGGCCTCAATATGGTCGATGACGATCTGCATGGCTGAACGATCGGCGGCAAAGGCATGCGAGCCAAAAACGTCGTCATAGAGCGCCATGGCGGCCTCATAGGCGATGGCTGAAGCCGACGCGGGCGTGCTCGCGCCCCTGACCAGCCGCAGACTGCAATCGGCAAGATGATCGATGGTCGCTTGCTGCAGCTTCAAGACCGGACCCGCCGCAGACAAAATCAGACGATGGATGCGCAATGCCTCCTCGCCATTCATCGATATCCAGAAATATTCCCAGCGCCGGCCTTTCTCGAGCCAGTAGCGATGATTGTGCGGTACGAGCACAAGTAGCGTATCGCCGGCATTCACACGATGATTGCGACTTTCATAACGCAGTCGCCCGGTGCCGCTGATGGTATGCTGAAGCACGGTAAAAGGCGTCTGACCGCGGCGGCGCCCATCCCAATCATAGGGCTCGTCCTGCCGGATTTCATAGCCCGCACTGGTCGGCATGGCATGCAGCCTGTGGCGTCCGCGTGGCAGCGAAACCGTCCGCATGACCTGTCCATTATTGATCAATTCCTGCAGCACAAAATTACCCCTGAAAGCATAATAGTTCTCTGTTCCCTTCGCTGATTATAGGCATAATCCCGCCAGAAAACAGCGCATGACCGCCGAAGAGGATCGGCGTTTGGAGGAAAAACCACGATTTCGGCCCGTTTCGCAAGCGATGCGGTCATGGGGCGAAAACGCTGTTATCTTCCCTGCCGCTGCCTGTTCGACCGACTTGAAGGTGAGGATCATGAGTTTCAAAATCGCTATTATCGGCGCGGGCAGCGTCGGCTTCACGAAAAAGCTGTTCACCGATATTCTCTGCGTGCCGGAATTCCGCGACGTCGAATTTGCGCTGACTGATGTGAGCGAGCACAATCTGACGATGATCAAGGCGATCCTTGATCGGATCGTCGAGGCAAACAAGCTGCCGACACGCGTGACGGCCACGACAGATCGTCGCAAGGCGCTCACGGGCGCTCGCTACATCATCAGCTGCGTTCGCGTCGGCGGCCTGGAGGCTTATGCCGAAGATATCCGCATTCCGCTGAAATACGGCATCGACCAATGCGTCGGCGACACGATCTGCGCCGGCGGCATTCTCTATGGTCAGCGCAACATTCCGGTCATCCTCGATTTCTGCAAGGACATCCGCGAGGTCGCCGAGAGCGGTGCCAAATTCCTGAACTATGCCAACCCGATGGCGATGAACACCTGGGCGGCGATCGAATACGGCAAGGTCGACACGATCGGCCTTTGCCACGGTGTCCAACATGGTGCCGAACAGATCGCCGAGGTGCTTGGCGCCAAGGACAAGAGCGAGCTCGACTATATCTGCTCAGGCATCAACCATCAGACCTGGTTCGTCGACCTTCGCCTCAATGGCCGCAAGATCGGCAAGGACGAGCTGATCGCTGCCTTCGAAGCACATTCGGTCTTCTCGCAGCAGGAAAAGCTGCGCATCGACGTGCTGAAGCGTTTCGGCGTCTATTCGACCGAGAGCAACGGCCACCTGTCCGAGTACCTGCCCTGGTATCGCAAGCGTCCCGACGAGATCAACAAGTGGATCGACATGTCGGACTGGATCCATGGCGAGACGGGCGGCTATCTGCGTCACTCCACCGAGACGCGCAACTGGTTCGAGACGGAATTCCCGCAGATCCTCGATAGTGCCTCCCAGCCGATCGATCCGGCGCGCCGCTCGAATGAGCATGCGAGCCACATACTGGAGGCACTCGAAACCAACCGCGTCTATCGCGGCCATTTCAACGTCAAGAACAATGGCGTCATCACCAATCTGCCCGCCGATGCCGTCATCGAATCCCCCGGCTTCGTCGATCGTTTCGGCATCAACATGGTGGCCGGCATTACTCTGCCCGAGGCATGTGCCGCCACCTGCATTTCCTCAATCAATGTTCAGCGCATGTCGGTCCATGCCGCCATCAGCGGCGATATCGACCTCTTGAAGCTCGCCGTCCTGCACGACCCGCTGGTCGGCGCCGTCGCCACACCGGAGGAGGTTTGGCAGATGGTCGACGAAATGGTCGTCGCTGAGGCACGTTGGCTGCCGCAATACGCTCATGCAGTGGCGGACGCCAAGGATCGCCTGTCGCGCAGCAAGGTCAAGACGCGCGACTGGAAGGGCGCAGCGAGTCGCAATGTCCGCTCGATCGAGGAGCTGCGCGCGGAAAAGGCCGCTGTGAAGCAGGCAGGCTAGTGAACATGCAGGCCGAAAGATAAGGTATTGAGGCGGGGTCTTAAGGGGATATCCCGCCTCAACCGACCATCTTTCGTTTCAAGGGAGGAACGCGAGGCCTCGAACGGGACGCTCGCGAATTTGGGAGAGAGAACAAGATGAGACATTTTCGACCGATCGGCCTTCTCGCCGCGTTGACGATTGCCACGTCCGCAATCGCGATCACCGCTCATGCGGCCGAGCCGACAGTGCCACCCGTTCCACCGGTCTTCCCCGCAGAAGGCAAGATCAAATATGTCGAGCGCAGCTCCATCCTGGAGTTCAAGGCGCTGCCAGACTACCACGAGCCTTCCTGGGTCACAGACAAGTTCGTCAAGACCGGCAAGCTGCCGGCCGTCAAGGATCGCCTCCCGAAGGAACCGCTTGTCTTTAAGACCGGCAACATGCCCGACGGCATCGGCGTCTATGGCGACACGCTGCGCCATGTCATCGGCGGCCGTCCGGAAGGCTGGAATTACACGGGCGGTCAGAGCCAGGGCTGGGGCGGCATCGACATCGGCCTTTCCGAATGCCTGACGCGCACAGCGCCGCTTTTCCAGGTCGAGGCTAAGGATACCGAGCCGCTGCCGAACCTCGCCAAGAGCTGGGATTGGTCTGCGGACGGCCACAAGCTCACCATGCACCTGATCGAAGGCGCGAAGTGGTCCGACGGCGTGCCCTTCAATGCCGACGACCTGATGTTCTACTGGGACGACGAGGTCAACGATCACAACGTCTCACCCTTGAACGGCGCGAGCCCCGAGACGTTCGGGGCCGGCACGACGCTGAAGAAGATCGACGACTACACCGTCGAATGGACCTTCAAGGATGCGTTTCCGAGGCAGTATCTCTATGCCATGGCCTACGGCACCTTCTGCCCCGGCCCTTCACATATCCTGAAGCCGCAGCACCCGAAATATTCGAAGAACACCTATGAGCAGTTCAAGAACGCCTTCCCGCCGGAATTCATGAACATGCCTGTCATGGGCGCCTGGGTGCCGGTCGAATATCGCTCCGACGACATCATCGTCATGCGCCGCAACCCCTATTACTGGAAGGTCGATGAGAAGGGCAATCAGCTGCCTTACCTCAACGAGCTGCACTATAAGCTCTCGACCTGGGCAGACCGTGACGTGCAAGCCGTTGCCGGCTCGGGGGACTTCTCCAACCTCGAGCAGCCGGAAAACTTCGTTGCTTCGCTGAAGCGCGCCGCGCAGTCGGAAGCGCCGGCCCGTCTCGCTTTCGGCCCGCGTCTCATCGGCTATAATCTGCAGATGAATTTCTCGGCCAACGGCTGGGGCAGTCCGGATGCGCGCGGCCAGGCCGTCAGGGACCTGAATCGCAACGAGCATTTCCGCAAGGCCGTCACCATGGCGCTCGACCGCAAGGCGCTTGGCGAATCTCTGGTCAAGGGGCCGTTCACCGCGATCTATCCGGGCGGGCTGTCTTCAGGCAGCACCTTCTATGACCGCAACTCCACGGTCTACTATCCATTCGATCTTGCAGCGGCCAAAGCCGAATTGGCTAAGGCCGGCCTCAAGGACACCGATGGCGACGGCATCGTCAATTACCCGGCCAGCGTCAACGGCGGCAAGGATGTCGAGATTACCCTGCTGGTCAACAGCGGCTATACGACGGACAAGAGCCTTGCCGAGGGGGTAATCGCCCAGATGGAGAAGCTCGGGCTGCGCGTCGTCATCAACGCCCTCGACGGCAACCAGCGCGACGATGCCAACTACAGTGGCCGCTTCGACTGGATGGTGCGGCGCAACACCACGGAACTTGCTTCCGTAGTGCAGAACACCGAGCAGCTCGCTCCGGTCGGTCCGCGCACGAGCTGGAACCATCGCGCCGGTTCGGACGGCAAAGTCGATCTGATGCCATTCGAAAAGGATATGGTCGAGATCGTCAACAAGTTCACGCAGTCGCAGAAAAGCGAAGAGCGTGTGGCTCTGATGAAGCAGTTCCAGAAGGTGTCGACCGAGAACCTCTACAATATCGGCCTGACCGAATATCCGGGTGCGCTGATTATTAACAAGCGCTTCTCCAACGTTCCTCCGGGTACGCCGATCTTCCTGTTCAACTGGGCAGAGGACTCAGTCCTGCGCGAGCGTCTGTGGGTCGCGGCCGACAAGCAGGGCAAATACGAGCTCTTCGCCGACCAGCTTCCGGGTGCCCCGGGCAGCGCCGGTCCGATCAAGTAAGACCGCACGAGACCCCATGGCGGCCGGCATGATGCCGTCTGCCATGGGACCCGAGACATCCAGCGATCAGCTATCGCCGGGTAAAATGAACCGCTGGCGCACATCCTCCGCAAGGAGCGGGAGTGCCGACAGCATCAAAGAGAAGCGAACCGTCCCATGTTACGATTCCTGCTCGTTCGCATAGCCTCAGCAATCCCCGTGCTCTTCATCCTGAGCGTGGTGACTTTCGCCATCATTCAGGCGCCGCCGGGCGACTATGCCGATTACATCCGCTCGCAGTTGATGAACCAGGGCGGCGCATCCTTCGAACAGGCTGATGCCCAGGCGCAGGCCTATCGAAAGGAACATGGTCTCGATAAGCCGATGATCGTTCAATATTTCAACTGGGTCGGCGGCATCGTCACCAAAGGCGATTTCGGCTACAGCATGGTCTACAACAAGCCGGTTGCCGATGTCGTCGGCGAGCGCCTGCCACGAACGCTGGCGCTGGCGCTGGTGTGCCACATATTCGCATCCATTCTCGGCATAGGTTTCGGCATATGGGCGGCGACGCGCCAATATAGCTGGGTCGACAATCTGCTGGCCGGCGTCTCCTTTCTCGGCATGACGGTGCCACGCTTCCTGATGGCGCTGATTATCGTCTATATCCTTGTCTTCCAGCTCAACGTCTCGGAGATCGGCAGTTTCTTCTCGCCGCAATATGGTGGAGCGCCTTGGTCGTGGGCGAAGTTCGTCGATCTGGTCAAGCATGTCTGGCCGGTCGTTGCGATCGCCACCTTCGGCGGCCTCGCTTATAATATGCGCGTCATGCGCGGCAATCTTCTCGACACGCTGAACGCTCAATATGTCGAAACCGCACGGGCAAAAGGTCTTTCCGGCGGCGCCGTCGTCATGCGCCATGCCGTGCCGAATGCCCTGCATCCGCTGATCATGTATCAGGGCGTCGTGCTTCCCTACATGCTGACCGGGGAAATCGAGACCGCAATCATCTTCTCGCTGCCGACAGTCGGGCCGGCCATCGTCGGCTCCATGGCGGTCGGCGACGTCTATGTCACGGCAACCTTCATGATGGTGCTTTCGGCAACCCTCATCATCGGCAATATCATCGCCGACATGCTGCTTGCCCTGCTCGATCCGCGCGTGCGTCAACAGGGAGGGATCCACTAATGCTCGCCTTCAGCAACTCCCCACCTGTGCCGGAAGAAAAGGTCAAACACAAAGGCGGTGGCGAAAGTTACATCGCACTGGTCTGGCGACGCCTGAAGCGTTCCTGGACGGGCATGAGCGGCCTTATCCTCGTCGTGCTGCTGTTGCTAATGGCAGTGTTCGCCGAATTCGTCGCGCCACTTGACCCCAAGGCGACCGACACCGGCTTCGCGCCGCCGCAAATTATCAGCTTTCACGGCAAGGACGGCAATATCGTCTTCCAGCCCCGCGTCTACGCACTGGTCGAAACCACCGATCTCGATCCCGTCACGTTCCAGCCCATCGTCGGTCCAGACTACGATCATCCCCGCCTGCTCGGCTTGTTCGTCAAAGGCGATCCCTACTATTTGTTCGGCCTGATCCCCGGCAACCGGCATCTGTTCGGCACGACCGATGGCGGTCCGGTGCATTTCCTCGGTACCGACAAGTTCGGTCGCGACGTGCTGTCACGTGCCATATACGGCTCTCGCATTTCGCTGATGATCGCTCTCACGGTCGTCGCCATCGTGACGATTGTCGGCACCAGCATCGGCATGATCTCCGGCTATTTCGGCGGCGTGCTCGATACCTGGATCCAGCGCTTTGTCGAGGTCGTTCTCGCCTTCCCGCAAGTGCCGCTTTATCTGGCCTTGACTTCGCTGATCCCCGTGACCGCGCCGACCAATGTCTTCCTTGCCTTCGTCATCATCGTCATGTCTGCACTCGGCTGGGCGCAGATGTCACGCGAGGTTCGCGGCAAGACACTGGCATTGGCAAGGATCGACTATGTGCGAGCAGCGATGGCGATCGGGGCCACCGACCGGCGTATCATCCTGCAGCACATATTCCCGAACGTCATGAGCCACGTCATCGTCGCCGTGACGCTTGCGATCCCGAGCGTGGTTCTGCTCGAATCCTTCCTGGGTTTCCTCGGCTTTGCCGTCAAGCCGCCGCTGATCTCCTGGGGTCTGATGTTGCAGGATACGTCGACCTATTCGGTCATCGGTTCCTACCCCTGGATTTTGTCGCCCGTCGCCTTCGTCCTCGTCACCGTCTTCGCCTTCAATGCACTCGGCGACGGACTGCGCGACGCGATCGATCCCTATTGAGAGGAGAACGGATATGGCTCTCGCACTCGTCAATCCCTTCGCTCCAGACCTTCGCTTCGATGCCGGCGAAAGGGCCATCGCGCCTGTTATCGATGCCCGCAATATCGCCGTCAAATTCAAGGTCGAGGACGGCATGGTCGATGCCGTCAAGGACATCTCCTTCCAGCTCTATCGCGGCGAAACCATCGCCATCGTTGGCGAGTCCGGCTCGGGAAAGTCGGTGACGGCCCGTACGGTGATGGGGCTTTTGACCAAGCGCGCGGTGGTTTCGGACAAATCCACTGTTCATTATGATGGCAAGAATGTCCTGAAATTCTCGGAGCGGGCGCGCCGACAGCTGCGCGGCGACCGCATCTCGATGATTTTCCAGGAGCCGATGAGTTCGCTTAACCCGATCTATACCATCGGCAGCCAGATCGTCGAGGCGATTCGGGTTCATCGCAAGGTCAGCCGCCGGGACGCTGAGAAACGGGCTCTCGACTTGCTGAAGCAGGTGCAGATCCCCGACCCGGAAGCGCGGCTGAAGCAATATCCGCATCAGCTCTCCGGCGGTCAGCGCCAGCGCGTGATGATCGCCATGGCGCTTGCCAACGATCCGGACGTGCTGATCGCCGACGAGCCGACGACGGCGCTCGACGTGACCGTGCAGGCACAGATCCTGAACCTCATCCGCGACCTGCAAAAGCAGCTTGGCATGGCGGTGATCCTCATCACCCACGACCTGACCGTCGTGCGCCAGTTCTCTGACTACGTCTACGTGATGCAGCATGGAGAAATGCGCGAGCACAATACGACGGAAGCCTTGTTTGCTCATCCGCAGCACCCCTACACGAAGCATCTCCTGTCGTCGGAGCCGCGCGGCCGGGCAAAACCACTGCCGCCGAATTGCGATACCGTGCTCGAAGGAAAATCCGTCAAGGTTGCTTTCATGCTGCGGCATGGAAGCTTCTTTAAGCCGGATATGCGCGAGCTTGTCGCTGTCAATGGCCTGAATCTGGAATTGCGCCGTCATGAAACGCTCGGGCTGGTCGGTGAATCCGGATCCGGCAAGACCACCTTCGGCCAGGCGCTTCTGCGCTTGATTGATGCCGATAGCGGCGAGATCTTCTTCGACGGGCAAGCGATACACGGCAGATCTCGCGCCGAGATGCGGCCTTTGCGGTCCCGTATGCAAATCGTCTTTCAGGATCCGTTCTCGTCGCTCAATCCGCGCATGACCATCGGCCAGATCATTTCCGAGGGGTTGGTGGTCAACAATATCGGCGCCAACAAAGCCGAGCGGCTGGAACGCGTGCAGGACGCACTCGTCAGTGCCGGCATGCCCGCCAATATCCTCTCACGCTTCCCGCACGAATTTTCAGGCGGCCAGCGTCAGCGCATCGCGATTGCCCGCGCCATCGCGCTCGAGCCGGAATTCATTCTGCTCGACGAGCCGACCTCGGCGCTCGATCTCTCCGTTCAGGCTCAGATCATCGATCTTCTGCGCAAGCTGCAGGACGAGCGCGGCCTGAGCTATCTCTTTATCTCGCACGACCTCAAGGTCGTCCGCGCCCTCTGCCATCGCGTGATCGTCATGCAGCACGGCAGGATCATGGAAGAAGGGCCGGTCGACGAAGTTCTATCCCATCCCAAGACCGCCTACACCGAACGCCTCGTCAGAGCGGCGTTCGAGGTAGCTTCATAGCATCCAGGAGATTTTGAAATGACACGCACTCCCAAGATCACCTTCATCGGTGCCGGCTCGACCGTCTTCATGAAGAACATTATCGGCGACGTCCTACAGCGCCCGGCACTTGCCAATGCACGAATCGCACTGATGGATATCAATCCGCAGCGGCTGGAAGAGAGCGCCATCGTCGCGCGCAAGCTCGCTTCGACACTCGGCGCTCCAGCGACGGTCGAGACTTTCACCGATCAGCGTAAGGCGCTCGATGGCGCCCACTTCGTCGTCGTCGCCTTCCAGATCGGCGGATACGAACCCTGCACCGTAACGGACTTCGAGGTTCCGAAGAAGTATGGTCTTCGCCAGACGATTGCCGACACGCTCGGCGTCGGTGGCATCATGCGCGGCCTGCGCACGGTTCCGCATCTGTGGAAGATATGCGAGGACATGCTCGCCGTCTGCCCGAATGCGATCATGCTGCAATATGTGAACCCGATGGCCATTAACACCTGGGCGATTGGCGAGAAATACCCCACGATCAAGCAGGTCGGTCTTTGCCATTCCGTGCAGGGAACGGCCATGGAACTGGCGCATGATCTCGACATTCCCTATGACGAGATCCGCTATCGTTCGGCCGGTATCAACCACATGGCCTTCTACCTCGCCTTCGAGCATCGTCAGCCGGATGGTTCCTACCGCAACCTCTATCCTGATCTCGTCCGTGCCTACCGAGAAGGACGCGCGCCGAAGCCGGGCTGGAACCCACGCTGCCCGAACAAGGTGCGTTACGAGATGTTGACCCGCCTCGGCTATTTCGTCACCGAGAGCTCCGAGCATTTCGCCGAATATACGCCCTACTTCATCAAGGAAGGCCGCGAGGATCTGATCGAGAAGTTCGGCATTCCGCTCGATGAATATCCGAAGCGCTGCATCGAGCAGGTAGCTCGCTGGAAGAACCAGGCGGAAGAGTATCGCACGGCAGAGAAGATCGAGGTCAAGCAATCGAAGGAATATGCGTCTTCGATCATCAATTCCGTCTGGACCGGCGAACCCTCCGTCATCTATGGCAACGTCCGCAACAATGGCTGCATTACATCACTGCCTAGCAATTGCGCTGCCGAAGTGCCGTGCCTTGTCGATGCATCAGGCATTCAACCAACCTATATCGGCGACCTGCCACCGCAGCTGACAGCCCTCATCCGCACCAACATCAACGTGCAGGAGCTGACGGTAAAGGCCCTGTTGACGGAAAATCGCGAGCACATCTACCACGCCGCAATGATGGACCCGCATACGGCAGCCGAGCTCGATCTCGACGAGATCTGGTCGCTGGTCGATGAGCTGCTGGCAGCCCATGGCGAATGGCTGCCGGAATGGGCACGCGGCAATCGCAAGGTTCAGGCCGCCTGAAGCCACTCTCTCCCGGCTTGCGGCCCAAAAGGCCTCGCGGTGTTGCCGCGGGGCCTTACGCTTTTGGTCACACGAGGGAAAAGGAAATACGAAACGCAATGAATGACACATCGAAAGACGATGACAAGGCATGATCGACTGCGTTAAAAACACTCGCGGTTTGGAGGAGACGAACGACATGGCCAGCTCGGATACATTCACCACAGGAACATTCGTCGGTCGCATTTGGCGTCCGGACGCTGAAGGCCCTGCCCTCGTCACCGTCCGCGACGGCACACTCCATGACATCACCTCGAAACAAGCGCCGACCATGCGCGATCTTCTCGAGATGGACGATCCGGTTGCGTTTGTCCGCGCTCAGAAAGGCGAAGCGGTCGGTAGCCTCAAGACTCTTCTCGCAGCCAAGCCCGATCGCTCGGCAATCCATCTTCTCGCGCCGATCGATCTTCAGGCGATCAAGGCTTGCGGCGTGACCTTCGCCCGCTCGATGCTTGAACGCGTCATCGAGGAGCGTGCGGCCGGTAATCCGGATCTTGCAGAAGCGATCCGCGGCAAGGTGACCGCCCTGATCGGCGACAGCCTGCGCAACCTCAAGGCCGGCTCGCCTGAGGCCACCAAGGTCAAAGCCGCGCTGATCGAAGAAGGTGTCTGGTCGCAATATCTCGAAGTCGGTATCGGGCCCGATGCGGAGGTCTTCTCCAAATCACAGGTGATGTCCTCAATGGGACCAGGCGCGGATGTCGGCTTGCACCCGATCTCGAAATGGAACAATCCGGAGCCGGAAATCGTCCTGGCAGTCGATAGCCGGGGGCGAGTCAGAGGCGCAACGCTTGGCAATGACGTCAACCTGCGCGATGTCGAGGGACGCTCTGCCCTGCTGCTCGGCAAGGCCAAGGACAACAACGCCTCCTGCTCGATCGGTCCCTTCATCCGTCTGTTCGATGAGACTTACGGTCTAGACGATGTCCGCAATGCCGATCTCGACCTGAAGGTCGAAGGCGAGGACGGCTATGTGCTGCATGGCCGCTCGTCGATGAAGGAAATCAGCCGCGATCCGCTCGATCTCGTCTCCCAGACCATCGGCCGCCATCACCAATATCCCGATGGTCTCGTGCTGTTTATGGGAACGCTTTTCGCGCCGGTGGAAGATCGCGACACCCCTGGGCAGGGTTTTACCCATAAGGTCGGTGACATCGTCACCATCTCCAACGACAGGCTCGGCGCGTTGCGAAACCGCGTGTTGTTGTCGACCGAATGCCTACCATGGACTTTCGGCACTTCGCACCTGATGCGCAATCTCGCGCGGCGCGGATTGATTTGAAGTGCGAGCTAGCAGGCGAGAGACTGAAGCGATAGCAATTTCGCCGCCAATTGCCCGGCATCGATGGATGCAAGATTGCCGCCGGCGAAGAACGGGTCGCGCGAGACGTCGCGCCCGACCCAGGGCGGGAGTATGAAGGTTTCGAGCGCAATGGCCGACTGCAATTCGAGTTCACCTAAAGCCAAGCCGGCAAGATGATCTTCGAAGACATCGATGCAGAATGCGGAGGGAATGACGTCGTATCGTTTCTTCCGCAAGCCTTTAGCGGGCAGCGCTGAGAACAAATCATGTTCCCGTGCCGTCAGGTAAATATTGACGATTGCGAGCGGCTCGTCGCCCTCGCTCGGGTACTTTTTGCACAGCTTGTACTGTGTGTCCCGATCCCGGCTCGTGATCTTGCGCAGGCGTAGTCTCGTGCCATCGAAATAGAGATCTTCGATCAGTCGAAATCTCCTGTCGGAAAGATCGGGAATGTCGCCAAGTAGGAATCGCCGCTCAAATTCAGGCCGCGCATATTTCGGAATTGAGTGCACCATCTCGCAATGAGGCGCCTGCCGCTCGAAGGCACAAGCGCCTAACAACCTCTCGATATCAATGCGTGGACATCGGCTGCGGTTGGCTCAGACGGCTGCGAACGGCCGTGAGTTCTGAGGTGGTATGGTTCAGACGATCGGCGAGAACGCGCATGATCTCGACGGCCATTTCCGGAAAGTCGCTGAGCAATTTCAGGAAGTGTTCCTTGCTGATCTTCAGGGCTTCAAGCCTTGAGGTCGCCTTTACGGTCGCGGTACGGGAGACGTCGCAAAGAATGGCGATTTCACCAACGATGGAGTTGAGATCGACCTCGGCAACCTTGATCTCGCCGGAAGGGCTGTCGACGAGAATATCAGCGGTTCCTGAAAGAACAACATAGGCGGCATCGCCTTGATCGCCCTGATGAAACAGGGTCTGTCCAGCATTGTAGCTGACGCGATCCGACGTAAACGCCAAAAGTTTCAACTTCGCCGGTGCGATGCGCGAAAAAATCGGCACCCGCTTCAGCATTTCAACTTCATCTTTCAGAAGCATGAGCTTCAAACCCCCAGTGTTCGGCCCCAGACGCCACTGTCGAGATAGGATATTACGATAACAGTTCTTTGAACATACCGTTTTTCTCTAAAAGATCGGTCGTTGAACCGCTTTCGACAAGGTTGCCGTGATCGAATACCAATACGCGGTCGAACAGCTCGGCAAAACTCGGGTTGGACAGGACCCAGATTATGGCCGGCGCGTAGCCCGCGCTATCGAGATCCCCCAGTATAGCTCTCGCAATCTGATCCTGAACACGATGATCAAGCGCTGGCAGGGGGCGATTGCAGATGATGTAATCCGCCCGCTTCAACAGCGCGCGGCCCAGATTGAGCTTCTGCCGCTGCACGTTCGTCAGGCGCTTGCCGCCTGAACCGACGTCGAAATCCAGGCCGATCGACAGGACGCCATCATGCATGCCGAGACGCCCGAAGACATCGAACATGATCTGATGGATGCGCTCGGGGGCATTGGCCTGCTGATGCGCGATACGCCCGAACAGAACATTGTCCATCAGGGTCGCCGATGCCGTGAAGCGCTCGGGATCGTAACGCTCGATGACGCTGGCAAGATCGGCGGGAATGTTCTCATAGAATTTCGCGCGCGCCTGCACGATCTTCTCCATGAGCATCTGCGTCAGGAGACCGAAACGGTGGCGGGGCTCGATGTAGGAAAAGCTCAACCGGATAATCGCCGATCTCTCGTCGTCGGTCGCCGCCTCGTAGCCCTTGCCATTCAGCTTCTGTAGCAGCGCCTCATAGGTCGGTATGTCCTCCGCCGTCATGAAGGTCAGTTGCTGAAAGAACGGATGATCCGGCGGCAAGTCCGTGAAGAGCTCGACGGCGTTTTCCGCAATCTCCAGGCCCATGTCATAGAGATCGGAGATCAGCCCGGTTTCTGCGAACAGTTGCCGGAAATATGGATGTGCTGCCAGCTTGCGGTTGGTCATCTGCGGCCGCTTCAAGGTGCCGAACAGCAGATTTTCGCCGACGGTCGCCTGCAGATTATAGGCGTCGAACTGGAAGGGAACGACGAGATCTTCGAGCTTTTCTTCCTGCAGCCGCTCCCGCAATGCCTGTCGCAGTTCCACAATGCGTGACGTCAGATCCTGGTGTGATGCGGTGTCGACATTCGAGCGCAACGCCATGTCGAAAATATCCTGAGACATCGCCACGGCATCGAGAACAGGGCGGATCACTGAATAGATATCTTCCGGGCCGCTCGCTCCCGCAGCGGCGTAGTCGACCCAGTCGCCATTGAGATCGAGTTCCGGATTGGCAGCTCGCCGCGCCTCGTTCATCTGCCACTTGGCTTTGGTCGCCTCCTCCTCACTATAGGCGGGGGGAATAAGTGGCGCGTGCTTGAGACCATAGAGCAGATTGCTGCGCAACGTACCGTGGAAGAAGAAGGTCTCGGATGAGGCATAGGCGATCCGCCGCCCGGTCAGCGACTCCGGCAGCTCCAATATGTCACGTCCATCAATCGAAACACGGCCGCTGTCCGGCCAGACTAGTCGGCCGAAGGCTTCAGCCAGATATTCGCCACCGGCACCGCTGTCGCCGACGATCGCAACCTTTTCTCCGGGCTGGATTTCGACGGATACGTGATCGAGTACGCGCGCGCCGCTGTCGTCGACGACAGTCACATTGGTCGCAAGAAGCGAATGGGTAATGCGGCCGGCCGGGGCCGGCGAGACGACCTGGATCTTCGGGTCGATCAGATTGTCGACGCTGAATTGCTCGACAACCTGATTATATTTCACCTGTACATCCTGGCGTGACTGATCCCAGTCGATCAGTTCCTTGAGAGGACCGGGTAGATCCTTGTAGGCATTGATGACGGCAACGAGCTGACCAATATCCAGCCGACCCTGCAGGGCCAGGAAGCCGCCGACCAGATAGAACAGGAACGGTGTGACCTGCGCGAGGAAGTTGTTGATGAATTTCACCATGAACTTCCATTGGTAAAGATCGTAGCGGATCGAAAAGATCAGTCCCAGGCGATGCGCGATATCCGCGCGCTCCAGGTTCGTCGTGTCGTTCGCATGGATCGTGCCGATCCCGTCAACAATCTCGCCGACGCGCCCGGAAAGCTCGCGCGCCGTCAGCTGTCGCTGACGACCGAGCTCCAAAAGGCGCTTGCGCATGCGCGGAATGACGACCGCCTGCACTGCGACGATGGCTGCGGCAATCATGCCCAGCCAGAAATTCTGCATGATGATGAAGATGAGGGCCGTCACCGCTTGGCCACCCAGGAGCGCTGGCTGCACGAAGGCATCGCCGGTGAAACCGCCCATCGGCTCCACCTCGTCTTTGATCATCGTTGCAATCTCGGCAGGCTTCACCCGCTTGAAATGCGCCGGCGGAAACCGCAGCACCCGATCAATCAGCTCGAAACGGATGCGGCGCAGCATGCGTTCGCCAAGCCGGCCCTTGTAGGTGTTGATATAGAGCTTGAAGAGGCCGTTGAGCACGACAAGCGCCAGAAACACAAGGCTCAGCGCCACCAGCATCCACATGCGGGTGAGCTGGAATCCATGGAACACTTCGATATGACCGATCAACGGTACGTCGAAGGCAATATGCATGAAGGTCTGCGTGTCGCCTGGATGCTCGAAGCCCTTACCCTGAATGGGTCCATTGACGATCTGCTTCGGCAGGTCGAACGACAGGAAGTACGGAATCATCGAAGCGGCGACAACAAGCAGTATCCAAATCTGCTCCAGCCGGGTATTCGACCAAATGTAACGCGCTAGGCTTTTTTCCATCGCTTATTGCAGGCTTTCAGATTCAATCGCCCAGCGCCGGCGAGATGCCGGCACCGATGTTACAGAAATGCAGGATGAGCTTGTTGCGGATGCGTGGCCCCATTGTGAAAAGGGACGCTGCCCGGTCTTTCGTCCACGCTCCCCCGATTCATCGATTTTTCGATTTATATCACAAGATTGCAGGAATCCAGGAACATAAAACGGCAGGATATATCGATCATTGCGCCATCTCGGCGCTCACGCGATCTGGCGAATGATAGCCGAGGTCCTGGCCGCGCCACCGAGGTCGATATCAGCGCTGCCAGGCTTGGGCCGCGACAAGGCCGTCTCAACCGCCTTGACCAGCAGATCCGTGGTCAGTCCGGCCTCGGGTAGCGCCTGCGCAAGACCAAGCTTCTCAAGCCGCTCAGCCCTCACGGACTGCTCGGTCTCCCCGCCGGCGGTGAACGGCACCAGAATGGCGCGGCAACCTGTGACAAGGAGATCGCCAACCGTGTTGTAACCGGCTTGGGAAATCGACAGCTCCGCCCCTCTCAGCAATGAAGGGAAATCCTTGCGGAAGCGCACGATTTCAACATTACCGGGTGCATCCTTGGTCAAATCCGCAAAATCCTGTTCGGGCAGGTTCGGGCCGGTGACGAGCAGCCAGCGACGCGAGGTCGCCACTCGGCTCGCCGCCTCAAGCGAGGCGCGGATAAGATCGCGGCCGACGGCACCGCCGCCGGCGGAAACGACAATATCGAAGGTCTCGACAGGCTCGGGAGGCAGCGCAGGTGCCACAAGCCCGGTGTAGGCGATCTTATCGGCGATAGAACCGGTCAGAGGAAATGTTTCTTCCAGCCGGATGAAGTGGGGATCCCCGTGGACGAGAACGCCATCGAAATGATCGCGCAGCAGCCCTACCGTCTCCTCGTCGCGTCCCGGCTTCTTCTGCTGCTGCAGGATATCGCGCACCGACGAATAAAGCCGAGGCTTCGGATCAGCCTTGGCAACCGCGTCCAGCAAGGGCAGCAGCTCAAAACGCATCTGCCGGCGCCCGAAGGGAAATGCTTCTATGACGACAACGTCCGGCGCTGCGTGCCGAAACGCCTCAAGCAGACGCTCGCGGCGCTGTGTTAGGAACGCTTCATCGACTGGGTTGCCGGATTGATCGGCGAGCCCGGAAAAACCGGAACTGCTGGCGACCACCGCCGGCAGCGTAACCGAGGTCACATCGCTACCTGGAAAGCCATTCACCGGGATGCCGCCGGTAACGACAGTTACCTGGCAGCCATCCGCGGTCATGGCGCTAGCAATGCGGCTGGCTCTTGCAAGATGGCCAATTCCGAGCAGATGCTGAACATAGAAGAATATGCGCAAGGGACGGATGTCTGCTGACGTCATGCGGATTTCCGCCATTGGTCTTCCTTCTGCCACTGATCTTCGAACAGCCGCGTCAATTGCCGAATGCTGGCGTGATGATCGAAATGCTCGCGCACCCGCCTTTCCGCCGCATCTCCAAGCCTGTGGCGCAGCATCGGATTGCGGATCGCTGATTCCAGCCCTGCCGCAAGCGCCTGGGGGTCCTCCGGGGGAACGACGAGACCGTTCTCTCCGTCTTCGAGCAGCTCTGGAACGCCCGAAATATTGGTGGAGATGCACACGAGACGCTGGCTGGAAGCCTCGACGAGCACGTTCGGCAGGCCGTCCCTATCGCCATCTGCGGCAACGCGGCAGGCGAGTGCAAAAATATCCGCCTGACGGTAATGCGCCAGCACCTCTTCCTGCGCCAAGGCACCCTTCCAGGCGATGCGGTCGCCAATGCCGAGTGTTTCGGCAAGCGCCTTCAACTTTGCCAGCCCATCGCCACCGCCAATATGGGTGAAACGCCAATGGAGATCACCTGGCAGCAGAGCCAGCGCCCTCAACAATACGTCATATCCCTTCTTCTCCACAGCGCGCCCGACGCTGAGGATGAAAACGGGGTCGGCCACATCCATACCGTCACGATTGGAATGCTCGCCTGCGAAGGGGCCGAAGCGATCGAGATCGAGGCCATGATAGCTCAGATACACGTTGTCACGCATGTCGGTCAGATCGCGCATATGCTCGAAACCGCTGCGCGTGCAGGTGACCGCCCAACGGGCGCGGCCGAGCTTTTCCGAAAGCTCCCAGTCCGGCGAGGTCCAGATATCCTTGGCATGCGCCGAGCACGTCCAGGGAATGCCGGTCATGGTGCTGGCATAGGCGGTCACGGAGGCCGGCGTATGGATGAAGTGCGCATGTAGCCATTCACCGCCGTCGGGCCATTCATGCGCCAGCACTAGGGCCTGGCCGAAACGTCGAACGCGGTTCGGAGTAACGTCCCGCTTCAAGTCGGCCCAGAATTGCTTCAAGAGCGGCCAGAAGCCGGGCTTGCCGATGCTGGCAAAGAAAGCGCGCAGAACTCTCAGCGGTTCGTTGTGCAGATACTCAGGCAGATAGACCACGCGCGCCTTGATCTCGTCGTGAACCGGATGGCGCTTCTTGTCCGTCGGCTTTCGCATCGAAATCAGCGTCAGATCAAATCCGGCCCTTTCCAGGCCGAGCAGCTCTTGCGCGATAAAGGTTTCCGACAGGCGGGGATAGCCCTTGAGGACTACCAGTATTTTCTTTCGCATCAAAAGGTCTCGAAGATCCCAGGCATTTCCGTTTTCAACGGAGCCGCGGCAATACTCTGTCTCGCTGTCTTCACGCAAATCCGAACGCGAAAATCGCTTCGCGCCTATGCTCGAATTGCACTACTCGGCAACAATCGACAGCGGCGGATAGCGCTCGCGATCATCGAACCACTCGCCGACCGTGTGCGAAATATGCACGAGCCCCTCAAGGCGCATGTTGCTGCTGCTTGCAGAAGGAGGCGCGCGGTTCGGCAAGCGCTTCAGGGCGGCGGCAAGCTGCTTCGGATCGGCCGATTCCTCCGGCAACAGCATATCGACGAGACCCAGCTCGCTTGCCCGCTGCGCCCGGATCAGTTGCTCCTCGCGCGGCCGCGTGCGTGGAATGATCAGCGCCGGCTTATCGAAGGACAGGATCTCGCAATAGGTGTTGTAGCCGCCCATGGCAACGACAGCCCTAGCGCCGGCGATGAGCTCTTCCATCTTGTTGTCGAATTCGATCACCTGCAGACAGTCGATCTTGCCCGCCCGTTCCAGCAGCTGACTGCGCTCCTTGGCCGGCATATAGGGGCCAAGGACGATCAATGTCTTTTGCGTCAGCGAGCTGTCGTGCTCGAAAGCGCCGATGACATCGCTGACCAGATCGGCGCCATCGCCACCACCACCCGTCGTCACCAGGATGTAGTCCTCGTCGGGTACATGTTCGGACTTCGTGCCGAGCTTGGAAACGCTGCGCTGCAGGAAGCCGACGAATTCCATCTTCCGCCGCACGCCAGCCGGCACGTCGAGGCCGACGAGCGGATCATGGAAATCCGGCGGCCCATAGACCCAGACGCGATCGTAGAACTGATCGATCTTCTGCAGGACGTTGTTCTTCTTCCACTCCGCTTCCAAGAGGTGCGGTGCGTCCATGACATCGCGCATGCCGAGAACGAGCGTCGTGCCGCGCGCCTTGAGATAGGTCAGCGTCTCCTCGACCTCGCCCTTGAGCCCAAGGGGCTCTTTGTCAACGATGAAGACGTCGGGCTGAAAGGTTTCGGCGGTGTGCCGGATGATCGACTGCCGCATCTTCAGCGTTTCCTGCAGCGCGACATGGCTCGCCATCGACGTATATTCGCCGTCGCGCAGCTTGATGACGCTCGGCACTTTTACGAAATCGACGCGCGCGCGATAATCAAAAGCGCCGGCGATCGTCGCGCCGGAGATAATCAACACATTCAGGCCACGATAATCCTCAACGAGAGCATGTGCGATCGTCCGGCATCGCCGCAAATGGCCGAGACCGAACGTGTCGTGGCTGTACATTAGGATTCGAGCATCTTCTAAGCGCCGCTTCATGGGCAAAACCTCTGGGGGATGAAAGTCATGTACGCGGTCTGTCGGCAAACGACATCCACGTCCGCTCCTCGAATTGCAATCCTGTCTTCGCCATTCACCCTGCTATTTGTAGGGATCGGCGGCATCGCGCAAGCCGTCTCCTAAAAAGTTGAACGCCAGAATGACCAAAATCACCGGGATCATCGGAAAAAGAAGCCATGGATAGAAGGCGATCACACTCACGTCCTTTGCCTCGGTCAACAGAATACCCCAGCTCGTGATCGGCGGGCGCAGACCCAATCCGAGGAAGCTCAGCGCCGTCTCGCCGAGAATCATGCGAGGAACCGCGGTCGTCGCCGCAGCGATCAGATAGGACATGAACCCCGGCACAAGATGGCGGCCGATGATGCGCCTTGTGGGTGCGCCCATCAGCTGCGCGGCAAGCACATAGTCTTCCTCGCGCAGGGATAGAAGCTTGGAGCGAACTGCACGCGCAAGACCCGTCCAGTCCAGAATACCGAGAATGATGGTAATGCCGAAATAGACTATGATCGGGCTCCAGCTCACAGGCATGATCGCGGCTAGCGCCATCCATAACGGCAGGCTTGGTACCGATTGAAGGATCTCGATCACGCGCTGAACAAGCAGGTCGAACAGGCCGCCGTGATATCCCGCAAGACCGCCGATGACGATCCCGAGCACGAAGCTGATGGCAATGCCGATCAACCCGATCGTCAGGGATATGCGTGCGCCGTAGATGATCCGCGACAGCACGTCACGGCCGAGCCGGTCGGTTCCCAGCAGATACATCTGACCGCCGATGGCCGGGCAAACCAGATGGACGTTTGATTCTACCAGACCCCAGAAGCGATAGGCATCACCGCGACAGAAGAAGCGGATGGGCTGCACGTCCGATGTGTTGTCGGTGTAGTTCCTGCGCAGCGTGTCGATATCGAGTGTCATCTTGCGACCATAGACGAACGGCCCGACGAAGTTGCCCTTATCGAAAAAATGAACCGCCTGCGGTGGCGAATGAATATAGTCGACGTTACGGCTGTGCAGCCCATAAGGCGCCACGAACTCCACGATCAGGATCATCCCATACATTAGCGCCAGAAAGATGCCGGATGCGAGCGCGAGCTTGTGCTTCTTGAATTTCCACCACATCAGCTTCTTTTGCGAGGCCATGTAGTAGCGTTGCTGGCCAGCGGACATGGCTTCGAACTGATCCGGATCGAAATCCGCGCTCGAGACATAATGCTCCAGTGGGGCGCCAGGGCTTGGCAGAGGTGCGGTCACTTTGTACTCCTGCCTTGCAAGCGGATGCGGGGATCGAGAAAGCCGAGAGCGATATCGGAAATCAACACGCCGATGACATTGAGGAAGGCCAGGAACATCAGGAACGAGCCGGCAAGATACATGTCCTGGCTCTGCAAGGCCCGGATCAGCATCGGGCCGGTCGTCTCAAGCGATAGCACAATGGCGGTGATTTCGGCGCCGGAAATGATCGATGGCAGGATGGAACCGATATCGGCGACGAAGAAGTTCAACGCCATACGCAACGGGTATTTGACCAGCGCCCTTAGCGGATGCAGGCCCTTGGCGTGCGCTGTGACGACATATTGCTTCGGCATTTCATCGAGCAGGTTGGCGCGAAGGCGGCGGATCATCCCGGCCGTCCCGGCGGTGCCGACGATGATGACCGGGATCCAGAGATGCGCCAGGATCGAGCGCGCTTTTTCCCAGCTCATCGGTTGCGACAGATATTTTTGATCCATCAGGTGGCCAACCGACACGCCGAACCAGACATTGGCGAAATACATCAGGATCAGCGCCAGCATGAAGTTCGGGATGGCGATGCCAAGCAAGCCGAGAAAGGTAAGGCCGTAGTCGCCCCAGCTATATTGATGCGTGGCCGAATAGATGCCGATCGGGAAGGCGATCAGCCACGTCACGATGATCGTCGTCACCGACACCAAGATAGTCAGCCACAGGCGATCGCCGACCACATCCGACACCGGCAACTGATATTCGAAGGAGTAGCCGAAATCGCCGTGCAGCATGCCGGCGACCCAACGGAGATATTGAATCGGAAGCGGCCGGTCGAGCCCATATTCGTGGCGAAGCTCCTCAATCTTCTGAAGGTCAGCGGTCTCGCCCTGAGCGCGCAGCTCGGCGATCTGGCTTTCGAAGAAATCGCCCGGCGGGAGCTGGATGATGGTAAAGACCAGCATGGAGATGACAATCAACGTCGGGACCATCACCGCAATGCGCCAGAAGATATATCTAAGCATTGGGACGATCCTCCTTCATCCAGAAGGTGTCTGGCATGTAAACCCCGAGATAGCAGGTCGGAGTGAAGCCGTAGAGCGCCTTATCGGGCACGTTCTGCATGCGCGACGAGTGAACGATCGGCTGCAGCGTGCCATTGACAAGCCCGATGGAGAAGACCTGGTCCGAATAGATCGCCAGCATGTTATGCCAGATCTCGGCACGCTCGAAGGAGGATGCGGCCTCCTCCCACTCATGAAGCAGCTTGACGAGTTTGGCCGCCTCCGGAACGTCGGGCGCAACCCCTTTCGTCTCACGCGAGAGGTAGTACATGCCCCAGAGCGGCCATTGCATCTGGTCGTTGGTCGTCGGTGCCAGCTCCGCCGGGGTCATGTCCGCCGTCGGCGCGCCGTTGTCGAGGCCGAACCACAACGACATCTGAATGCGGCCGCCCATGGCGCGGCTTTGAAAAACATCGCGTTGCGAGACGCGGGTGAAAAGCGCAATGCCTACCTTGCGCCAGTGATCGGTCACCAGTTCTAGGACGTCCGAATCGAGCGTGCTTTCACCCGGTGTTTCCACAGTGATCTCCATCCGCCGCCCATCCGGCAACAGACGGATGCCGTCATCGTCGCGCCTGGCGAGACCGGCGTCATCGAGAAGAGCATTGGCCCGATCCGGATCGTGCGCGATCCAGGCCGACGCATATTCAGGCTTAAAGAGCGGGCTGTCCGGCAGGACGGTATTGGCGCTCTCCGTGCCAAGGCCGTAGAAGACGGCCATGTTAATCTCGCGGCGGTCGATCGCCAGCGACATGGCCCTGCGCACCCTGACATCGCGCAGGACATCCCTCCAGACAGGATCGGCACTGTTCAGATTTGGAAACAGCGCAACGCGCGAGCCACGCACCGATTTCCACAGATTGACTTTGACCGGATAGCGCTTCTCTGCCTCCTTCAGGAAAGTATAGTCGCTGAAGTCGATGCCGGTTGCCTGCAGATCGCTCTCTCCCGCACCGGTCTTGGCGGCGATGATCGACGACGAGCTGATACTCAGGATCATACGGTCGATATAGGGGAGCTGTCGCCCATTCTCGTCAACGCGATGAAAATAGGGGTTACGTTCGAATATGAATTGCTCGGCCGGCGGTGCCGTCGTGTTTTTCCAGGGATCGAGGACCGGTAGATTGGGATTTTCAGGCCGGTACGAGCGGCCCATCTTGATATGAAGGTCTTGCCACTTCTTTGCCCGATTTTCCTTCATCAGCGAGGCGAGGCGAATGCTGTCCTGGTATTTCTTGTGGAACTGCTTAAGGTAGTGCGCCGGGCCGGCAATAACCAGCGGCTGCGGGGCGGCAAGAATCGACAGAAAGCCCGGATTGGGATCATCCCAGGAATAGCGCACCGTCAATTCGTCGAGCACCTCAAAACGCGGCAGGCTGCCGTGCGGTCGCAGTTCCAAGGCCCCGCCGCCAGGCGTCAACTCTTTGTTGAGGATGACGTCTTCCCACCAGTAGCGGAAGTCATTGGCAGTGAAGGGCTGCCCGTCCGACCATTTATGCCCTTCGCGCAACTTGAAGGTGAAAACCATGTCGTCGACGGAGGAAAACGACTCTAGAATATCCGGCTGCAGCGTCAGGTTTCGGTCGTAACCGACGAGACGGGCATAACCGTAGATCGTCATGAAACGAAGGTCGTTCTGGCTGCCGATGATCGTGCGCACCGAACCGCCATAGTGGCCCGGCACACGCCCCATGGCGGCAACGTTGACGACGCGTGGGAATTTCGGCAGGCGCTTGGCGAGATGCGGCAATTGGCCGGCTCTCAGCCAATCGGCGAGATATTGGGGCTCATTGTCGACATCGGCTGCGGCAAGAGGCGAAGGAAGCACCGTCGAGGCCAGCAGGCCAAGAAAGGTTCTGCGAGTTACCATTTGCGCAACTCCTGAGCATCGACACCCCGGCGTGCGCGAACGAAATGACCGCCGCCCAGATCGGCATAGGCGAGCTCTGCATCCCCGCTTTCAGAAAACTGTGGCCCCCATTTCTGCCTGGCTGCAGGCCCCTCGCTATTCAGCGCCGAGAAATTCAACGGCCGGTCAAGATCGGGGAACGGAACGGCGGCAAGCAGCGAGCGGGTGTAGGGGTGGACGGGCTCGCGCAAGATGATCTCACGCGGCGCGATTTCAACGATCCGACCCCGCGCCATGACGGCAATTCGGTCGGCCATATAGTCGACCACGGCGAGATTGTGCGAGATGAACAGATAGGTTAGGCCGAGCTCCTTCTGCAGATCCTTGAGCAAATTGAGGATCTGCGCCTGGACCGACACGTCGAGCGCCGAGACGGGCTCATCGAGGATCAAAAGCTTCGGCCCCAGCGCCAAAGCACGCGCAATGCCGATGCGCTGGCGCTGGCCGCCCGAGAAGCTGTGGGGATAGCGGCTCAGATAGCGCATGTCGAGCCCAATCGCCTGCATCAGCGCCTTGACCTTCTCCTTGCGTTCCTCGCTATCGCCATGCCTATGGATTTCCAGGGGCTCGCTTAGGATATTGCGGACCGTCATGCGCGGCGAGAGCGACGAAACAGGGTCCTGGAAAACCATCTGTATCTTTGTGCGCAGATCCATCAATTCCTTGTCCCTCGCGGCGAGCAGGTCGATCTTGCCGCTGCCATCGTCGAAGCTCACGGAGCCGCTGTCGGCCCTGATCGCCCGCATGAGGATCTTGCTCACCGTCGTCTTGCCGCAGCCGCTTTCGCCGACGAGACCAAGACATTCGCCGCGGCGGATCTCGAAACTGACATCATCCACCGCGCGGAATTTCGTGCCACTCCGCTTGCCGAACAGCCCGCCGGCTTTCGAAGTATAGGTCTTGGTCAAGTTGCGAACGCTAAGCAAGACCTCGGGCGTCGTACCGGCGGCTGTTGCCGCGCCGTTGCCGATCAGCTTTTTCTTGCCGGAGAAGGTGCCGAGGTTGATTGGAACGTCGCGCAGCGACTTCAAGCGCTCTCCAGGCTTCATGTCGAAATGCGGTACAGCCGCCATGAGCGCCTTCAGATAGCGGTGCTGGGGCTTGCGAAAGATCGTGTCGACCGGACCCGCTTCCATGATCTCGCCGTGATAGATGACGACGACCTCATCGGCCATGTTGGCAACGACGCCCAGATCATGAGTGATCAGCAGCATCGCCATGTTGAAGCTTTGCTGCAGATTGCGCAGCAATCCGAGAATCTGTGCCTGAATGGTGACATCGAGTGCCGTCGTCGGCTCGTCGGCAATCAAGAGCGCCGGATTGCATATGAGCGCCATGGCGATCATCGCGCGCTGACGCATCCCGCCTGAAAGCTCGAACGGATACATATCGAATGTGTGGACGGGATCCTGAAAGCCGACGAGGCTCAGCATCTCCTCCGTCTTCTCGCGTTGCTCCGCCCTGCTGGTGCCAGGGTTATGAATGCGCAGCGCCTCGCTGATCTGATTGCCGACCGTATGCAGCGGCGATAGCGAAGTCATCGGCTCCTGGAAGATCTTGGCCATTCGAGCGCCGCGCAACCGGCGCATGGCAACACCGTCACGTGGCAGTTGGAGAAGGTCCGTCGTCTGGCCATCAAGCGGATCGGTAAACAGAATGCGCCCCGTTGCCCCTGCGGCAGCAGGAAGAATGCCCATGATCGACTGACTGATAATCGACTTTCCGGACCCGGATTCACCGACAAGTGCAGTGACTTTGCCGGGAAGCACTCTCAAGTTGGCATTCTTGACGACGCTCAGCTTTTCCCCATAGAGCGAGAACGAAACGTCGAGGTTCTCGATACGCAGCAGATCAGTCCCTGACGCCATACATATTACTTCCCGCTCACATGACCTTTGTGGCCTTATACGGCACACTAACGTAGGCCAGAACGGGTGTCTAGCTGGTCAAAGTAGTGAGGGCCCCGTTAAAAAACTGTCGTCTTTCCAGTGATATATGGGCTTATGTTATACTCCGCGTAGGCGGTAGTCACGGGGCATGCTTTTCGACTTGAAAACGGCTCTCGAATTTCTTGGCATCCCTGTGTAGCAGAATGACCTGCTCTGCTTCGGAGAGGCCATCCGTCTCGGCATCGCTAAAGATCTCCGCTACGCGACTGGAGGCCGTGGCAGCCTTCGGAGAGACGACAGTAAAGCGCTGGCGCACGCCCCGCAGCTTTTCCTCCCCGAGCGTTCCCCACTCGCAATCGGTGTAGCCTGAGAATGCCTGGCTGGCGACGACTTCCGTCGCATATTTTTTCGTCAGCGATTGAAGCCGCTCCACCTCGTTGACGGCAGCGCCGAAGGCAGAGAAAGTCAGCCGGTCCTTCAATCCCACGTTGCCGAACATGACGTTGCCGACATGAAGGCCGATGCCGTATCGCACCTCGCTCAAGCTACGTGACCGGCGATCCTCGTTCAACGCGGCAACGCGGCGCTGAGCTTCGAAGACGGCGGAAAGCGCCGCTTCGCAAGCAACCTTCGACGGGTCCTTATGCCGACCACAGGGGTAAACGGCCAGAAATCCGTCGCCGAGGAAGCTCATGATCTCACCGCCATTGCGATTGAACGGCGCGGCGATCGCATCGAAGAACTCGTTGAGCGTATCGATATAGGCTTGCCGCCCCTCCTTCTCAGCATAGACTGTGGACTGCCGCATGTCGCCCATAACGAGCGCCGCGCGGATCGTCTCGCCGTCGCCGCGACGGATCTGCCCATTCAGCACGCGCTTGCCGGCATCGCCGCCGAGATAGGTCGTCAACATGTTGTTGGTGAGCTTGCCGAGAACCGCCATCTTGGCAGCCATGGCCAGATGATTCTGGATGCGCATGAGCGCACCGATCATGTCCTCGCTGAAGCCGCCGATGCCATCGGTGGACCAGGATCCCATCATCCCCTGCATGGACCCTGCACCGAAGGTCTGCACGAAGGCAAGATAATCGGTGATCTTCTCCTTGCGCAGATCGTCGAAGATGGGAAATTCCACGGCGCCATCCAGATCGATGCGGCGGCGCAAATGCAGAAGATTGTTGGACAAAAGGTAATAATAAGGGCTCTGCATGAATCGTTCCGGCCGTTCATTCGCATGCCGGTAGCCCTCTATCGTCAATCCACCAGTCCTGCGCCACGTAAAGCCGAGCGCGTCATAGAGCGGGTGCAGCATCGAAAAGGTCAGATGCACGCGATAGAGGGGCATGCCGGTGGCAGCCATACGCTCGCAGAACCCGCGCACGATGGTCTCCAAGTTTTCGCCAGTCAATGCCGCGTGCGTCAGCCACTCCGCAACCTTGTCGAGAAGAATATTGGAAACAGTCGAATGAGCAGTCATTATCCCCACAGCCTATCTTTGATTTATCGATGCACGCTCCGGCAACACAGCGCCTGCCAGATCACCGGACTGCCCTCTGCTGCGATGCCGATCTCCCGGCTCAATCAAATAAATAATCATTCAAGGCGTCGGCGCATGCTCCAGACACTGGATTAACCCTGACGCCATAAGAAACCAACTGCACGCGCTCCCAAAACAGGAAGCAACAAAACGCTGCAAAATGACAGCCGCAAAATCATCGACTCTCGTTTTGTTCTCATTGAGATAAGGCGCACATACCGCTGAAACAATGGGTGAAACGCCAGTCGCAGCGATAAATTTGCTTTGGCGGCAAAATAGCCGACAAAATATATCTGTCACGCTCGGGCAGGTATAGTCACGCGCCGGCGGCAAGTTCAGGTGGCTTTTTGCCCCGCATTGCCATGGCAGCCATGGCGTATCCGCCGCTCGCTCCGTCGATGAAATGCATATGATCGCGCATCAGGGGCGTTGGTACGAAACAGGTCATCAATGCACTGTCCTGCCGATGCAAGCCATAGCGACAGACGCCTTCCGCCTCAGCCTGCCGCAGACGTGCTTCGATGCGCGACAATCGTTCCGCGTCGACATCGATGGTCATCTTCAAGCCGTCATCGAACTTGCGAAAATCAGAGTTCGCGGCAAGGTCGCTGCGATAAATCCTGGCATCGAAGGCCGCCATTCGGAACCCTAACCTGTCGAGAATGTAGATGAGGACGATCTGAGCGCCGATGGCAAGCTTGCGCCACCAGCGATCGGCTGTCTGCGCCTGTGCGCGAGCCTCCATCTCCGCCCCCTCGAAGATCAGCGACGGCGTCGGCCCCTCGACAGGGACCGGATGGCCATCACGGCTCTCCTCCTTTGCGATTGCGATGATGTCGGCAACGAGCAGCTGGAACTTCGCGCTGTTTCCAATGTCGCCCGGAACAGCGATGATGGAGACGATCTCGCCATTATGCGCCTTGATCGGGTTCCAGCGGCAGGACAGACCCGTCAAATCGGGACGGGCTTGCGGGGCGGCGGCCTCGACGATGAAATGCCCTGCCTTCATCTGCCTCTCGGCCCAGCTTGTGCCGCCGCCAAAAAACATGGCGTAGGAGACATGTTCGCTCGGGCTGAAGCGCGCGACCATGACGTCCAACCCTTCGCTGCGAATTGCCGACATCGGAACGAGAGCGGTTCGCAGCTCCAGCTGCAATTCTTCGATAACCCAAGTCCGCACGGCGGCAAGCGCCTGCCGCACCCGTGCTTCACCTGACGGCGGGATGGCCACCAAGGCGCCGTCGCCGCCGAAAACGAAAGGATAGTCGCCCTTGTCCAATGCGTTGAGAATGGCCGAGATCACACTGGCACCGGCCATATTGACGGATTTGTAGCGGCCCGCAGCTATTGCCTTTGTCGAGCTAACGATATCGGCTACTGCGATCAGCCAATCATCCGGGAGAGGCTGATAGTTGGTACTGTCTGTCACCCCTTCGAAACGGGTGAAGGCCGTCAGCTTGTGGAAGAAATCGTCGTTGGATAAGTCAACCATGACAGTTCCCCCTTTTGTCAATACCTCAACAGTCTATCCCTACAACAAACATCGCGAAAAGCCAGCGGGCGGTCGACCGCCAACGCCAGTCGTGCTACTGCGGGCGCCGAAGGGGCACTGGAGCCGGATGATCTTAGGTTAATAAGCCCTAAAATCTGAATCGGCTCCTAAACCATGGAAGCAGAGCATAATGTCGCCCGAAATCTCCCGACACTTTTCGGCATCATGCTCTAAAATGCCAAGGACAAGACAGATACGATGAGCCGCCTGGATAGTTTCATTCGCCGCCTGAGCGCCCAGCGCGATATTCTCAACACCGTCGCCAATGACGTCAGAATGATCGAAGGGCCGGTTCTCGAACTCGGGCTCGGCAATGGCCGCACGTTTGATCATCTGCGCGAGCTTTTCCCCGACCGGCGCATCATCGCGTTCGATCGGGCGGCGAATGCCTATGGCCCCTCCATGCCTTCAGCCGACAACCTTATTCTCGGGGAGATCAAGGATACAGCGAGGAATTTTATTGGCGCGGAAGCTTCGCTTGTCCATGCGGATATCGGGACGGGCTATGAAGATAAGGATGCGGTGACGCTCACCTGGCTGCCGCAGATCATGGCCGGCACACTGAGGGCAGGCGGTCTTGCGATCTGCGGTCTCCCGCTGGACCACGCCGACCTGCAGCTCTTACCGCTACCCGACAGCGTCAAGGAAGGACGCTATTTCATCTATCGGCGCCGGTAGAGCATCCCAGGGAAAGGTGCGCCATGCTTTTCCGTCTGGAATATGCGAGAGCCAGGGAAGCAGCGTTTCCGCTAATAAACAGAAGGCGGGAACGATCTCATATCAGCGCAGAAACAGGACATCGAACTGCTCGCCCTCCGTCGGCAGATCGGCCACTTTCATAGCTTGCTCGCGCTCTTCGAAGAAGGCGAGGCATTCGGTGTAGTGGCGGGCGAGGTTGTCCACGAAAGCCCTAGCCTGCTCCTTACCGTAGAATGCCGGCGTAAACTCCATGTAGAGCGGGACCTGACGCGTCATCAGCGCCAGCATTGAACGACAGGCGACCGGCTCATAGCCCTCGATATCCATCCAGATTAGGGTGATCTCAGCCGGATCGACACCTGCTTGCGCGAGAATGTCGGCAACCGGCCGGACCGGCACTGAAATCTGCTCATCGCTGGCGCTCTGCCGCAATGCGCTGCTTTTGCCATGGTTCTTATGGTTTAGGTAGAAATCGAGCTGTCCTTCCCGATCTCCGGCCGCGCAATTGACCGCAGTCACGATGGCCTGAAAGCCATTATCGGCTATGTTCGCCGAGAGCAGCCGAAAATTCCGCGGATCCGGTTCGACGCTGACGATGCGGCCATAGACACCGCTGAGAGCGAAATAGCAGGTCTGTGTGCCGATATTGCCGCCAAGCTCAAGTAGGGCCGACCCCTTGCGCAACAGGCCGTGCTCGCGCAGTACGCTCAGCAACCGGTCGACATGATCGCGCTCGAAATGTCCCTTGCGGAAAACCTTGCGACCGATGTAATCGGCCGGCGAAAAGCTCATGACGTGATCACCGCAATCCACCGTCATACTTTTGACGCGCGGTCCAAGCGCGCTGACGAGAATGTCTCGGCCGAGACGCGTATCGAACAGCCGCGTCGCAATCGCGTCCCGCTTCTTGCGGAAGGCGCGTTTCCAGTATTTTCTCGTGAGGATCTTGCCGTCGAACATAGGCGCCATCCCTACACCACCGCATTCACCTTGCAAACCGGGAAGGTCATCCCGCGCAGCAACCGTGTGAACCGCTGAAGCATCAGGCAAAGCGGCGGCTCGCCTCTTTCGAGACGATATAAACCCTTAGCGGCTCGCCGCGTCCGCGAACGGCGATCTCCCGGCTTTCGACGCCATTAATATCGATCCCGGATAGGCGAGCGACGGGCTCGGAGAAAACGAGCGCGGTATTATATTCCTTGGCGACACTTTCGAGGCGGCTGGCAACATTGACGGTATCGCCAATCGCCGTCACGTTCTTGACGCTGCCATACCCCATAGAGCCGACCACTGCCAAACCGGTGTGGAGACCGATCGCGATCTCGAGGGGCGAGCTAAGCTCGTCCGCCAATTCTGCACTGAGCTTGTCGATTTCCCGAACGATCGCGGCAGCCGCCTTCAGCGCCTGACGATTTGCCTCCTTGGGCGTGGCGCGAAGACCGAAGAGAGCCATGGCGCCATCGCCGATGAACTTGTCCATCCGCCCGCCATTTTCCTCAACGATACGCCCGACCAGAGCAAAATAGCGGTTGAGCAGGAAAACAATGTCGAAAGGCAGCCGTGATTCAGTCAACGCCGTAAAATGGCGAAGATCGCAGAAGAACACGACGATTTCACGCTCGCGACCTGGGCTTGCGGCCTGGGTATAGACCGGAATTGCGGCTTCAGCCATCGGCGTCAGCAGCGGCACGACGCTCACATTTCCGGAGGGCCGCAACTGGCAGGCAAGCCGGACATCCGGCGTGGCGCCGATGCGGTTCAGCGTTTTCTGCTCCAGCGCTTCCGGCGGCGGCAGGTTTTCGGCGCCGTCGATAATCTGCACGCGACAGGTCGAACACTGCCCCTTGCCGCCGCAGATGGAGTAATGCGGAATACCGCCGAGACGGCTCGCCTCCAGCACGCTGAAGCCGCGCGGCGCATGCACGACCTCGCCGCCGGGATAGCGGATGGCGACCTGATACTGCCGCTCGCGCAGCCGGCGATGCGCACGGAAAGCGAAGAGACCGACGATCGACAGGCTGAAGGCGCCATAGAAGCCGGCGCGATATGGCCAGAGCGTGTCGGCCATCTGGCTTCCAGGCACCGAACCCGTCTCGCCGAAGCTTCTTATGTCGCTGTAGTAGCCGCCAGCATAGCCGCGCTCGTCCGGTTGGGCGGCGTCATGCGTGACGATCTTGCCCATTGCAGCAAAGCCAAGCAGGGCAAGAACCGGAAGGACAATGGCGAAGGACAGCAAAACCGGAGCAATCGCGATGTACCAGGGCCGAAAGCGAAGCCAGAAATGTACGCCGATACAGCCATGAAGCCAGACGATGACCAACAGGATGGATTGGCGCACGCCGCTAGTAGGCGATGTCAGCCACAAAGTGTGGACGATGGCCCTGTAGGTATCGTGATAGCCGTAGACCACATGCACGACGCGCGTGGCGACGATGTGATCGATCAGGAGGAGCGGCACCAGAAGGCCGGTGACGATCTGGAACGCCTCACCGGGCGGCATGATCAGAGTCCGACGTATGTAGAGAAGCCGCAGTACCAGCAGGATATGGACGATCAGCGCACTGTACAGAAGCAGCGTTCCGACGGGATGGCGCCAGACGGCCATGAACCATTGCTGCGCACGTTCGGCCGCACTGAGGGATATGAGCCCGAGGGAATGATTGGCCAGATGCATGATCACAAAGGAAAAGACGACCAAGCCGGAGCCAAGGCGGAATTTCCGCACGAGACGATCGGAAATGATTGGCTTTCTTGCCTGGATGGTCATCAAACCCAATGTATATTGTCCGTTCACAACAGGAGCGAAAACGGTTATCGCCTATTCATCTAGCCGCAACGCCGCATGCTGTCGAGGATGCGGCTTTTTGAAGCAGGCACCTTATTGACACGCAACCGGTCGGAATTCGGGCAATCCTCTCACAATTCGGGCTTCCGTAATCACTTAATCGTCAACCGTATGCCGGCACAATGAACATCGCTTTCTATGCACCGCTGAAACCGCCCGGCCATCCCGTACCCTCGGGCGACCGCTTGATGGCCCGGCAGATTATGGAAGCACTGCGCATGGCGGGACACCAGGTCGAGGTGGCTTCAGAACTGCGGAGCTTCACGCCGACCCCTGAAGCCGATCTGCGCGCGGCGATCGTACGACAAGCCGGGGATGAGACATTGCGTCTGCTTGCGGGATGGCAAAGCAGGCAGACACCCGATTTGTGGTTCACCTATCATCCTTACTACAAGACACCCGATCTCATCGGTCCGCCAATCGCTCGGCAACTCGGCATTCCCTATGTCACTGCGGAAGCCTCTTACTCCCGGCGCCAGGATGACAATGGCTGGGCCGAAAGCCAGCGTCTAATTGCCGATGCTGTCCTGTTGGCAGCGGTCAATCTGTGCTTTACCGAGCGGGACCGCGTCGGTCTTGTGGAAGCAATACCGTATGGGCGCTACGAGCGGTTCCTACCCTTCATCGATGCCGCCCAGTTCCAACACTCGGCCTCCGCTCCGGACCCAAGGCGACTGATCACCGTTGCGATGCTTCGAAAGGGAGACAAATTCGACAGCTACGTCATGCTCGCCAAGGCACTCGATCTTATCCGCGATCGGGATTGGACCCTGACCATAGTCGGAGACGGGCCGATGCGGAGCGAGGTGCGATCGATGTTTTCGAGCTTCAGTGACGAGCGAATTGCCTGGCGCGGCGAACGCCCGACGTCGGAGATTGCAACAGAGCTTGCAACAGCCGGCCTCTATGTCTGGCCCGGCTGCAACGAGGCCTATGGGCTTGCCTATCTGGAAGCACAGGCAGCAGGCCTGCCGGTCGTCGCCCAGGCAACTGCGGGCGTGCCGGAAGTGGTGCTGGCCGGTAAGACCGGACTATTGACACCGGAAGGCGATATCGGCGCCTATGCCCATGCCGTCGCCGAACTTCTGAGCGATCAAGGCAAGCGGCAAGCCATGGCAGACGCGGCCCACACTTTTGTGCACGAGGAGCGCTCCTTGACGGCCGCTTCCAAACAACTTGAAACCATTCTTCGAAAGCATCTGGGAGATACCTATTATGAGCGATAGCGCGGAATGGCAGCCCTTGCGCGACGAACTGCGCCGCTGGACGGAAGCTGGACGAAAGGTGAAGCTCTGGTTCCGTGACGACGACGCCATAGAACCGACCCCAGCCCTCGATCGGTTGCTCTCGCTTTCCGATGGTTTCGAAGTGCCGA
This sequence comes from Rhizobium sp. BR 314, assembly GCF_047445805.1. Lineage (NCBI taxonomy): Bacteria > Pseudomonadati > Pseudomonadota > Alphaproteobacteria > Hyphomicrobiales > Rhizobiaceae > Rhizobium > Rhizobium sp. BR 314. The sequence goes on along the minus strand of NZ_JARWLA010000006.1, from coordinate 52,825 downwards.
TGGCGTTGGCGATCATTCCGGGTCCCACCAGCGAGCCGCTCGCCGAGCGCCTTGAGCAGAAAAACCGCATCACCGCCACAGTCCATGGCTGGACGCACCAGAACTATGCGCCTGATGACACCAAAAAACAGGAACTCGGGCTGCATCGGCCCAAGGAGATCGTGCTCGATGAGCTGCATCGCGGCTTCGACAAGTTGAAGGCGCTTTACCCCTCACAGTTTGTCCCGCTGCTGGTGCCGCCGTGGAACCGCATCGATGATGCATTGCTGCCGCACCTCACTCCCTTCGGATATCGCGCCGTCTCTGTCTTTGGATTGGCAAAACAGGCGCCAATCGGCCTGATCAACACTCATATCGACATCATGCGATGGCATGGTGTGCGGGGTGGCCTGCCGCATGCCGAGATAATCGAGCGTCTGGTCGAAGAGCTGCGGAACCGTTTCGACGGCAATGAGGAGCCGATCGGTGTGATGACGCACCATCTCGCGCATGACGATCTAGCGTGGGGTTTCGTCGAAACGCTGTTCGAGGAGACTGTCGGCCATGCCGCCATCGAATGGCGGCCGGTCGGCGACTTTATACACTAGCTGCGCTCATCTGGTTCGGTCGTCGCTGCGAGCGCTCAGAGCTGCAGCGACTGCCCGTCAAAGGCGAAGAATGCTTCGGAGAAGCTCTTCTGCGCCTCGCGCTGCATGTCATCCAGCTCGCGGTCCGTGCGGCCGGGCGCATGATGAAACAGGGCGAGCCGCTTGGCGCCTGCCTTTTTGGCAAGCTTGATGCCTTGGTTCCAGGTGGAGTGACCGAAGCCCAGATATTTCGGCATTTCCGCTTCGATGTAAGTTGCGTCGTATATGGCAAGATCGGCATCGGCCATCAATGCGAGCGCAGCCTCATCAAGCTGACCGTCGGCGTGCTCGGTATCATAGACCATCGCGATCACCCGACCGGACCATTCGATGCGATAGCCGATGCAGCCGCCCGGATGGTTGAGGCGGGTCGTATGCATGACGATGCCCGGATGCGGTTTCAGCGTATCGCCCGCAGCAAAATCGCGAAAATTCATGGTGGCACGACAGATGTCAGGTTCGACCGGGAACCATGGCGGCCGCATGAACTGGCCGATCAGCTGCCGTGTCGTCGTCTTGCCGGCGAGATGGCCGGACCAGAGATCGACGCTGACGCGCGGATCATAGATGGCGTTGAAGAATGGCAGGCCGATAATGTGATCGTAGTGCGAATGCGTGAAGAAGAGATCGATGTTACGAACCCCTTCCTTGGCAAGAAATGCGGCCGCTTCGCGCAAACCGGTCCCCGCGTCGAACAGTATGTGCCTACCTGCGTGTCTTAACTCGATGCACGACGTATTGCCGCCGTACCGCTCAAATTCCGGACCCGACACGGGGATGCTCCCCCGAACGCCCCAAAATTTAAGCTCGAAACTATCGTTGTTCATAGAAGTTTTTACACCATTCCCCTTTCGGTCAAAAAAAGCACACTTTTGCTATCATGCGAAGCCAGCATTTTCCAAAAGTCGTGCGGAGGTGAAAACTGGATCTCTTCGTTCGGCCCATGCGGCTCCTCGAACGAGCCCGGGCGGCACACCGCACAGACCTAATATAGGTATGAGATGACAAAATAGATAAGGGGCGCGGATTCGCCGTGTTTAGGACCCCGCCTTGCGAACGCCAATACGAGATCGAGGCTGATAAGGCAGGGCTTATAAGGTAGCCGCAGACCGCGCGGCCTGTTCATAGTAGCCGGACAATGCCCTGAGATGAGATGCGATGTCGGAAAGGCCACCCTGCGAGAGGCCGGAGACCTTGGTTGCCTCAACCAGCAGCCGCTCGCGAATTTCGGTATAGCGCTTCAGCGCATCCAGACCCTTGTCGGTGACGCGGATCGTCTTTTCCTTGCCGGCCTTGCCGCTCTTGACCAAGCCCGCCGCTTCCAGCTTCTTGATGGCGTAATTGGCCACATGCGTATCCTCGATGTCGAGGACAAGGCAGAGATCGGCAAGCGTCTTCGGTCGATCGCGATGGCGCACCGAATGAATGATGAGGATTTCGACCGGAGAAAGGCCAGGCACGCCGGCAGCGGCCATGCAGCGGACCAGCCAGCGATTGAACGCATGGGAAAAGAGGATCGATCCGTATTCGAGCTCGGACAGGGCCGGCGAGCTGCCATCCGCCAGATGGGCCGACGAGACGATCAAATCGCGCGGTCTACTCTTTTCCTCGGACGTCACCTGAAAACTCCTTCGAACGGATCAAGGCATCTGCAGACTAGTTGAGCCGAGCAACCAATGGGCGCTCGGCTCTTGCGTTGCGTTCCTAGTTGTCCCGCTTTCCGTAACCGCCGCCTGTGGGAGTCACAACGGTAAAGGCTTCACCTGCCTCAAGCACAGTGTGGGCCGAACCGATCAGTTCATCGATCTTGCCATCGTTGCGGCGGACGTAGTTGCGGCCGGTCTGACCCGCTTCACCGCCCTTGACGCCGAAAGGCGCCACGCGCCGATGGCCGGACAGGATGGCGAACTCCAGCTTTTCGCGGGTGCGGATGGTGCGCTGGGTACCGTTGCCGGAATTCCACTTCCCGCGCCCGCCCGAATTCGGACGAATGTGGAAATCCTCCAGCACGACCGGAAAGCGCGTCTCAAGGATTTCGGGGTCGGTCAGGCGCGAATTGGTCATGTGCGTGTGAACTGCATCGGCGCCATTGAAGCCTGGGCCTGCCGGCGCGCCGGAGCAGATCGTCTCATAATATTGGTAGGCGTCGTTGCCGAAGGTCAGATTGTTCATCGTCCCTTGTGCTGCGGCGAGCGCCTCGACCGCGCCAAACAGGCAGTTGGTCACGGCCTGGCTGACTTCGACATTGCCGGCGACGACTGCGGCCGGATACTTTGGCGTCAGCATCGTGCCTTCGGGGATGATGATACGGATCGGCCTCAGGCAGCCGGCATTCATCGGAATATCCGCCTCAACGAGAACACGGAAGACATAGAGCACGGCGGCGCGTGTGACCGGCTGCGGCGCATTGAAATTATCCGGGCGCTGTGCAGACGTGCCGCTGAAATCGACCGTCGCCTCCCGCTTGTCCTTATCGATCGAGATCTGGACGACGATCTTGCAGCCCTGATCCATCTCATAGCTGAATTCGCCATCCGAAAGACGATCGAGAACGCGGCGCACGCTTTCGGCCGCGTTATCCTGAACGTGACCCATATAGGCGTCGACGACATCTTCCCCGAAGAGCGCGATCATCTTCTTCAGCTCGGCAACGCCCTTTTCGTTGGCGGCGACCTGTGCCTTCAGATCATTGATGTTCTGCGCAAGCGTGCGCACCGGATAGCGCGCGCCCGTCAGCAGTTTGGTAAGCTCCGATTCACAGAAGCGGCCGCGATCAAGCAGCTTGAAATTGTCGATGTAGACGCCTTCCTCCTCGATGTGCGTCGCAAGCGGCGACATCGATCCCGGCGAAATACCGCCGATATCGGCGTGATGGCCGCGGCTGGCGACCCAAAAACGGATCTTCTGGCCGGCATCGTCGAAGACAGGGGTGCAGACGGTCAGATCGGGCAGATGTGTGCCGCCATTGTAGGGGGCGTTGATCAGAAAGACGTCGCCGGGATGGATGACGGCATTTTCGCGGATTGCCGTTGCCACCGACGCATCCATGGAGCCGAGATGAACCGGCATATGCGGCGCGTTGGCGACCAGATTGCCTTCGGCATCGAAGACGGCACAGGAGAAATCCAGCCGCTCTTTGATGTTAACCGAATAGGCGGTGTTCTGCAGCGTCATGCCCATCTGCTCGGCAATCGACATGAAGAGATTGTTGAAGATCTCCAGCATGACGGGATCGGCCCTGGTGCCGATGGCATTGCGCTCCGGCAGAGCCTTGATGCGCGTCAGGACGATATGATCCCTATGTGTCAGCTGCGCCTGCCAGCCATCCTCGATAACGATCGTCTGGTTGGGTTCGATGATGATGGCCGGGCCGGTTACCGTCTGGCCGGGCTTGATCGCCTGTCGCAGAACAACGGCCGCATCGCGGCTCTCGCCGCCCGAATAGAAGGCAGTACGCTTCGTGGCCTGCGCCTCGCCCTCGGCTGAAGCCTCCAGCTCGATTGCGATATCGGCAGCTGCGCCACCGATCGTTTCGATTTCCACTGCCTCGACCACCAAGGGCTTGTCTTCGGCAACGAAGCCGAAACGGCGCTTGTGCAGCGTCTCGAATTGGCCGCGCAGCCGTGCCGGAGTGTCCGCTTCCGGGAAGGTCGTCTCCACCGCCAGCAAGGTATCCGTGCCAGCATAGCGGATATGGGCGCGCTGGACCGTCTTGATCTCGTTCGTTGCGACACCCTGCGCTTCCAGCTCGGGCACGCATTCGCGGCGCAATTCGTTGCCAAGGCCCGTAATGGCGGCGGGCGCTGCATCATCAAGAGCGACACCGAGCGCCTTCTGGCGCGTCGCCCTGATGTCGGCAAGCCCCATGCCATAGGCGGAGAGAAGGCCGGACATAGGATGCAGAAGGATGCTTTTCATGCCGAGCGCGTCGGCAACCAGGCAGGCGTGCTGCCCGCCGGCGCCGCCGAAGCAGTTCAGCGCATAACGCGTAACGTCATAGCCGCGTTGAACGGAGATCTTCTTGATCGCCTCGACCATGTTGGCAACGGCGATGCGGATGAAGCCATCGGCAACATCTTCCGGGCTGCGACCATCGCCGATTTCGGCTGCGAGCGCCGCGAATTTGCCACGCACCGCTTCGACGTCGAGCGGCTGATCCTGGTTTGGCCCGAATATGGAGGGGAAGAATTCCGGCAGCAGCTTGCCAGCCATGACATTCGCATCGGTGACTGCCAAAGGGCCGCCATTGCGATAGCAAGCTGGACCTGGGAAAGCGCCTGCCGAATCCGGGCCGACGCGGAAGCGATCGCCATCGAAATGCAGGATCGAGCCGCCGCCCGCCGCAACGGTATGGATCAGCATCATCGGCGCGCGAACACGCACGCCGGCCACTTCTGTTTCGAAGGCGCGCTCATATTCGCCGTCAAAATGCGCCACGTCCGTCGAGGTGCCGCCCATGTCGAAGCCGATAACATTGGCAAAACCAGCCTGCTCGCCGGTTTTGGCAAGGCCGACCACGCCGCCGGCCGGTCCGGAAAGGATGGCGTCCTTGCCCTGGAACATGTCGGCAGCCGTCAACCCGCCCGACGACATCATGAACATGACGCGCGCGCCGGTGCGCTCAACATCGAGCTCATCACAAACCTGGCGGATATAGCGGCCGAGCACCGGCGAGAGATAGGCGTCGATAACGGCCGTATCGCCACGACCGACGAGCTTGATCAGCGGTGAGACCTCATGGCTGACGGAGACCTGCTCGAAGCCAATTGATCTCGCGATTTTGGCGACGGCACCCTCATGCGCTGGAAACTTGTAAGCATGCATGAAGACGATGGCAACAGAGCGATAACCCTTGGCGAGAAGCTCGCGCAGCGCCACCTCGGCGGCATTTTCATTCAGAGCGAGCTCGACCGTGCCGTCGGCAAGCACGCGCTCGTCGATCTCGACGACATCTTCGTAGAGCGCTTCCGGCTTGACGATCTCGGTCGCAAAGATCTTCTTGCGCTCCTGATAACCGATGCGCAGAGCGTCACGGAAACCCTTCGTCGTCACCAGAGCAAGGCGTTCGCCCTTGCGCTCGAGCAGCGCGTTGGTGGCGACGGTCGTGCCCATGCGGACCTCACCGATTGCGCCTTCGGGAACCGGCTCGCCCTTGCCGAGACCGAGATGGAGACGGATACCGTGAACGGCCGCATCGCTATAGGCCTCGGGATTTTCCGACAGCACCTTGCGGGCATGGAGAGCGCCAGATGGATCACGCCCGACGACGTCGGTAAAGGTACCGCCGCGATCGATCCAGAAATCCCAACGACCCGAAGTGTTCTCCGACAAATCCGCCTCCAGCAGAACGACGCAACAATGATAATATATCGATAAATCGTCAACGTTTTGTCGTCAATATGAATTCCCAATAGCGAGCACCGTCGACAGGTTTTGTCAGCATAATCCTTTGTTCGAGTGCGCCCTAACCCTCCGAGCGGGCCGCCGCCTCACGGTCGCGCTCATATCGCCTCGCGAGCGGAAACGCGGGCAGCCAGGCTTCGCGTCGAACTGTCCAGAGTTCGTAAGTCGGTGTCAGCTGATCCGGAGCATCGAGTGACCCGAGATTTATTTCGATTTCATCTGCGCTTCGTGAAAAGACAGACGAGCCGCAATGGGGACAGAAAAACCGACCGGCATAGTTCCTCGTCTCGCCTTCGATCGTCACCATACCCTCAGGAAAGATCGCCGACGCGTGAAACAACGCGCCATGGAACTTCCTGCAGTCGAGACAATGGCAGATGCCGACCCGGTAAGGGCGTCCCGACGCCACAAATCCCACTTTGCCGCACAGGCAGCCGCCGGTGAATCGGTCCATGTCGCACCCCTTTTTGACATCAAACAGGCGGAATGTTTACGACAAGCGGAACAGTCACGGCAATCGCGCCATCGCTAGGCCGTGCCGCTATTATACTGCCGGAAACGGCGGCACGCGCTAGTGCAATCCGCCGACGCCAAGCAGGCGCTCCACGGCCTGATGATCCGCGGTAAGCGCCTCGGGCGTGCCCTTCCAGGCAAGCCGTCCGCGCTCCAGAATGATGACGTCACTGGCAAAGTCGAGCGCGCTTTGAATGCGCTGCTCCACGAGAAGGATGGTCATATCGCCGGTTTCGGCGAGCTTTGTAAAGGCCGCCATCAGCTCCTCGCAAATGACGGGGGCAAGCCCTTCCAGGGGTTCGTCGAGAAGCAGTACCGAGGGACGGCCGAGGATCGTGCGAGCGGTCGACAACATCTGCTGCTCGCCGCCGGATAGCTGGCCGCCGAGGTTTCGGCGGCGCTCATTCAGGCGCGGGAACATGTCGTAGGCTTCCTGCAGGGCGCTCTTCGGCCGACCTTTCAGCCCAACGGAAAGATTTTCCTCAACCGTCAGGGTCGGAAAGACGTCGCGCGTCTGCGGCACGTAGCCGAGGCCCTGATGGGCGCGTCTGGCACTTGGCAAACCGGCAATTTCAGCCGAGCCAAGCCGGATGCGGCCATCATAGCGCCGTGTCTGACCGGCAAGCGTCGCAAGCAGCGTGCTCTTGCCCATGCCGTTGCGACCGAGCACGGCAAGCCGGCCGCCGGCCGGCACTGAGAAGGAGACGCCTTCCAGCACGCGCGTGGGGCCATAACCGGCCAACAGATTTTCGACTTCAAGCGGCGTGGCCGGCATTGGCATAGCTCCCAAGATAGGCTTCGCGCACACGCGCATCCTGTGTCACGTCTTTCGGCGAACCGTCGAAGATGATCGTGCCGGCCGCCAGCACGACGACGCGCTTGGCGAAGCGGAAGACCAGATCCATGTCGTGCTCGATCATCAACACGGCGAGATCGGCAGGCAGATCGGTGAGCGCCTTCTCGATCCGACCGGTATCGCTTTGCGGCACACCGGCGGCCGGCTCGTCAAGCAACAGCACTTTCGGCTTCAAGGCCATGGCGACGGCAATTTCGAGCAGCCGTTGCTGGCCATAGGCAATCTCGCTGACCCTGCGATGCGCCAAAGCGGCAAGGCCGAGCGTACCGAGCAGTTCCTCCGTCTCCTCCATGACATCACGCATGCTGAGAAAGTTGCCGAACATGCGGCCGAAGCGGCCCGTCCGCTGCAACACCGCCATGCCGACATGCTCGGCGGGGGTCATGTCCTGAAACAGTCGCGTCACCTGGAAGGACCTCACCAGGCCACGCCTGACACGGCCGATGGCATCGACCTTGTTGACGTTTTGCCCGGCAATGCGAACCTCGCCTGAGTCAGCCGGCAGATTGCCCGTGACGAGATTGACGAAGCTGGTCTTGCCGGCACCGTTCGGGCCGATCAAGGCGACACGGTCGCCCGGCGCCATCGACAGGGTGACACCATTGGTGACGGTCAGCCCGCCGAAAGCTTTCCTGAGATTGTCGACCTCGAAAATCGCGCTCATGCCCGCGCCTCCCGGCGGCGAGCCACATAGGCGACGGCAGTGCCATAAATGCCCTTCGGCGCAAAGAGAACCACGAGGATCAGCAGCGCGCCGACAATGGTCAGCCAATGGAAGGGATTGGCGGCGGAAACATAATCCTCGAACAGCATGAAAATCAGCGTGCCGACAAGTGCCCCGAATAGGGAGCCTGTACCGCCAAGCACGAGCATGACAAGGGCCTCGGCCGATTGTGTGAACGACAGGCTGTCGAGGCCGACGACCTGTGTCGAGATCGCGTTCAAAGCGCCGCCGATGCCGGCAACCGCGCCCGAAATCACGTACATCTTGATCAGCGCGATCTTCGGCGAAGCACCCATAGCGCGGATGCGCAGGGGATCCTGCCGGATGCCGCGGCAAAGCATGCCGAACGGAGAGCGCACTAGAATGCGCAGCAATACAAGCACGAGCAGCAGCAGGGCGACCGCATAGATGTAGGCCGTATGCCCGAAGAGATCGAATTCGAAGCTGCCGAACAACGGATCCGGGGCGATGCCGGACAGGCCGTCGCTGCCACCGGTCCAGCTCGAAGCCTTGTTGGCGAACTCGTGGAAGAGATAGATCAGCGCGATCGAGAGCACGAGTTGCGGCAGGCCATGCGCTCTCAAAATGACGACGGAACAGACCAGCCCCGCGACCGCGCCGCCGAGGATGCCGGCAAGCGTCATCAAGAGAGGATCGTTGATGCCGTAATGCGCCGACGCAATGCCGGCGGCGTAGGCGCCGGCGCCGAAAAGGGCGGCATGACCGAGCGTCGCCACGCCGCAATAGCCAGTGACGAGATCAAGCGACAGGACCAGCAGAGCAATCGCAATCAGACGCGTCAGAAGAGCAAGGTTGTCGGGAAACAGAATGTAGCCGATCGCAGCCAACGCCGCGATCACGGCAATCGCAATCACATCCTGTCCAAGAGTACGGTGTCTGGTCACGGCGGGAATGGCCTCTCTTTCCAGGGTCGTCAGCGCCATCTTACTTCATCCTCCCGGCAAAGCCGCGCGGGAAGACGCAGACGATGGCAATGACGGCCAGATAGAAGAAAAACTCGCCATATTCGGGCATGAGGTAACGGCCGGTCGTGTCGATGCAGCCGAGGATAAGACAGGCAAGCAGCGCGCCGGAAATGGAGCCCGCACCGCCGACCGAGACGACGACGAGAAAAGTCACCATGTAGCGCAAGGCATAATAGGGTTCGACAGGCAGCAGTTCAGCGCCGACGACGCCCCCGAAAGCGGCAAGGCCGACGGCAATGGCAAAGCTGACGGCGTAGACGATTTCGGTACGCACGCCGAGAGCCGCCGCCATCGAGGCATTGTCGACGGAGGCGCGCAGCTTGACGCCGAACGACGTCTTCTCGATCGTGAACCACAGTGCCAGAGCGACGATCAGGCCACAGACGATCGCGAAGATGCGATGCATGCCGATGGTGCGGAAGCCGAGATCGACCGAGCCTTGCAGTTCGCCCGGCAGCGGTATGGTCTTCAGCGTCGGACCGAAGACGTAATTGGCGATGCCAATGATGCAGAAGGTGATGCCGATGGTCATCAGCACCTGCGTCAACTCCGGCGCCCCGTAGATGCGCCGATAAAGCAGACGCTCGATCGGAATGGAGATAATGACCGTGCCAACCACGGCCAAGAGCACGGCCGCAACATAGCCCAGACTGAGATCGCGCGCCGCATAGGAGGCGATATAGCCGCCGATCATGGCGAAGGCGCCGTGGGCCAGATTGACGACGCGCATCAGCCCCATGGTGACGGAGAGGCCAATAGAGATGACGAACAGCACCATGCCGTAAGCGAGGGCATCGACTGCTATGCTGAGCACGGTTTGCATTGATATCGCTGGTCCGGTTCGTGTTACGTCTCCGCCGTCATCCGCTCAAGCAGAGTTTTCAGCTCAAGCGGATGACCTCACAGGAGCGCTTTACTTTGCAGCAGCAAGGCCGGGGTCGCCCTGCTTCTCGAAGGTCTGGATTTCCTTGTTGTAGTACTTGCCGTCGTCACCTTTGGTGACTTCGCGCAGATAGATGTTCTGGGTGATATGTCGGCTTTCCGCATCGATGGTGACGGGACCACGCGGGCTGGCCCAGGACAGGCCCTTCACCGCATCAACGGCCTTCTGCGCATCCTGCTTGCCGCCGGTCGCCTCGATCATCTTGTAGATGACATGCATACCGTCGAAAGCACCGACGGCGGGGAAGGTCAATTCTGCAGGATTGCCGATCGCCTTGTCGGCGGCGGCGATGAATGCCTTGTTTTCGGCTGAGTCATGCGAAATCGCATAATGGAAAGTCGTCTGCATGCCGAGTGCAGCATCGCCGAGTGCCGGCAGATCGGATTCCTGTGTCAGGTCGCCCGGAGCAAAAAGCTTGATGCCACCGGCCTTCAGACCATTCTCATTGTAGGCCTTAACGAAGCCGAGCGTCGTCGGGCCGGAGGGCAGGAAGGCGAAGACGCCTTGCGCGCCGGAATCCTTGATGCGCTGCATGATCGGGCTGAAGTCGTTGGTCGACAGCGGCATGCGGATCGCCTGAACGATCTGACCACCTTGCTTCTCGAAGCCGGCCTTGAAGGCATTTTCGGCATCGACACCCGGGCCATAATCGCTGACGACGGAGATGATTTTCTTTACGCCAGCGTCGTAGGCGACCTTGGCGATCGGCGTGGAGGTCTGCCAGGTGGTGAACGAGGTGCGCACGACCAGCGGGCTCTTGGTGACGATTGCCGAGGTCGCGGCATTGAAGATAACCATCGGCACATTGGCCTGCTTGAGGATCGGCGTCACGGCCATCGCGTCCGGCGTGAAATAAAAGCCGGCGAGATACTGAACCTTCTCCTTGACGACGAGTTCCTGGGCCAGTGCCTTTGACTGCGCCGGATCGGCCTGCGGCACGTCGCGGTAGATCACCTCGACTTCGTTATTGCCGACCTTCTTGCCGTTGAGCGCCATATAGGCGTCGATACCGGCCTTGAAATTCTTGCCCTGCAGCGCGAACGGACCGGAGAAGGGTCCAATGACGCCAACCTTGATCGTGTCGGCATAGGCAGCACCGCCAAGAGCAACAGCCGCGATGGCGGCCAATATAAACCGTTTCATTTTTCTCCTCCCGGCAGTCGCTTCGCGGACTGCCCTTGATCGTTCGAAACCTGATCGCCACCAATTTCCCATAAGAAATGGTGATGTAAAATGAAATAAAGGCCATCATCCATATTAATTTGGTTATGGATGATCATGAAAATCCTATTCAGTTATCGTTCCTAGGCGCTTGATCATGCCGATCAGTTGCAGCGCCTGACGCAGCGCCGCCGCGGTTGCCGCCACCATAGGCGGCAATAGCAGCCATTCCAACGTCCAGGCAGCCCCGGAGCGTTCCTGTTCGTGCACGAGCGACTGATGAATGCCCGAAAGCTGCACGGCATTGAAGCGGGCAAACGTGACCAGCACTTCGGCGGCAACCGGGTTCTGCTTGTGCGGCATGGCCGAGGAACCGCCGCCGCCCGCCAGTTCGATCTCATCGCCGGCCTGCGCCAGAAGCGCGACATCCTGGCCAATTTTACCAAGGCTGCCCGAAATCATGGAAAGCAATCCCGCAAGTTCGGCCATGCGCGCCCTCTGGCTTTGCCATTGCGGTTCGTCTGCCAGCCCGAGAGCCTGCGCCAGTAAGCCTCTGATTGCAGCCGCTTGCGGCCCGAGCTTCTCGAGCGTGCCGGCGGCACCGCCGAATTGCAGCGGAAACCTCTCCTGTGTCAGCCGATCGCGATATTGATCGAGTGGATGGCGCCACGCCAGCAGCCGATCCGACACCGTGATCGGAATCGCCGCCTGCATCCGGGTGCGACCCATCAGTCTATTCGATCCGAAACGCTCTTCCAGTTTGGAAAGCGCTGATGATACGGCAAAGAGACGACCGCTGAGGACAAACGCAACTGCTTTCAGCCGCAGCATCAGGCTGGTGTCGATGACGTCCTGACTGGTGGCGCCGAAGTGGACATGGCCACTCGCATCTCCACCAACCGCCTTGCGCAGCTGCCTGACAAGATCGGGCACGACGACGCCATCAGACGCAGTTGCAGTCTTCAAGCTCTCCAGATCGGGCTCGAAGCTTTTGCAGACCTCAGCGATCCGCTCGGCCGCAGCCGGCGGAATCAGCCCCTGCCGCCCCTCGACCTCGGCAAGTGCGACTTCGAAGGCAAGCATAGATCGAATATCGGCCCTGGCCGAAAAATAGTCCGCGATCTCTTCGTCACCGAGGAGGCCGGACAGGAACGGGTGGTCGAAAGGAGAAGCGCTCATGGCCTATATATCGAGGAAAACCGTTTCCTTGTCGCCCTGCAAATGGACATCGAAGGTGTAGGTGGAGCCTTCCTTCACGCCAATCATTGTCGCGACACGATCCTTATGTTCGATCCGCACGAGTAAGGGGTCTTCTGCGTTTGCGGCAGTCTCCTCCGGGAAATACATGCGCGTGTGCAGACCGATATTGATACCCCGCGCCACGATCCAGAAGGTGATGTGCGGCGCCATCTTACGGCCGTCCTTGAAGGGCGCACGCCCCGGCTTGATAGTCTCGAAACGAAAAACGCCGTCAGTCGAGTTGGTCGGGCAGCGCCCCCAGCCAGTAAAATTCGGGTCGGCGGTGCCACGCAGCTCCGAGGGGCTGTTGTAAAGCCCTGCGCTGTCTGCCTGCCAGATCTCCAGAACGGCATCCCTGACCGGCGCACCCGCGCCATCGAGTACCCTGCCCGTGATTGTTATGCGCTCACCGAGCGTCTTGTCGTTGACCATGGTGGAGCCGAGATCGGCCTCATAGACGCCGACGATCTCGCTATAGTTCGGCGTGAGGCCGATATGAACGTAGGGGCCCGCCGTCTGTGACGGCGTTTCCTTGAGATAGCCGAGTTCCTGTACCATCAATTGCCCTCCAGCCGGTTTTCGAACAGGGTCGAACGGCGACCGCGCAACACGATATCGAATTTGTAGGCGCGAGCATCCATCGGGATCGTGTTACCCCAGTCGAGCGGCGCGATCAGCTGCTCGACCGCCTGCTTGTCGGGGATCGTCCCGACGATCGGACATTTCCAGATCATCGGGTCACCCTCGAAATACATCTGCGTGATCAGCCGCTGGGCAAAGCCATGGCCGAACACCGAGAAGTGGATATGCGCCGGCCGCCAATCATTGACGCCATTCGGCCAGGGATAGGCGCCGGGGCGGATGGTGCGGAAGGCATAGCGGCCTTCGTCGTCGGTAATGGCACGGCCGCAACCGCCGAAATTCGGATCGATGGCAGCGAGATAGGTTTCCTTCTTGTGGCGATAACGCCCGCCGGCATTGGCCTGCCAGAATTCGAGCAGGACACCCGGCACCGGCCGGCCACGCTCGTCGAGTACGCGGCCGTGAACAATGATCCGCTCGCCGATAGCGCTTTCGCCCGCCCTGGCAAAATTGTGGATCAGGTCGTTGTCGAGCTCATTCAGTATCGAATGGCCGAAAACCGGCCCGGTGATCTCCGAAATCGTGCCGTCGAGCGAAAGCAATGCGCGTTGCGGCGAGCGCAGCACGGAAGTCTTGTAGCCAGGCGAAAATGCCGGCGGATGCCAGGCCCGGTCTCTGGAGAAAAAGGCGCCCGTCTCGGGCTTGCTATTGCTTCTGTCGGACATGTCTGCCTCGCTTCATGCCGCTTCTTCGGCGTCCATCTGTTCGAAAACCTGCTTGGCGATCTTGATCGCATGGTTTGCCGCCGGCACGCCGGCATAGATCGCCACATGCAGAAGCGCTTCGCACACGTCGTCCCGCGTCGCGCCTGTATTGCGCGTCGCGCGCACGTGCATGGCCACCTCGTCATCCTGACCGAGCGCCGCCAGCAGCGCGATCGTAACGATGGACCGTTCACGCCAGCTGAGCGTCGGGCGCGACCAGACATGTCCCCAGGCGGCCTCGGTGATCAGCTCCTGGAAAGGCCGATCGAACTCGGTGACGCCGTGTTGGGCACGATCGACATGGCCGTCGCCCAGCACGGCGCGGCGGGTCGCCATGCCCTGCTGGTAACGCTCGGACGGCGTGTTGGGGTCATTCATGGGGCTTGTTCTCCACGCAGGACGACGTCGATGAAGGCACGGATGACTTCGGTCAACGCCTCGGGTTGTTCGACGCAGGGAATATGGCCGGCGTCCTTGATGACTTCATAGCGCGCATTCGGAATAAGTTTCGCCGTCGAGAGCACCAGCTCCGGCGGCGTCGAACCGTCCTGATCGCCGACGATGCAAATGGTCGGCACGGCGATCTTTGCGGCGGCCTCGGTCAGATCGGCGTCGCGAAGCGCGGCGCAGGTTGCGGCATAACCTTCAACCGGTTGCCGGATCAGCATGTTGCAATAGCCGGCGTAGGCGATGTTTTCCGGACGGCGAAAGGCAGGCGTGAACCAGCGCTCCATAATCGCATCGACGATGGATTCGATGCCTTCAGCCTCTACTGCCGCGATACGGGCATTCCAGCTTTCGGCCGTGCCGATCTTGTGGGCGGTATCGCAAAGGATTAGCGCCCGCACCAAATCCGGGCGACGCTGATAGAGCGACTGGGCAACCAGCCCGCCAACCGAAAGACCGCAAATGATGGCATTCTTCACCGAGAGAAAATCGAGCAGACCGGCAAGGTCTGTCGCATGATCCTCGATGGAATAGGGCATTTGACCGAGATCGGAGAGGCCATGGCCGCGCTTGTCGTAGAGTACAATGGCGAAATCGCCGGCGAGCCGCACGATCACATCGCGCCAGATCCGGAAATCGGTACCCAGCGAATTGGCAAAGACAAGCACCGGCTTATCGGCGGGGCCACCAATGATCTGGTAATGGATCGTGACGTCGTTAATACGGGCAAACTGCACTGGAAATCTCCTCGGGCGCGAGATTGGATGTATAATCTGGTTAGGTAAAATGATATTTCTTTGCTCTACGATAACTCAATGGTTATGAATGGGCATGCTCGACGCACGCATTAAATTCCGCCATCTGCAGACCTTTGTCGAGGTTGCGCGCCAGAAAAGCGTGATCAAGGCGGCGGGACTGCTGAATATCAGCCAACCGGCAGTGACGAAGACGATCCGCGAACTCGAGGAGGCGCTGGGCGTCGCCGTCTTCGAACGTGACGGACGCGGCATTCGCATTACCCGCTACGGCGAAGTCTTCCTGCGCCATGCGGGTGCGGCGCTGACGGCGCTCCGCCAAGGTCTGGATTCGGTATCGCAGGAACGCTCGGGCGAAGCGCCGCCGATCCGCGTCGGCGCCCTGCCGACAGTTTCGACGCGGATCATGCCTCGGGCGATGGACCTGTTTCTCAAGGAAGAGACCTGGAGCCGCATCAAGATCGTGACCGGCGAAAACGCTGTGCTTTTAGAGCAGTTGCGCGTCGGCGATCTCGACCTGGTCGTCGGGCGGCTTGCCAGCCCCGAAAACATGGCTGGTTTTTCTTTCGAGCACCTCTATTCCGAACAAGTGGTCTTCGCCGTGAGAGCCGGCCACCCATTGCTGTCCGACAAGCAATCGCTGTTTTCCGATCTCAACCGCTACACGATCCTGATGCCGACGCGCGGTTCGATCATCCGTCCCTTTGTCGAGAGCTTTCTGATCGCCAATGGCGCGGGCGGCGTGCCCAACCAGATCGAAACCGTTTCGGACTCCTTCGGCCGCGCCTTCGTGCGATCGAGCGACGCCATCTGGATCATCTCGGCCGGCGTCGTTGCCGGCGATGTCGAAGACGGGCTGCTGGCGCTGCTGCCGATCGACACAAGCGAGACGAAGGGGCCGGTGGGCTTGACCGTTCGCACCGACGCCATTCCCACCTTGCCTTTGTCGATCTTGATGCAAACCATTCGAGAAGCGGCAAGCGAGGTTACCAAGAAGGCCTAGATTGCGCTCACAACGGCAGGCCGACATAGTTCTCGGCCAGCGCGGTCGATGCGGCACGCGAATGGGTGAGATAATCGAGTTCGGCTTCCTGGATCTTCTGATCGAAATCGCTGGTATCGGGAAAGCGATGCATCATCGTCGTCATCCACCATGAGAAGCGGACTGCTTTCCAGACCCGGGCGAGCGCCCGCGCGGAATAGGCATCCAGTCCTGCATTCGAGCGATCCTGATAGTGCTCGACAAGACCTGAGAACAGATAATGGACGTCGCTCGCCGCCAGATTGAGCCCCTTGGCACCCGTCGGTGGCACGATATGAGCGGCATCGCCGACGAGGAAAAGGCGGCCGAAGCGCATGGGTTCTGCCACGAAGGAGCGCAGCGGCGCGATCGATTTTTCGAAAGATGGGGCCGTGATGAGTGCCTCGGCATGATGGGTTGGCAGCCGACGGCGCAACTCATCCCAAAAGCGGTCGTCGCTCCAGTCCCCCACCTTCTCGTCGAGCGGACATTGGATGTAGTAACGGCTGCGCGTCATCGAGCGCATGGAGCATAGCGCAAAGCCGCGCGGATGGTTGGCATAGATCAGCTCGTGATTGACGGGCGCCACTTCGGCCAGCACACCAAGCCAGCCGAAGGGATAGACCTTCTCGAAGCTGCGTACCGCCTTTTCCGGAACCAATTTGCGGCTGACGCCGTGAAATCCGTCGCAGCCGGCGATGAAATCGCAATCGATGCGATGGGAAACGCCGTCCTTCTCGTAGGTCAGATAGGGCGTGTCGCCATCGAAGCCGTGCGGCTGGACATTGGCCGCGCTGTAGATGGTCGGTGCGCCGCTTTCCTCGCGACGGACCATCAGGTCGCGGGTCATCTCCGTTTGGCCGTAGATGACGACTCGCTTGCCGCCGGTGAGCCCATGAAGGTCGATACGATGATCACGACCGTCGAAGGCAAGCGAGAAGCCGTCATGCGGCAAACCCTCTGCATGCAGACGCGTGCTGGACTTCGCCGCATCCAGCAACTGCACGGTGCCCTCCTCCAGGACGCCGGCGCGCACGCGTCCGAGAATGTAGTCCTTGCCGACGCGATCGAGAATGACATTGTCGATGCCGGCCTCCGTCAACAGCTGACCGAGCAGCAGCCCGGACGGGCCTGAGCCGATAATGGCGACTTGAGTGCGCATCTCATCCTCCCATGCGTGTCATTTCCCCTCAAGTCTGTTCGGCGCGCGGCGGATCCGCAATGGACATTTCGATCATGAAATTGCACAAATCGAACATGACGGAAGAGGAAAGCCATGACCAGGAACGTGCCGACCTATGAGCTCTACGGCGAAAATACCGGCCAAAAGCCGGATTTTTGGCTCCATTGCGAAACAATTCCCTCCCGTAGCAGCCTTCATCATTGGGAGATCCGCCCGCACCGGCACGAGAGCTTCTTTCAGATCTTGTACATAGACGCCGGATCCGGTGACGCGGTCTTCGACGGCATTCCGCATGCAATCGTGCCGCCCGCCGTCATTACCGTGCCGCCGCGTCTCAACCACGGCTTCCGGTTCTCGCGCGACATAGACGGCTTCGTCATCACGGTGCTGATCTCGCATCTGAAGGCCTCTCCAGGCGATCGCAGTCGCCTTGGCACATGGCTTGCCGAACCGCATCTGACCTTGCTGGATACCGGTGACGGAGATGCAGTCCACGTCGCCGGCACGTTAAGGCGCCTCGGTGAGGAATTCGCCAGCCAGCGCAGCGGCCGTACCGATCTTCTCGAAGCATATCTGACAACGGCACTGCTGCTAACGGCACGGATCGCCCGGAAAGCGGATGAACCCGCCAATCCGGACGATGAGACCGAGCGCCGGGTGGAGATGCTGCAGGCCCTCATCCAACGCCACTTCCGCTCTCATAAACCGGCCGCGTTCTACGCCGAGAGCTTGGGTATTTCACTCGCCCATCTCAGCCGCATCGTGCGCAGCCGGACCGGGCACGGCGCGCACGAGCTGATCACCCGCAAGCTGCTTGACGAAGCCAAGCGCGAGCTGGTCTTCACCTTCGCGACCGTCCAGGAAATCAGCTATCGCCTCGGCTTTGCCGACCCAGCCTATTTCTCCCGCTTCTTTGCCAAGCAGACCGGCCAAACACCCCGCGCCTGGCGTATCGAGGAACAGGAACGGCTAGGGATGTAAGAGATAATCGGCCTTCCTCTATGCTCATTCTGAGGTGCTCAGCCGAAGACGGAGCCGCGAAGGACGAGGATGGCTCCGAAAAATACAAAAGCTACGGCAGGACCAGCCGCAGCGCCTTTTGCGTCTCCTTCAGCAGCGGCAGAAATCGCTCCGCCATCTCGGCGGCGGCGACATAGGCGGCCGGTGCGCCGATATTGATCGCAGCGACCGTCTGACCTCGGTCATTTTCGACAGGCACGGCAATCGAGCAGAGGCCGATTTCCAACTCTTGATCAATGACAGCGTATCCCTGCCCCCTCACCCGGCGGAACTCCGCCATCAGTTCCTCGGGATCGGTTTTAGTATTTGGCGTGTTGGCCTTGAGGTCGGTCCGTTCAAGCACTGCGCGTGCCTCGCTTTCCGGCAAGGCGGACAGCAGGACACGGCCCATCGAGGCGCAGAAGGCCGGAAGGCGGCTGCCCGGCGTCAGGTTGATCGACATCACCCGGCGCTGGGAGGCGCGGGCGATATAGACGACTTCCGTTCCATCGAGCACCGAGGCCGAAGCATTCTGTCCGGCACGCTCGGAGAGCAGGTCGAGATGCGGCTGGATGATTATCGGCAGGGGCGTTGCCGCCAGATAGGCATGGCCGAGCCGCAAGACCTTCGGCGTCAAGGTGAAGAACTTTCCATCATAGACGGCATAGCCGAGCTCCGAGAGCGTCAGCAATGAGCGGCGCACCGTCGCGCGGTCGAGCCCCGTCAGCTTCGACGCCTCGGCAATCGTCAGGCGCTGCCGCGTCTCACCGAAGGCTTCGATGACTTTCAACCCCTTGGCAAACCCACTAACGAAATCTGTTTCGCGCATATCGCATCCCCAAAGTCGCGCTCATTTTGTGCGATATATGAACAAATGTCAAATATCGCACAAATCCGTTGACGATCCTCAGTCGAAGGCGCTTATTGACGCCCACACGAGCAGCACTTTTTGAGGAGGCCCTATGGCGAAGATCCTATCGCTCTCACAGGCGGTGGCGGAGAATGTGCGGGATGGCGATACAGTCGCCATGGAGGGGTTCACCCATCTCATTCCTTACGCCGCGGGCCACGAAATCATCCGTCAGGGCAGAAAGGATCTCTTCCTGATCCGCATGACGCCGGACATTCTGTACGACCAACTGATTGGTGTCGGCGCAGCACGAGGCATGAAATTTTCGTGGGGCGGCAACCCGGGCGTCGGCTCGCTTCATCGCTTCCGCGACGCGGTCGAGAACCAGTGGCCTCGCCCACTGGTTCTCGAAGAGCATTCGCACGCCGCCATGGCCAATGCCTATGAAGCCGGTGCCGCAAACCTGCCATTTGCCATGCTGCGCGGCTATATCGGCGCCGACCTGCCCAAGGTCAACCCGAACATCAAGAGCGTCACCTGCCCCTTCACTGGCGAAGTACTCGCCGCCGTTCCTGCCATCCGGCCAGACGTTTCCATCATCCATGCGCTGCGTGCCGACCGAGAGGGCAATGTGTTGCTCGAAGGCATCGTCGGCGTCCAGAAAGAGGCAGTGCTCGCCGCCAAGCGCTCGATCGTCACGGTCGAGGAAATCGTCGACGAACTGAACCCGCCTTCGCCCAATTCCGTCGTGTTGCCGACATGGGCGGTAACAGCGGTCGCACTCGTCCCGGGCGGCGCTTTCCCATCCTACGCCCAGGGCTACTACGCGCGCTCCAACGCCTTCTATATCGCCTGGGACGAAATCGCCCGCGATCGCGAGAGCTTCCAGGCGTGGATCGAAGAGCATGTGATGAAGGCCAGTCCGGAGGACTTTGCCAAACATGCCGACAAGAAGCCGGTCAAATCGGCGTAGGGAGGTCAAGATGAGCGATTTTACGCCTACAGAAATGATGACGATTGCGGCGGCCCGCGCACTGACGAATGACGATGTCTGCTTCGTCGGCATCGGCGCGCCGTCAGCCGCCTGCAACGTCGCGCGGCTGACCCATGCGCCCGATATCACCCTGATCTACGAAAGCGGCACGGTCGGCACCAAGCCTGACGTTCTGCCGCTCTCGATCGGTGACGGCGAGCTTTGCGACACCGCACTCTTTACCGTTTCCGTGCCGGAGATGTTCCGCTACTGGCTGCAGGGCGGCCGCATCACCACCGGCTTCCTCGGCGGTGCGCAGATCGACAAATTCGCGAACCTGAACACGACCGTCGTCGGCCCTTACGATCACCCCAAGGTTCGCCTGCCCGGCGGCGGCGGAGCACCGGAAATTGCCAGCAATTGCGGCCAGATCTTCATCACCATGGCATTGTCGAAGCGCGGCTTCATCGAGAAGCTGCCCTTCATCACCTCGATGGGCCATGGCGAGGGCGGCAGTCATCGCGAGCGCTTGGGCATGAAGACGAAAGGCCCGACTCGCGTTATTACCGATCTCTGCATTCTCGAGCCTGATCCGGTCACCAAGGAATTGACTGTCGTGTCGATCCACAAAGGTGTAACCCGGGAGCAGATCACTGAGAATTGCGGCTGGACGCTCAAGTTTGCCGATGAGGTAATCGAGACGCCGGTACCGACCGAAACCGAACTATCCGTCCTGCGCGATATCAACGCGCGCACCAAGAAAGCCCATGAGGCAGCCTAATGACCGAAGCCTTTATCTGTGACTATATCCGCACTCCGATCGGCCGCTTTGGCGGATCGCTCTCCTCCGTTCGCGCCGATGATCTTGGAGCGGTGCCGCTGAAGGCGCTTATCGCGCGCAACCGCTCGGTCGACTGGGATGCCATCGACGACGTGATCTACGGCTGCGCCAACCAGGCAGGCGAGGACAATCGCAATGTAGCGCGCATGGCAATCTTGCTTGCTGGCCTACCGATCTCAGTGCCGGGCACGACGATCAACCGGCTTTGCGGTTCAGGCATGGACGCCATCATTGCAGCCGCCCGCGCCATCCGTGCCGGAGAGGCCGACATCATGATTGCGGGCGGCGTCGAAAGCATGTCGCGTGCACCCTTCGTGCTTCCCAAGGCCGAAAGCGCTTTTTCGCGCAACGCCGAAATCTACGACACCACCATCGGCTGGCGCTTCATCAATCCTGTCATGAAGAAGCAATACGGCGTCGACTCCATGCCGGAGACGGGCGAAAACGTTGCGGAAGATTATAAGGTCACCCGCGAAGATCAGGACGCCTTTGCCGTTCGTTCACAGGCCAAAGCTGCCGCAGCGCAGGAAAACGGCCGGCTTGCCAAGGAAATCACCTCGGTCACGATCCCGCAGCGCAAGGGCGATCCGGTCGTTGTCGGCAAGGACGAGCATCCGCGTGCGACCACGATGGAAGCACTCGCCAAGCTCGGCACACCCTTTAAAAAGGAAGGCGGTACGGTGACGGCCGGCAATGCTTCCGGGGTCAATGATGGTGCTGCCGCGCTCATCATCGCCTCCGAGGCGGCCGCTAGGAAATACGGACTGACGCCGATCGCACGCCTCCTCGGCGGTGCTGCTGCCGGCGTCGCCCCGCGTATCATGGGTATCGGCCCGGTTCCGGCGTCACGCAAGCTGATGGCCCGGCTCGGCATGCGCCAGGAGCAGTTCGACGTCATCGAACTCAACGAGGCCTTCGCCTCGCAGGGGCTTGCCGTGCTGCGCGAACTCGGCATTGCCGACGACGACGCCCGCGTCAATCGTAACGGCGGCGCGATCGCGCTTGGCCATCCCCTCGGCATGTCTGGCGCTCGCATCACCGGCACGGCAGCTCTGGAACTCAAGGAAACCGGCGGGCGCTACTCGCTCTCGACCATGTGCATCGGTGTCGGCCAGGGCATAGCCATCGCGCTGGAACGAGTCTGATCTTTTCGATCGCCTATGGTCCGTCGCCCCAACCGCGGCGGACCTCCGATATCAGCGCACCCCGCATGACAAATCAAATATGGCCGCAATTACCGAAGTGATCGGGAACGGCGGACGCTTTGATGCGTTTTCCTACTGCTCAGTGGGATCGATCGATGTCGTCACGCCAGAATTGCATAAAGTCATTTTCGTCAAACGTCCTTATCATTGTCATTGCCATCATCCTGTCGTTGTCGATAGCGCAAGCCGCTTTGGCAGCAGAAGGGCAGAATGCCAGCCATCCCTCGGAAGGGTTGTTTCTGGCCCAGATCGTTTTGCTTGTCATATCGGGCAGATTGCTCGGCGAATTGATGGTGCGGTTCGGCCAACCATCGATCATGGGACAGATCATTGCCGGCATCATTCTCGGCCCGTCCCTTTTCGGCCTGGCTTTCCCGCATGCGCAAGCGAGCCTCTTCCCATCAACTGAAGCGCAGAAGAGTATGGCCGACGCAGTGGCCCAGCTCGGCATCCTCTTTCTCCTGCTACTTGCCGGCATGGAGACCGATCTCGGCCTGGCAAAGCGCCTGCGCAAATCCGCGGCAGGCGTATCGCTGGCGGGCATCGTCATTCCTTTTGCCGCAGGCTTCGCCCTCGGCGAGTTTATTCCTGACTCCCTGCTTCCCGACCCTCAGAAACGGTTGGTCACCTCGCTCTTTCTCGGCACTGCGCTTTCCATTTCTTCGGTAAAGATCGTCGCCTCCGTCGTTCGGGAGATGGACTTCATGCGCCGAAACATCGGCCAGCTGATCGTTGCCTCTGCCATCATCGACGACACGGTCGGATGGGTGATCATCGCCATAACCTTCAGCCTCGCAGAAAAGGGCATGGTCGATCTGACGACGCTGGCGACAAGCGTCATCGGCACGCTAGCTTTCATGGCCGTCAGCTTCACGGTCGGGCGGCGGATCGTCTTCGAGATCATCCGCTGGACCAACGACAATTTTCGCAGTGACCTGCCGGCGCTGAGCGCCATCATCGCGATCATGGGCGCGATGGCGATCATCACCAATCTCATCGGCGTTCACACCGTGCTCGGCGCTTTCGTCGCTGGCATCCTGGTTGGTGAATCGCCGATCCTCACCCGCCAGATCGATGTGCAGCTTCGAGGGTTGACGACGGCACTCTTCATGCCCGTCTTCTTCGGCCTGACCGGTCTGCAGACCGATCTCACGGTGCTCGCCGATCCCTCGATCCTGTTGCTGACGGCAGCCGTCGTGATCATCGCAAGTGTCGGCAAGTTTGGTGGCGCCTTCGCCGCTGCCAAGATCAGCGGTTACTCGGGATCCGAAGCCCTGGCGCTGGGCTGCGGCATGAATGCCAGGGGGTCGACGGAGGTTATCGTCGCGACCATAGGTCTTTCTGTCGGCGTCCTCGACGAAAAACTGTTCTCCGTCATTGTCGCCATGGCCGTCATCACGACGATGGCCATGCCGCCGACGCTTCGCTGGGCGCTGGCGCGCCTGCCATTGCGGAAGGAAGAGCGCGACCGGCTGGAGCGCGAGGAATTCGAAAGCGAAAGCTTCCTCGGCAATTTCGAACGCATCCTGTTGACCGTCGACGGCTCGCAAAGTAGCCGCCTTGCCGCCTGGATCGCCGCCTTCTTCACGGTAACCCGCAGGATGCCGATCACCGTACTCGATGTCCGCGCGCCGATTGATGAGAGTGCAGAACGGGAGATGGCAAGCGCAAACGGTCAGCAAGTGCCACCCCAGAGCGGAACGGTTGCGCAGGAACTGCGCGAGTTCGCGACCGATCTGCTCTCGACGGCTGCTCCAGATGGCAGCCTGACCGCTGCGAGCGACATCCACATAACCGTCCGGGATAGGAATGGCGATCTCGAGACCGTGCTTAGCGATATTTCCAGCACCGGTCACGACCTTCTCTTTACCGGGGTGGAACCTTCCATGGGTCAGGATGGCCGCTTCAGCCGGCCACTTCAAATCATGACATCCGCCTTCAAGGGCACCTCGGCCATCGTCTCAGCCCGAGGCCCGCTCCCCGAACGCCCGCGGGACTTGCGGATTCTGCTGCCGGTGAGCGGTACCGAGCGCTCGATACGGGCGGCCGAGTTCGGGCTTGCCATCGCCAAGGCAGCCGGTGCCCATTGCGCGCTGCTGTTGATCGTGGAACCGCGACAGGTCAGGGCCATCCCGCGCATCAGCGACCGCGGTAGCGACCATCAGGATGTTCTGAGGATCGTCGGTGAAATCGCCGGTTATTACGGTGTGGAGGTAGAAAAGGTCATCCAGGAGGGCCCCTCTCCGGAACTGTCGATCCTGCGTCACGCTCGCAGCGGCAGGTACAATCTGATCGTGCTGGGGGTGAGCAAGCGGGCAAGCGGCGGTCTTTCCTATGGAAGCGTCGCCGACACGCTTCTGCAGACCGCCGACCGGTCATGCATATTCATCGAAACCAATCTGGCGCCCAGCGCGGCGCTGCCGAACCAGTCTTGATCGCTTTTTGATATCCGGCTGCGTCATCAAGGCTGCAATCTGCTTGCTTGGACGGGCGGCCGCACTCATCGTCTTTCAAGCTGAGCGGAGATGGCCGCCTTCTCTATGACCGACCAGACGTCATGGATCCGCCCTTGCAAAAATTCGTAGAAGACGTTTTCCGAAAACTGCACTCTTTTGCCATTCACCGGCAGGCCGAACAGCATGCCCTTCGGCGTACAGTCAAAGCGCAAGCGGCTGGCAACACGCGGCGGCTCGCAAACCAACAGGCCGATGTCGAAATGAAGATCGGGTATCGCACGAAAATCTCCTTCGAGCATCTCGCGATATCCTAATAGTCCGATATAGTTTCCGTTGTAGCTGATATCATCGTGGACGAAATCGGCCAAGTTCGCCCAGTCCTGCCGATTCAGGCAGGCAATATAGCCTCGATAGATCTCGGAAAGGCCGGCGCTGGACATCTTGTTGCCTTTGTAGTTCTCCCAGCACCGGCAGATCGCTTAAGCTGATACCTGCCATCGCCGGCGCCCTGCCTGCCTCATCGCAATCGGATGCTTGAGCGGCGGTGCCGGACGGCCGATATGGTAGCCTTGAACAGCGTCGATACCAAAGGATTTGACGAGGTCGAGCTGCTCCTCATCTTCAACGCCTTCGACCAGGATGCGATGGCCGCGGTTGCGCACTAGAACGATAATGTCCTCAAGCAGAACCTTAGCACCCTCGCTTTTTACAGCATCGTGAAGGAACGACTTGTCGATCTTGACGGTCTCGAACTCCATTAGGCGCAGCCAGGAGAGCCCTGCAAATCCGGTTCCGAAATCGTCAAGCCAGAACTTGATGCCGAGCCTCTTCAGATCCTGAATGCTTTCGAGCACGTCCGGGCGTATTTCCATCTCGACGCCTTCGGTGATTTCGAAGGCCACCCTGTGTCCCGAGACACCCGTTTCCGCCAGGATCGCCGCGACCTGCGCGGCAAAGCCTGGCGCGCGAAGCTGGATCGGGGATACATTGACACTGACCGTTTCAACGAGATCACGCGAAAGCAAATCGCAACATGCTCTTCTGATCGCCCAGTAACCAAGCTCGATGATTGCGCCAGTGCGTTCTGCTACCGGGATGAAGACCGCCGGAGACGAGCTCGACCCGTCGAGCAGTTGCAGCCGCATCAGGGCTTCATAGGCGCCGATCTCTCCCGTCTCCAGAGATTGGATCGGCTGATAAACCAGCGAAACGAGGTTCTGCTGAATGGCGATCTTCAATATCGCTGCGATATTCTCGCTCGCATCCCCGCCGGGAAGCTCGTTCGGATCGAATATCCTCGCGCAGTTGCGGCCGCTCGCTTTCGCCGAATAGAGCGCACGATCGGCCTCGTTGATGACGTTTTCCAGCTTCGTGCCGACGATGTCTCTGGTGATGGTCGCCCCGACACTCACCGTGACGTGCCTGAAGCCATCCAGTCGCTGCGCATGGACGATATCAAGCGCTTCAATCCCCTCGCAGATGGCTTGGGCCAAAGCCAACGCATCCGCACTGCGATCAAGATCGATAATGACGATGAACTCCTCGCCGCCGTATCGCCCCACCGTCGCGCCCAGAGGGGCCACAATATCCGACAGGGCGTTTGCGACCGTGACGAGACAATGGTCGCCTTCCTGATGGCCATAGTAATCGTTGTACTTCTTGAAGAAATCGACGTCGACCAACAGCACCGCGAATGCAACCGCATCCTGACGCCAGCGTTCCCAGAACTGCTTGAGGCGGATATCGGCGGCTCTTCGATTTTCCATCCCCGTCAGGGAGTCCGTGATCGACAGGCGCAGAAGGGCTTCGCCGCGCTCCGTCGCCTGGCGCTGCTGCAACTCGGCTTCCCTCGCATTGAGAAAGACGTTGAAGCGCTCCTTGTTCAGCTTCCAGTTTACATAGGATGTGAAAATGAAGCAGCAGGAATAGAAGGTCGTGAACGCAAGGCAATAGGCCAGGCTGTAGTGGAACTGGGTGAGCGACAGCAGAAAGGAAACGAAGATCAGCCCCGATGAGACAACTGCGAGGCTGAATTCGAGGCTGAAGAACAAATTGACGCCCATCATGAAGATAGCGCCGAAAGCGGCATAATAGGAGAAGGCCTCGGCATTTGCGGTCTGCAACGCCGGTACCAGCCATACGATATATCCGAGGACCACCGCGGCTGCGCATGTAGCCTCAAGTTCGCCAGCACGGCGCTGGTGCGCAAACTGGATTTCCAGAACCAGCAGCGAGATGATGCCAATCAGGAAACGCGCCGGAATCGTCACATGCGAAACGTCGGGAATGAAGATTAGGTCCGTTACCAGGAACAGAACATAGACCGGCACAGCAAGCCATAGGCCGCTGCGTGCCACGGCACGGCGCGTCTCGTCACTGTAATCCTTATAAACAGTGCGCAACCCGACGGGGTCGCTCGTCCGGCGTGGCCCTCCCCGGTCAGAATCGCTTCCTCTCGACAATCGACGCATGTTCACCATCACCCGAGTTAGCCGAGACTTCATGTCCACCGCAGTTCGCTTTGCGTCGCTCAACCGAACAAAATGCTTGCTTCACCGGGCTGCTAATTTGCTTCGTTTGATAACGACAGCGTTGCAACAGTGACATTAACAAAACCATAGCGCTCACATTTTATGTGGGATATGGTTTTCATAGTCTTCACGGAATCATTTAAAATTGAAACAATTTCAAATTGCTCTCGACGGCTACAGCCTTGTAACCGCACAATCGATCTCGGAGCACGCGAGATCTACGGTTAACAATTTTACAATCGACCAAACTAAGGAGGGCGAAGCAGAACTCGCCCTCATTCTGTCATTGACGCAACAGGCATTTGAAACCAACGCGCCCGTTCACGGCATCATGAAAGTCCTGACTGAACGGTTGCAGACACTGAAGAACAAGGTAACACCGCTGACCTGGACGCACCTTGCTGCGCTGGCACAGATGCATCCGGTCTCGTCCTACCTGTTTCAGGATCCCCTGACCCGGTGGTCGTTCGAAAAACCACGCGGGTACAGCGGTGATGCCCAATTGCTGGATTTCATCTACGAGCACCCGGCAGTCGCCTCCCAGGTGAAAGAAGCAACGCCGCTTGGAGCCGAAATCTACGATTTCACGCGGCAGGCAGCATCGGCGGTCGCCGTGCGCGAAAGGCGTGATCTTCTTGCCGGGCATATCGATGCCGTTGCCAACGAGAGGCCGAATGCAGAGGTCCTGGCGATCGCCGCCGGGCACCTGCGCGAAGCGGAGCGCTCGGATGCCTTTAAGAGCGGCAAGCTCAGACGCTGGGTCGCGCTCGATCAGGATCCGATCAGCGTCGGATCCGTCAGCTCGACCTTTCACGGCAGTTGCATCGAAGCGGTCAACGGATCCGTTCGCACCATTCTCGGACGAGCGCAGAAGCTCGGAACTTTCGATTTCATCTACGCAGCGGGCCTATATGACTATCTGGCAGAAAGCGTCGCCGTAAAATTGACGGAGCGGTGCCTGCAGATGCTAAAGCCGGGCGGAAAGTTTCTTCTCGCGAACTTTGCCCAGGATATCGGCGTCGAGGGTTACATGGAAACGTTCATGAATTGGCCGCTGATCTGGCGAACCGACCGGGATGTCCAATCGATCGTGGATAAGGTCAAGCACCCGATCGCCGACAGCATCGTCACGCGCGGCGAAAACGGCGGCGTTATCTATGCGATGCTGACCGTTTGATGCCTGTGATGGGCAGCTCACGGCCGAGCCGCGTTGCGGCTTGGCCGGCTGAGACGATACCCCATAAACAGTAGCGGATAAGCTAGCATGATTGCGGCGAAAGCTGCGGGCAGGGCAATGTCCTGATCGAACATGTGCCTGCGCAGCATATAGCCCGATACAAGATAAGGCGTGTTCCAGAGAGCCGCGCCCAAAAAGGTTGCGATCGCAAAGCGCATGGCGGGCAAGGCAAGCGCTCCGGCGGGAAATGCGAGATAGACCCTCGCAACCGGAATGATCTGGCCGACAAAGGTGACGCCAAACCGGTGATCACGATACCCGTCTTTCAGTCTCCAATACCAACCGCTTCCCACCCCAAAACGTTTCTCCATTTGCGAAACAAACGCGTCCCCGCGTTCGACGCCGAACCAGCGGCCCAGCGCATACCAGAACAACGAGCCGGTCGTTGACCCCGCAGCCGTAACGGCAACAACCCATGGCATCTTGCTCAAGTCGGACACCCCGAACATCCCGAGCATGATGAGCATGCCGCCGGAGGGGACGATGGGGATCAACTTCTCCACTGCGGAACAGAGAGCAAGGCCAAGCAGGCCCCATGCAGCCAAAGCCGGCAAGAAGTCGAGGACGTCGGTTTGATTGATCATGCCCCGACCGCCGACTGCTTTAACGGCTTTCGTCGCACGATCTTATAGACACGCGCGGGCGGAAAGTTGCGCAGCACCCATCCGTGCAGCGTCGCCTTGAAGCCAAAGCGATCGAGCAGGCGATGTGGCACTGGACAGCGCATCCCGTAAGTGAACTGATAGAGCGCACCGCCCTCGCGCAACCGCGATAACGCCCCATCGAGGATTGCAACGACTGCCTTTGGAGACATGTTTAAGAGCGGCAGGCCGCTGATCACGCAACCAAACAAAGGCCCTTCCGGCGGGATATGGGTGCCGAGCCTTGCGGCATTGGCACATAGGACGCGGGCGTCCGGAAAGCGCCTTTGCAACATGACTGCAAAATCGGCACTGAATTCCACCAGGGTGAGATCGCTTTCCCTGACGCCGCGAGCAAGCAGCGCCTCGGTGAAAACGCCGGTGCCAGGCCCAAGCTCAAGAATAGGCCCAGAAGATGGGTTCACCTCGCTGGTGATAAGGTCGGCCAATATCGGGCCGGATGGAGCAATTGCGCCCACCATGCGTGGGTTGATCAAAAGAGTTCGCAAGAATAGTGAGGTGTTGGACATCTGTTCCCGTCCCGTGCGGTCCTGGAGATTCGGTTGTTGTCCAACAGTCCTAACGTTGGGCCGATTGCGAGAACATTGCATCAATTGGCCACAAACTGGCCTTAAGCGGCCGACGGGAAAGTCAGCCGGAAGGCTGCGCCGCCGCTCGAGCCTTCCAATACAGAGACCTGTCCGCCATGGAGTCTCGCAATCTCCTGCACGAGGTTGAGGCCGAGGCCGAACCCCTTGCCGTAGCCGGTAAGCCGATGAAACGGCTCAAAAATACGCCCACGTTGGTCGGCCGGAATTCCCTTGCCCTCATCCGTCACGGTGATACCGGTCGCTCGACTAACATCGACAGTAATGGCGCCCTTCCGCCCGCCATGCTGGATCGCATTCTGCACGAGATTGGCAACTGCGCGCTCGAGGGCGACGCGATCGCCGATGATTTCGACTGCGTCCTCATCCGCATGGAAACAGGGTTCGTAGTTGGCAGCGATCGCAAGCGGAGCCAATTCGGATACGACGTGACGCGCCACATCGACGAGGTTGACCGGAGCGGGTTCAAATCGATGATTGAGCCGCTGCAGATCGAGGAACTGCTCGGCCAGCGTCGCAAGCCGTACGGTATCCTCGAAGATCCTCTCCTTCAGCGGACCGGGGGGCAGGCCATCGAGACGCGCCTGCAGGATCGCGACAGGCGTGCGCCACTCATGCGCCAGGTGAGCAAAAAGCCGCTTCTGGCGCTCGTGGCCCTCATCCAATCGGCTCAGGGCGTCGTTGATCGCTTCGACCAGCGGCAGGATCTCCTGGGGAACATCTTCGACGGGCAGCCGTGTCCCCTGCCGATCGACATCGATCTGGCCGGCACGGGTAACGGCGGAATCGAGCGAGGAAAAAGCGCGGCGAACCACCAGCGGCGCCGCCACCATCGTCGCGACGGCAGTAACAATGAGCAGCGGCAAAAGAGTGCTGAAAAAGACAAGACCGGTCGCGGCCATGGCCCTCGATGGCGATACGCTGCCTTCAACACCCGTCAGAACCTGTATCTCGCCTACCGGCGAGCCGACCCATTGGAGCCGCGCGACCGGGACGATATTTCCGCCGAAATTGCTGCCGAAGCGGGCCTGCCCGATACCATCGAGCGTACCGCCGATGCCGGCATAGGCCTGCGGCACCTTCCCCTCCGTGACCGTCGAGCCGGCGTGGTCTCTTACCACGAACCAGAGATCGGGTAGCTCGACGCGTCGTGCCGCAAGCGCCGGTGTGCTTTTTACACCAAGTGCGCCGTCCTTGGCGCGCTCAATCGACTGCGCAATCGCATCGATGGTCTCATCCTCCGGCTGAAGCGAGATGACGCTTCCAGTCATCCAAAGGGCACCCACGATCAGGATGGCAAGAATACTAAGAAGAACCGCCTGCAGCGAGGCGAGCCGCAGCACCAGGCGCCATCGCAATGAGGGCTGGCCTCTGCTCATGAGGTCTGCTTCATGAGATAGCCGACACCCCGCACCGGGTGGATCTCGAGGCCGGCATCCGCAGCGATGAGCTTCCGCCGCAAGCGGGATATATGCGCATCCAGCGAGTTGGACTGGATATCGTCCTCGAAACCATAGACGGCCTCTTCGAGCATGTGCCGCTGAACCGTACGGCCGATCCGGCGGGCCAGCGTTTCGAACACCAGCAGTTCCCGGCGCGGCAATTCGAGCCGGTGACCGGCCACATGCGCCTCCCGGCAACCGAAATCGTAGGACATTCGCCCTAGATTGACCACTTCGACGCGAACATCGCCCGGCCGGCGCATGACGGCACGCAATCGCGCAAGAAGCTCCTCGATTGCAAAAGGCTTGACGAGATAGTCGTCGGCCCCGGTATCGAGGCCATCGATGCGGTCGTCAAGCTGCCCCCGCGCCGTCAGTATGATGACGGGAGCACTCACGCCATTGCCACGAAGTCTGGGAATGAGCGACAGGCCATCGCCGTCAGGCACCTGTCGGTCGAGAAGGATGACATCGTATATGACGGCCTTTGTTGCCTCTTCCGCATCGGCAAGCGTTATCATGTGATCGACAACGGCATCGCGGGAGCGCAGCGCACTACACAGCGCGGACGCCATCTCCGGCTCGTCCTCAAGCAGCAGTATTCGCAATGTCCCACCTCTGCGCAAAGAATGCCTGCATTGCATAGGCGCATTGCAAGAACATTGCGACCCCGATCTTGTCGCCCCCCTGTCGCTGCTGCGGAGGCGGAAGGACCAAGGCGATAGGGCTGGCATTTGGGCCGTGGATCAATAGCTGCGCGTCGACAGGGGAAGGCATCGCTTGCCTTCCCCTGTCGGGATTCAGACGCGAACGCGCAAGAATTGTAAGCCATGGCGCACAAATGCACATGGCTCCGTTCTGCGAGCCATGCTCTTCACATGCCTGGCTTGCGAGCAAGGGACGCTGCTCGAACCCGGTCCCTTTGCCCGGCCTTTTGCCGGAAAACACCCACCGGCATCCACTCCGGATCAATCGAAGCGACGCAGATGCGGCGGCATGAAATACGGTGAACTCGACCTGGTCAACCGGTCGGAAAGACCGATATCGCGAAGCTGGTGGTCCGAGAGATCAGCTACCTGCATGCGCGTCTGACGCTGCCGCCAAATGACGAACAGCAGGGCACCGGCAGTCCTCCATGCACCGAATTTCTGGTACAGTTCATCGACCGTTGCCGTCAGGTTTTCGGCAACTACTAATTGTGAAGACGTCATTATATTTTCCAGGTGCAATTAAGCAGCCCGGTCCTCTTGAAGCTCGACTGGCCTCAGGAGCTGACACGTCTGCGACGCGCCAAATTATTCCCGTAGCAAGTCATATAGGTTTAGTGGGAATTTGCCCAAATGGCAGCAGATAAAGCGTTTTGGGCTTTAATTATAGAGTCGTCGAGAATTTGGTCCGACACAGACCAAGGTCATCGAGATCATTCCGCCAGTGGCGTTTGTAAACATTTGATGATGATGCATTTCACGCCTCCTGTGTTTGATTTGCGGACGAGCGTATAATACGCAAGATCCGATATTCGGCAACCCCACAATTTCGAATTGCAGAGATCTTGCTCATTCTGTTGCTCTGACGCAACAGTGACTTTCCCGCGCCATGGCACGACCACAGAGATCAAAACGCACAGGAGGGTCCGTTATCAGCTCCACTCCTGTACGCCCGAATTCGTCAAAACGAATTGACGATGCCGCCACCAGTCCGCATCTGCTGCACCATGATATGGGCGTGATAGTGCATGGCGCACTTGATTGCGTAGATCTGCAATATGACCGGAGATCGCCGATGCCGCAAGAGCTTGAAAAACCGCTGGCGATACACGGCCCGCAGATCTGCCTCCTTCACTCTGCGCATCAATCGGACGAAAATGCCGACCGCTTCCAAGGCCCATGTCGCGTTGAGAGCGAGCAGCCGCAGCGGATGACGACGTAGATGGCGTAAGCGGGTGCTTTCCGGCTTGATGTTGCCATCGATATAGAGGGCATCGAGCCGATCGAAATAGGCAGACGGCTGATGCAGGTCGCTCAGCACCGAAAGATACCCATCCCGGAGCATTTCGCGGGAGAGATTGAGCGGAATGACGTTGGTGCCGTATGCCGGCGGATCGTCGTGATCGAGCCGCCCCTCCTTGGCGAGGCGCGTGTAGAGCGGCGTCTTCGGAATAGCGGCCAGCATGCCGATCATGGCGTTGACAATGCGCGCATCCTTGATGAAGACGCGCTGAGCATCGAAGATCGTAGCGTCGTCGCTGTCGAAACCGAGGATCATGCCACACCAGACTTCCATGCCGGTCTGCTGGATGGAGTGGATCTTTTCCAGCATCGTGCCGCCTTTGCGAAGATTCTGCAGCTTCTTGGTCTCGCGCAGCGCCTCCTCATTCGGCGTCTCGATGCCGATGAAGACGACGCGAATATTGGCGTCGACCATCAGCTGCATCAGTTCGGCATCGTCCGCCAAATCGATCGACGCTTCCGTCAGGAAGGTCATCGGATAGTGACGGCTTTCCTGCCAGGCGACGACATCGCGCAGGACTTCCTTGATCGCCTTCTTGTTGCCGATCAGATTGTCGTCGACGATGAAGGCCGTATCCATGCCGGACGCCAGCAGCGCCTCCATTTCGGCGATGACCTGGGCACTCTGTTTGATGCGCGGCTTGCGGCCAAAGACGACGATAATATCGCAGAAATCGCAAGTGAACGGACAGCCCCGTGAGAATTGAACGCTGCCGACCGCATATTCGTCCATTTTCAGGAGATCGAAGCGCGGCACCGGCACTTTGCTCATATCCGTCTTGTCGGACTGCTCATAGCGCCGTGCGTGGCTGCCTTCCTCCCATTCGAGCAGGAACTTCGGCCAGGTCTCTTCCGCTTCGCCGATGAAGGAGACATCGACAAGATTGCCGAAATAATCTTCCTTGACCGTGATCCAAGGCCCGCCGACCACGGTGAAGCAATTGCGCCCTTTGAGCTCGGTCAATATTTCCGTCATGCGGAAGCGCTGGACGATCATCCCCGTCAACGCGACGATATCAGCCTTCTCGCACAGATCGAAGTCTATGGGTTCGATGTTCTCGTCCACAAGGGTGACGGTATGTTCCGAAGGCGTGAGCGCCGCCAGCAACGGCAGGCAGGCCACCGGCAGGTTGGCCTTAACATCGAACAGCGGCAGTGCATGTTCCATGCCCCAGTAGGAGGTTTCGAAACGCGGATTGATGATGACGATATGAGCCATTGAATATGCCGCCTCATGACTGTGAAGATCTGCTTCTGTATCATGTCAAGCTTGCATGCCATTCCCCCCGCTTGCGCTGCAACAACGAAGCAGGTCTCCAATATAGAGGCGGCACCCTTAGCAGCCCTATATGAGCCGAAGATTAAATTGGCTTGGCGAAGCGTGCAATGGCGATACGGTGTTTCCGGCTGTCGAGAAATTTTTCAGACGGTAATGTCGAAATGTGGAGGGCGCGACCGTCTTTACTGAGACGGGTTGCGAAACACGGACACCGGATGCTTCCCGTCGCGGGTCGAACCATTGAAGAGGAGCCGGGAGATGAGTTCGTCATATCGTTGGGTGATTGTCAGCGCAGGCGCGCTGATGACCTGTGTCGCACTTGGTACAATGTTTTCTCTCGCCATCTTTCAGGTGCCTATCGCCACCGATACCGGCTGGTCACATGCCGGCATCGCAGCCGCTATGACATTGAACTTCCTCGTGATGGGGCTAGGAGCGTTTGCATGGGGCGCTGCGAGCGATCGCTTCGGCATCCGTATCGTTGTCGTCATTGGCGCGTTGCTGCTCGGGCTTGCACTGGTGCTGGCGAGCCGCGCCACCTCGCTCCTGCAGTTCCAGCTGACGTACGGCATTTTGGTCGGGCTTGCAGCCAGCGCCTTTTTCGCGCCGATGATCGCAGCAACAACCGCTTGGTTCGAGAAGGGCAGAAGCCTTGCGGTATCGCTGGTGTCGGCGGGCATGGGCGTCGCCCCGATGACGGTATCGCCTTTCGCCCGTTACCTGATTTCCGCCTATGATTGGCGTTTCGCCATGCTGCTGATCGGGATCATGGCGTGGGTCCTTCTGATACCGGCAGCGTTGCTGGTGCGCCGTGCGCCGGTCCTCGCCGAAGAGCCTGGGACCAACGGGCAAATGGCTGAGCAGAATCTGCCGCTTCGGCGGATTTTCCGTTCTCCGCAGTTCCTTGTTCTGGGCGCCACCTTCTTTGCCTGCTGCGCGGCGCATTCCGGCCCGATCTTTCACATGGTGAGCTACGCGACGATCTGCGGAGTGGGACCTATGGCCGCCGTGAGCATCTACAGCGTCGAGGGTCTGGCCGGTCTTGGTGGACGCCTGTTCTACGGCACGCTTGCGGATCGACTGGGCGTCAAGCCCGTGCTGATTGCAGGGCTTCTGGTTCAGGCCATCGCGCTCGCCACCTATTTGCGTGTCAGCGAACTTGGCGAATTCTATGCCCTGGCCGTTGTCTTCGGCAGCGCTTATGGCGGTGTCATGCCCCTCTACGCGGTACTTGCCCGCGAATACTTCGGACCGCGGGTCATCGGCACCGTGTTCGGCGCCGCATCGATGCTGTCGAGCATCGGCATGGCGGCCGGCCCGCTGATCGGCGGCTGGATATTCGATAACTTCGGCAATTACTCGTGGCTCTTTCTCGGATCCTCGATGGTGGGGTTGGGCGCAGCCGCCGTTGCGCTCGCATTTCCGCCCATGCAGCGCCTGCGGCTGCAGGCAGCATAGTCCCTACCTGAAGCGACAGGAATTCCCACGCTTTTGCCTGGCCGGGTGCGTCAACTTTCGATGCGCCCGGCTTCCATCTTTGCGAATAAATCAAGCACAGTCATGCCGGATGGTGATATATTCGTATTCCTTGATGCTTACACACAGTTATTCATAAGCGCCGGCAGTTGCAGGCATTGCAATTTTCAATTTTTAGCCAAAACTCGCGGCTGCATCAGGTGCGTGATCTCCTCGGGGAGGAAATCGGGAGAGCACCCACTGGCGCGACATTCCGCGCTTATTCGGCCGGAAAGTTCTGCGTAATTCATCATGGGGGACATGAGACAGATCGATTGAAGATGTCCCTGGTGCAATTGGGAGGATTGAGTAATGGCAACCACGTCCATGGCCGAGACAACGGGTCGAGGCATGACGAGGGAAGAGAAGAAGGTCATCTTCGCCTCATCCCTTGGAACAGTGTTCGAATGGTATGACTTCTATCTTTACGGATCCCTGGCTGCCTTCATCGGCACGACCTTCTTCAGTGATTATCCGGAGGCAACCCGAAACATCTTCGCCCTGCTCGCCTTTGCGGCAGGCTTCCTCGTCCGGCCGTTCGGCGCCCTGGTCTTCGGTCGCATCGGCGACCTTGTCGGACGCAAGTACACCTTTCTCGTCACGATCCTGATCATGGGTCTTTCGACCTTCCTGGTCGGCGTTCTTCCCGGATCGGCAAGCTGGGGCATCGCCGCCCCTGTCATCCTTATCATCCTGCGCATGCTGCAGGGCCTTGCGCTCGGCGGCGAATATGGCGGGGCCGCCACCTATGTCGCCGAGCATGCGCCGGACGACAAACGCGGCTATTATACGTCATGGATCCAGACGACGGCGACCCTCGGGCTTTTCCTGTCACTGATCGTCATCCTGGTCGTTCAAAACGCCATGGGTAAGGATGCCTTCGCCACCTGGGGCTGGCGCATTCCTTTCCTCGTATCCTGCCTTCTGCTCGCCATCTCGGTCTGGATCCGCATGTCGCTTAGCGAATCCCCGGCCTTCAAGAAGATGAAGGAAGAAGGCAAGGGATCCAAGGCGCCGCTCTCTGAGGCCTTCGGCCAATGGAAAAATGCCAGGATCGCGCTTATCGCGCTGCTCGGCCTCACCGCCGGTCAGGCTGTCGTCTGGTATGCCGGTCAGTTTTATTCGCTGTTCTTCCTGCAGAACGTACTGAAAGTCGATGGCCAGTCGGTCAATATCATGATCGCGATCGCGCTGTTCATCGGCAGCGGATTCTTCGTGTTCTTCGGCTGGCTTTCCGACAAAATCGGCCGCAAGCCCATCATCATGGCAGGCCTTGCGCTCGCAATCCTCACCTATTTCCCTCTGTTTAACGCGCTGACACGGGCCGCCAATCCGGCTCTTGCCCAGGCGGAGCAGACCATCCATGCCACCGTTACGGCAGCACCTGGCGATTGCACATTCCAGTTCAACCCTGTGGGAACGGCGAAGTTCAACAATTCCTGCGATATCGCGACCTCGTTCCTGTCGAAGTCATCCGTTCCCTATACGATTGCCGATGGCCCTGCGGGTCAGCCGGCAACGGTCAAGGTCGGCGACGCGACGATAACATCCTATGATGCGACCGCCGCCGGAAAGGACGCCGCAGCCAAGGGCGTCGCTTTCACCCATGACATGAACCTTGCGCTGCAAAAATCCGGCTTCCCGCTGGCGCGCGATCCAGCCAAGGTTCCCGACGCAAAACTCGATGCCTTCATCGCAGCAAACCCTGAACTCGGGCTCAACGCAGCCACGGTTCGAGCTGGCGAAAAGACCGTCACGCCGGTCGCCGATCTCGTCAAGGCCAAGCTTTTGACGGCGGAGCAGGCAGGCGGCGCGACGGACATGCCTGTCTATACCATCGCCAAAGGCGGTGCCTTCAAGATGGTTGCCGACCCCGCAGGCATCAATTGGCCGCTGACCATCCTCATTCTGACGATCCTCGTCATCTATGTGACCATGGTTTACGGTCCGATCGCCGCCATTCTAGTGGAGATGTTCCCGACCCGCATCCGCTATACCGGCATGTCGCTGCCCTATCATATCGGCAACGGCTGGTTCGGCGGTCTGCTTCCGGCAACCGTTTTTGCCATGAGCGCAGCCAAGGGCGATATCTACTATGGCCTTTGGTATCCCATCGCGATCGCCGCAATGACACTGGTCATCGGCCTGATCTTCGTGCGCGAGACCAAGGGCGTCAATCTCGACTCGATCAACTAAGGACAATGTGGCCCGGCGCAGCAAACTGCGCCGGGTTCTCGTTCCATTCCGGCGCCCGCATCGCGCGCAGCAGAAGCCCCTTTTTCCTCCCATGATCTCCGTGTTGTATGTTTCGATAGCAACGTCCTTGCGGTTGAAAAATACCCGTATAGGCGGCTCGCCTTGCACCCGCACGCGCCATCAATGGCGGAAATAGAAAATTATTTCCATAGAATAAGTGATGAAAGGAAGATCGCCCTTGTGATCGGATAGCAGAAGCTTACGAGTGTCGCAGACTTTCATCGAACCTGCCTCCATGACCCTGCTGACCATCCAAAATCTGTCCCGTGCTTTCGGCTCGACGCAAGCCCTGGTGAATGCATCTCTGACAATCGACAAGGGCGAGATCGTCGCGCTGATGGGCGCCAACGGCGCCGGCAAATCGACGCTGGTAAAGATCCTGTCCGGCATTCATTCGGCCGACGCGGGCAGCATCCTGTGGAACGGCAGGGAGTATCGTGCCGATAGCCCAGCGCAGGCAGTGGCTCAAGGCATCGTCACCGTGCACCAGTCCACTGATGTTGTCGGCGTCGCCGGCCTTTCCGTCGCGGATGCGCTGCTGCTCAATCAGTTCGTCGACGGGCGGCAACCGTTCTTCCTATCGCGCCGTTCGGTCCGAAAGAGAGCTGCCGCGATATTGGAGGAGGCAGGTTTTGACCTTCCGTTTGACCGGGATTTCGGCGATCTTGGAACCGCCGACCGGCAAATGGTCGCCATCGCCCGCGCCCTATCGAACAAGGCGCAACTGCTGATCCTCGACGAACCCACAGCGAGCCTTTCGGCAAGAGAGGCAACCCGGCTCTATGAAATCGTCCGCCAGCTGAAGGCACGCGGGATCGGCATTCTCTACATCTCTC
The DNA here is from genome assembly GCF_047445805.1 of Rhizobium sp. BR 314. Lineage (NCBI taxonomy): Bacteria > Pseudomonadati > Pseudomonadota > Alphaproteobacteria > Hyphomicrobiales > Rhizobiaceae > Rhizobium > Rhizobium sp. BR 314. The sequence continues at coordinate 13,944 of NZ_JARWLA010000006.1, read as the reverse complement.
ACCGCACCGCCGATCTCGACGCGCTCGCCGATCGCGTCGTCATCCTGCGCGGTGGACGCAATGTCGGCGCCTTTGCCCGGCCGATCGATTTCGACGCAGCCATCGAGACTATGATCGGCCGGTCGATGAAAGCCGCACGCCCGCATCGGCGCGAACAGTTCGACCGGACAGTGCTCCAACTTCAGGGTATCGGGCTATTTCCCGACAGCCCATCCTTTGACCTTTCGTTGCATGCGGGCGAAGTCGTGGCCGTAACCGGGGTGCTCGGCGCAGGCAAGAGCCGGCTGCTCTCGGCGCTCTTCGGCATAGAACGTTTTGCAACCGGCGGAGTGCTGCTGGACGGCAAGCCCTACGGGCCGCGTTCGCCGGCCGAGGCCATCGCGCGCGGCGTTGTCTTGGCGGCCGCGGACCGTCACCGCTCTTCACTAATGCCACCAGACTGGCCGGGCGAGAGCATTGCAGCCACGATCAGTCTGCCGCACCTGAAGCAATGGTATGCATCCGGCTTCCTTTTTTCCGGGCGGGAAACCCGCGAGGGAGAAAAGGCCATCGGCCGACTTGGCATCAAGGCATCGGGACCGGATGCATCGGTCTGGTCGCTTTCGGGCGGTAACCAGCAAAAGGTCGTGTTGGCGCGCTGGGAGGCCGAACCAAGCCGGCTGTTGCTTCTCGATGAGCCGTTTCAGGGTGTGGATGTCGGCGCTCGCCAGGACATCATCGCAGCCATACGTGCCCACAGCGATCGCGCCACGTTGATTGCGACGTCAGATCCGGAGGAGGCGCTCGAAGTCGCCGACAGGGTGTTGGTCATGGAACATCATAGCCTGAAGGACGTCACACCGACGACCGCTGATATCAAGCAAAGCGAGGAATACGCCAGATGAGCGACGGTAGCGTCCAAATCGGGGAAAAAGGAAAGTCGGCACGCGAAGCGTTCTCGCTCAAGGAACTTGTCCGGCGGGGCGCGGTGTTTTTCCTGCTCTTTGCCCTGATCGTCATCTTCAGCTTTGCCCAGCCGGCCTTCATCAACATCAACAATCTGATGAGCATCCTGCAGGCAGTCTCCGTCGTCGCCATCATTGGCGCCGGTGTCACCATCACGCTTGCAATCGGTGGCTTTGATTTGTCGGTCGGTGCAGTTGCCGCCTCGAGCGTCATGGCCGCCAGCTACGCGATGATCGTGCTCGATCTCAATGCCTATCAGACTGTGCCGTTGGTGCTTGTGTTCGGCGCGCTCGTCGGGTTCGTCAACTCCTTTCTGATCGTGCGCCTAAAGGTGCCGGATCTGCTGGCCACCCTTGCCACCATGTTTCTCCTGACCGGTCTCCAACTGATCCCCACCGCCGGGCGCTCGATCTCCGTAGGCTTGATCCTTCCGAGCGGGGCCACCGCGACGGGTAAGGTCGACCCGGCATTCCTGACCATCGGCAGGTCGAGCCTCTTCGGAACCATTCCCCTGCCTGTCATCTTCATGCTGGTCGTCGCGCTCGTGCTCGACGTCCTGACGGAGCGTACCCGGCTTGGGCGCCTCCTCTATGCAACCGGCGGCAACGAAGCCGCGACGCGGCTTGCAGGAGCAAACGTGCCCCGTCTGAAGACCATCGCCTATGTGATGTCGGGCGTTCTTGCGTCGCTCGGCGGCATCATCGTTGCCGCGCGTGTCGGACGCGGCGACGTTTCGTCCGGCGCATCATTGCTGATGGATTCCGTTGCCGCTTCGCTCATCGGCTTTGCAGTGCTCGGTCTTCGGCGGCCAAACGTCCTTGGAACCACGATCGGCGCAGTCTTTGTCGGCATTCTCCTCAACGGCCTGACGATGCTGAACGCGCCGTATTACACCCAGGACTTCATCAAGGGCGCCGTGCTCGTTGGTGCGCTTGCACTGACCTATGGCATCAGCCGCGGCAAGACGTAAAGGCTGCGGGAACACTCACTCCAACCTAAAGCTCAATGGATTTTCAATGATGAAATTGCTCAGCACAATCGCAGCCGCCGTCGTCGCCGGTTCGCTTCTGACAACAGTCGCATCGGCTGCGGGCCTCCCCGGCGCACCTGCCCCCTTCGACAAGAAGGCGGTCAACATCGCCGTCGTCAGCTTCCTCGGCAGCGGCGACTGGCTGCAGGCCTTCGAGGCCGGCGTCAAGCGGCAGGCCGATGCCCTTGGTGTCAATCTCACTGTTTCGGAGGCCCGCAACGACAACGACACGCAGCGCAATCTAATCGAGCAGGCGATCAACCTCGGCGTCGACGGTATCATCATCAACAATGGCCGCCCTGAAGTCCTCAAGGACGTCGCGCAAAAGGCTCTCGACAAGGGCATCAAGGTCGTCGCCTATGACGTCGATCTCAACAATCCGCAGGTGCCGCAGATCGAACAGAGCGATAAGGACATGGCCAAGCTGATTCTCGATCAAGCCGTCAAGGACAAGGGCGAAGGCTTTACCGGCGGTGCCGTCTATGTCGCCGGTTTTGCGCCGCTCGACCGCCGCTATGCCGTCTGGAAAGATTTCATTGCCAAGCACAACTTGAAGGAAAAGGCCGTCTGGGGCGTCGTCAACGACACCGTTCCGGCCTCCGTCGCCGACCAGACCAAGGCGGCACTGCGCGCCAATCCGGATATTTCGGTGATCTTCACGCCCTGGGATGAATTCGCAAAGGGCGCGAAGCTCGCAATCGACGAACTCGGTCTCTCAAGCCAAGTGAAGATCTATGGCGTCGACACCTCGACCGCTGACATCCAACTGATGGTCGAGCCGGACAGTGCGTGGGTCGCGACTGCAGCAACCAACGCCGCCGTCGTCGGCGAAGTCTCAGTCCGCGCTGTCTCGCTTGCAATTGCAGGCCAATCCCTGGGCCGTTCCGTCCTCCTCCAGCCGACGCTCATCACCCGCGACGATCTGGTCAACAACAACATCGGCACGATTGAGGAACTGCAGCAGAAGTTTCCTGCTTTCCTCAAGAGCGATGCGGCAACGGCATCCTGGATTCCGGCAGCGAAAAACTAAATCGCGCCACCATTGGCCAAATGTGCCGCTCCGCCTTCCGGAGCGGCATTTCTTGTTTTCAGAAGACATGTGAGGAAGACCCATGCCATCGACCGAGCTGCGAAAGCCGGATTTCGCCCGCAACATGAAACTCATCGGCCATAGCGATGTCGGTGGCCGCGGCGATGGGCTGCAGCTGATGGTTCACCGCGGCTACGCCTATGTCGCTCACCCCTGGTCGCAAGGTTTTTCGATTGTCGACGTTCGCGATGCAAAGAACCCGCAGACGGTGAACTATGTGGCGGCACCGGCAAACACCTGGAACATCCATCTGCAAACCGATGATGACCTGTTGCTGGTCATCAACGCTCTCGACCTGTTCGCAGATGTGGAGACGTTCACCAACGAGAAGATCTACTACACGCAATCGGTCGGCGAGACTGTTGCCTCAAGAAAGCGCGAGCGCGCCTGGACGGCTGGCATGAGCGTGTTCGACATCTCCGTTCCGGACAGGCCGCGCAAGATCGGCCAGCTTGATGTCGAAGGCGTCGGTTTCCACCGGCTCTGGTATGTCGGCGGCCGCTATGCCTATGCCTCGGCGCTGCTCGACGGCTTCACCGACTACATCTTCGTCACCATCGACATTGCCGATCCGACCAAACCGCTTCTCGTCGGCCAATGGTGGCTTCCCGGCATGAACCGGGCGGCAGGAGAAGCGCCTGACTGGGGTGACGGCAAGCGCTATGCCTTGCACCACGCGCTCGTCCACGGCGATACGGCCTATGCCTGCTGGCGGGACGGAGGCTTGACGCTTCTCGACATCAAGGATCATTCCGCGCCCAAGCTCATCAAGCATCATAACTGGTGCCCACCCTATGGCGGCGGCACACACTCACCGCTGCCGCTTCCGGGCCGCGAGCTGCTGGTGGTGGCCGATGAAGCCGTGCTGGACAATGAGGAGGACGGCCGCAAGCACACCTGGATCTTCGACATCCGCGTGCCGGAAAACCCGATCAGTATCTCGACTTTCCCTACCCCTGCCGAGATCGACTATACCAAGAAAGGCGGCCATTTCGGTCCGCACAATCTGCACGAAAACCGGCCCGGCTCACTTGTCTCCGAAACGCTGATCTTTGCCACCTGGCAAAACGCCGGCATTCGCGCCTTCGACATTTCCGACCCATATCATCCGGTTGAAACAGGCGCGCTTGTCCCGGCAGGCCCAACTGTCATGACGGACCGCCGCCTCGGCCGGCCAAAGGTCATCCAGTCCGCAGACGTCTTCGTCGACGCAAACGGTCTGATCTACGCAACAGACTACAATGCCGGTCTCGAAATCATCGAATATGGCGGCTGAGCAAACTGCTCTGCCTGTCGCAAGGTGATCTGCCCGGCATATCGGGCAGATCGTTAAAACCTCTTAGACCAGTTCCTCATGCGAGGGCTTTTCCCAGAGATTGATGCCGCCTTCGACGGCGTAACGATCGATCTCGGCAAGCTCCTCGGGGCTGAAGCTCAGGTCGTTGAGAGCGGCCACGTTTTCTTCTACCTGCCGCGCCGAGCTTGCGCCGATCAATGCCGACGTCACGCGCGGATCCCGGAGAACCCAGGCGATGGCGAGCTGGGCAAGCGATTGGCCGCGGCGCTTGGCGATCTCATTGAGAGCGCGGGCGCGTTCGATGTTCTCTTCTTTCAAATGCTCCGGCCGCAGAGGGTCGCCACCGGGTCGATTGACGCGGGAATCCTGCGGGACGCCATTCAGATATTTGTTCGTCAGCAGGCCTTGAGCAAGCGGCGTGAAGGCAATGATACCCGCTCCGACCTCGTCCGAGGCAGCGAGCAGATCCTTCTCGACCCAGCGGTTGAAGAGGTTGTAGGACGGCTGATTGATCAGCAGCGGCACCTGCCGCTCCTTCAGCAACGCGGCGATTTCGCGTGTCTTGTTGCCTGAATAGGAGGACACGCCGACATAGAGCGCCTTGCCCTGCCGGACCGCCTGCGCAAGCGCATCGGCCGTCTCTTCCAGAGGCGTCTCGGCGTCGAAGCGATGGGAGTAGAAAATATCGACATAGTCGAGGCCAAGCCGGTTAAGACTCTGATCCAGGCTCGAAAGCAGCGCCTTCTTCGATCCGCCGCCACGGCCGTAGGGACCGGGCCACATGTCCCAGCCTGCCTTGGACGAAATGATGAGTTCATCGCGATACCCGGCCAGGTCCTGTTTCAGGATATGGCCGAAATTGATCTCGGCGCTTCCCGCCGGCGGGCCATAATTATTGGCGAGATCGAAATGCGTGATGCCGAGATCGAAGGCCTTGAAGAGGATTGACCTCTGAGTATCGAGAGGCGTCGCATCGCCGAAATTGTGCCAAAGGCCAAAGGAAATTGCCGGCAGCTTGAGGCCACTTCGGCCGACCCGGCGGAAATGTGCCGAGTCATAGCGTTCCCGATCGGGATGGTAGGTCATGAATTCTCTTCCTGTTGGTCATATTGTGCCGACACCAGCGGGGACTGGCCAAAAGCCTGTCGCGCTCGCCCTTACAACACCCCGAGAATGGCAGAGTCCAATCGAATAAAAAGCCATTCCATGTTTTTTATCTCGTCATTCGGAGATGTTTTTTCCAGAGCCAAATGCATCCGCGCATATGACCGGCATAGAGCGGCCGATGCGATCATCATGCCAAGGCGCCCGCCATCTTGCTTACGCATCCGAACCAAAACGCGCCCGATAAAAGCCGGGGGTCACTCCAAGATGTTTGAGAAATGCCCGATGTAAAGTATCCAGGCTTTTGAAACCGGAACGCTCGGCAATCCGCGCAAGCGACCAATCCGAGGTTTCAAGCAGTGCCTTGGCGCGATTCAGTCTCGCGGTTTCCACAAATTGCGCCGGGGTCGTGCCCGTTTCCTTGCGGAAACTGCGCGAAAACGTGCGTTCACTCATCCCTGCCCGGCTTGCCAATGCCGGGATAGACAAATCGTCCGCCGGCGCCTCAATAATCTCGTTCAAAAGCTTGCGCAGCTTCGGTGTCGCATTTGTCTGAATGGAGAGACTGGTGCTAAACTGGGATTGCCCGCCTGGCCGGCGCATGAACAAGACCATTTGGCGTGCGACGGCCAGAGCCGCCTGCGGGCCGCAATCAGCCTCGACAAGTGCCAGGCACAAATCGATGCCGGCGGTAATGCCCGCCGAAGTGTACACCGGCGGTGCGGCAACGAAGATCGCATCCGGCTCGATTTCGATTTGCGGCCGCAACTCCTTCAGAAGAGCGCAGGAGCTCCAATGGGTGGTCGCACGTCTGCCGTCGAGAAATCCGCCGGCGGCAAGTATGAAGGCGCCGGTGCAAACACTCGCCATGCGTCGGGTGACGGTTTTGCGCGAATGCAGCCAGTCCAACAGAGCCGAGCCGAATATCACTTGCCGCAGCCCGGTTTCGCTTCCACCGGCCAGTATGATGCTATCGAGATCGACGGGCAGTTGCTCCAGCGCCGTTGTCTCGCCGAACACCAGTCCTCCGGCCGAACTGCTCTTCACAGCCCCACCCGCCGGAGAGGCAAGGACAACCTCATAGGGAGGCACTCCCAGCGGCAGATAAAAGTTCGCCATCGCAAACACTTCCATCGGGCCGACAATATCGAGCGCCTGGACGCCATCATAGCCGATGACGGCGATACGTTTGGGATGAAGGGCGGGTTCCTGCATTGGCGTAAATTGCGATATCTTTGACATTTCCGCCAGTCGGCTCCGCGAATAATTCTCCAGTCGAGAACATCGCACCTTTGGACTATCCCATGTATCGCCTCTATCTCAGACCCTTCCTCCTTTTCCTGTTCGCATTCGGCACCATCGGCTGGGCTTCGATTACCTTCGCGGCGGGCCAAAACCCGATCCAAATCCCACCACTCAAAGCGCACCGAACACGACCCCTCATCGTCATCGTCGCGGACAACAAGGGCACCGAGACGACGGATCTCGTCGTCCCCCATGGCATTATCCGCAGCGCCGGCATCGCCGACCTACTCGTGGTTTCGACCCATGCGGGCGTCGTGGATCTGATGCCTGCACTGAAAATCCGACCGGACACGACCATGTCGGATTTCGATCGGGAACATCCGGAAGGTGCCGACATCGTCATTGTCCCGGCCATGCATGACGATCGCAACCGCAATGTCATCGCCTGGATCCGTCAACAATTCTCGAAACGCGCAATGGTCGTCTCGATTTGCGAAGGCGCATGGCTTGCGGCACGAGCAGGTGTTTTTGACGGTAGGCGCGCCACGACCCACTGGTACGCTTTCGACAAGATGAAGCGCACCTTTCCCCGGGCGAATTGGGTTCGCAACCAGCGCTATGTCGTCGACGGCAATGTGGTGAGCACGACGGGCGTCACGGCCTCGATCCCGGCTTCACTTGCGCTCGTTGAGGCGATCGGCGGACGGGCTAAGGCGCAATCAGTCGCAGCCGGCCTTGGTGTCGACGGATGGAGTGCAGCTCATGACGCGACGCCGTTTCGCATGACCACGGGCCGGCTCTGGCGCTTCGCTGCCAACTATCTCGCCTTCTGGGGCCATGAGACTATCCGCTTGCCGGTGCAGGATGGCTTCGACGAAATCGCTCTGGCACTGGCCGCTGATGCATGGTCCAGAACCTTCCGTTCGCAGGCGCTCGTTGTCGAACAGGCGGCATCTATTCGCTCGCGCAATGGCCTTGTGCTGGTGCCCGATGTTTCCGCGGAAAACAGCGCTTCCAGCATGGAAATTCCCCTGCTTCCGCCCGCGAGAATTCTCGACGACGCGCTATCTCAAATCGCCGCGCGCTACGGCTCGCGAACATCCGATATCGTCGCATTGCAGCTGGAATATTCGACAAGGCATTGAGTCAGGCGCAAGCGACGAAAGATCTGTCGTTGGGTCGGACCAAGGTTTGAGCCGCATGCTTGCGCGGTGCGGCTCAAACCTGCCTGCCGCTAGAGCAGTTTTTCCAGTGTAATCGGCAAGTCGCGGATGCGCTTGCCAGTCGCATGGAACACGGCATTGGCGATGGCTGGCGCCACGCCGACAATACCAACTTCGCCGACGCCCTTGCCCCCGAGCGCCGAGGCATTGTGATCGGGCACGCCGACGGAGATCACCTGGATATCCGGAATGTCCGAATTGGTCGGCACGAGATAGTCGCCAACATTGTTGTTGACGGTTCGTCCGTTGCGCTGATCGATCAACCCTTCCTCGAGAAGCGCCTGACCGATGCCCATGATGATGCCGCCTCGCCACTGGCTTTCGACCAGCTTTGGATTGTAGAGGCGGCCGCAATCGAAGGCGGATACCATGCGGGAGACGCGCACCGTGCCGAAATCCTCGTCGACCCGCACTTCGGCAAAATGGGCGCACCAGCTGTGCAAGGAGAAGTCGCCCATGGTCGGGCCCTGAACCCTGGCCATCGTCGTCCAGGCCTGAAGCTGCTCCTGCGCGTTAGCGCCATCCGGCAAGGTATTGCGCCGAACTTCGATCTCCCCACGCTTGAGGGCGGACATCAGTTCCGCGAGCGTCAGTGACGGCGCTTCGCCGCGCGGAGCAGCGACGCGCCCCTCGGCAAAGTTCAGCGTGTTCGCACCCGTATCGCGGAAAGGCGAATTGGCATCGCTGAGCGCTAGGCCGATAAGCTCATCGCGCGCCGCGACCGCAGCCTTATGAACAGCCCCCATGATCGACCCGGCGAGCATCGAGCCGCCGGCGATCGCCGAACCGGGTAGGCGTGAATCGCCGAGATGGACTTCGACCTGATCCACTGGAATGCCGAAGACCTCCGCGGCACTCTGGGCAAGGATGGTATAAGTCCCCTGCCCCATGTCGATGGCACCGCTGACGACTTCCACGCGGCCATTGGCGAGAATGCGGATCATGGCCTCGCTCGGCGCCCGGATGACCGGGAAGGTGCCGCAGCCGATACCCCAGCCGATCAGCGTCTTGCCGTCGCGCATCGAGCGCGGCGTGTGGCTGCGCCGCGACCAGCCGAAGGCCTCGGCGCCCTCGGCCAAGGCTTCGCGGAGCCGGCGCGTCGACCACGGCTTGCCGGACTGGTAGTCGTGATCGGCATAGTTCTTCAGCCTGAGCGCGAGCGGATCCATGCCGAGCCTGTAGGCGAGTTCTTCGATGGCGCATTCGATACCGTAGGCGCTTGGGTTCTTGCCCGGGCCACGCAGGGCCCCGGGCGTGACGCTGTTGACCGGCACGATGCGATGCTCCGACGAGAAATTCTCGACCTTGTAGAGGATGGACGTTGCCGCACCCGTCTGCTCAGGCCAGTCGGCATAAACCGAAGTCTCGCTGGCGCCGCGGTGGACGATCGCCTGCAGGATGCCGTCTTCCGTCGCGCCAAGCGCAATCTTCTGTCTGGTTCCGGCGCGACCGCCATAGCTCGTGAAGTTTTGCGGCCGGGTGACCGCAAGCTTCACTGGCCGGCCAAGCTTTCTTGCGGCCACAATCGCAACAGCACCATAAGCGAGCGGCTGCCCCTTCGATCCGAAGCCGCCGCCGATGAAGGGTGAGATGATCCGGACATTCTCATAGGGCATATCGAACCATTCGGAATACATGCGCGCCATGCCGTGCGACCATTGGGTTGGCTCCCAGATCGTCAGCTGATCGCCGTCCCATTTCGCCGTCAGGCCATGCGGCTCCATCGCGACGTGATATTCGCGAGGCGTGGAATATTCGGCCTCGATCCTAACCGGTGATGCCGCAAGCGCCGCCTCGGCATCACCCCAGGCGATCGAAAGCGGCTCCACGAGCTTGCCCTCACCGGCATTCGGATCGTTGAGATCGGCGACATGCTCGCTCGCCTCATAGGTGACCTGCACCAGTCTGGCCGCTTCTGTCGCCTGCTCGCGACTTTCCGCCACGACAGCGGCGATCGATTGACCGTTGAACTGCACGTCGCGCGGCAGCGGATAATAGGGTCCATCGACCGGCTTGTTGCCGCCCCAGTCAGCCGAAAGCTTGAGGCCGAGATCGTCGTCCGGAGTCAAAGCCAGCAGCACGCCTGGCATGGCGAGCGCTGCCGAAACATCAACCTCCAGAACACGGCCAGCCGGGATCGTACTTTGCACAAGGACGGCGTAGGCGAGGTTTTCGACAGGGTATTCCAGCGCATAGGTGGCGGTTCCCGTCACCTTCATATTGCCTTCAAAGCGCGACTGGCGGCCACCGATCGTGCCGTCGGAAGCAGCGCCATGTTTGCGTGGTTCCATCATGGTCATGCGAGGCCTCCTATCTGCAGAATGGCGCGGGCGAGAACGCGCGGCGCAAGTTCGATCTTGTAGCGGTTGCTGCCGTGAGAAACGGCACCCTCCATGGCGAGACGGCTGGCTTTTTCCACGAGCTCGGCGCTCAGGCCCTTACCGACAAGCGCCTGCTCGACATCGCGCGCGCGCCAGGGCTTGGTGGCGACGCCGCCGAGCGCGATACGAATATCGCGGACAGTCCTGCCATCCGCTTCCAGCTCAAGGCCGACAGCGGCACTCGCGGCAGCAAATTCGTAGGATTGCCGATCGCGCACCTTGATGTAAGTGGAATTCCGGGCAGCGGCGGACACCGGGATAGTGACAACGGTAATGATCTCGCCGGACTGGAGAACCGTTTCTTTGTTCGGCGTATTGCCAGGAATGAGGAAAAAATCTTCGATGGCGATCTTACGACTATTCGTTTCGACCGCCGCATCGAATGCGACGAGGGCCACTGCCAGATCGCCGGGATAAGAAGCGATGCAAGCTTTGCTCGTTCCGAGCACAGCGTGATTACGCGTGACGCCGCCGATCGCCGAGCAGCCGGAGCCGGGACTGCGTTTGTTGCAGGCGGGAAAGGCACCGGGATCGCGAAAATAAGCACAGCGCGTCCGCTGCAGGAGGTTGCCGCCGATGGTCGCCATATTACGCAGCTGGGCGGAGGCAGCAAGTGACAGCGATTCCGAGACTGCCGGGAAAGCCGCACGAACATCCTGGTGATCTGCAACCTCGCTCATCCTCGCAAGGGCACCGATCGTGGCGCCGGCGACGTCGATGGTGATGCCGCCCATGCCGGAAAGATGGGTGATGTCGATGACCGTCTCTGGCTCAGTCACCCCGCATTTGGCGAGGTCGAGCAAAGTCGTGCCGCCTGCAAGCAGCATGGCGCCGGCCTGTTGCGCCGCGTGGGCGGCTTCGGCTGTCGATGTGGCACGGACATACGAAAAGTTTCGCATTACGCTACCTCCGCGGCCTGGCGCACCGCCGCAACAATGCTGTTATAGGCCCCGCACCGACAGAGATTGCCGGACATATATTCACGGATCTCCGTATCGGAACCGGCATGTCCCTCGCGAATACAGGCGACCGCCGACATGATCTGGCCCGGTGTGCAATAGCCGCACTGGAAAGCGTCATGCTCGATGAATGCCGCTTGCACTGGATGCAGATCCCCCGTCTCGCCGATGATTCCCTCGATCGTCGTGATGGCACGCCCTTCGACTTGCGCGGCAAGCGTCAGACAGGAAAGCACGCGCTTGCCGTCAACATGGCAGGTGCAGGCGCCGCATTGGCCCTGATCGCACCCTTTCTTGGTGCCGGTCAGCGAAAGATGCTCGCGCAGCGCATCCAGCAAGGTCACGCGTGGCTCGAGATCGAGTTCGTGGCGCTGTCCGTTGATATCAAGTGCAATATGAATGGTTCGTGTCATGATAAGCTCCTGCCATCGTCACGAAGATCAGCCGTACGAGATCTAGAATAATCTATTCGACGGTCTACCGGTTGCTATAGGATATTTTCAGGAAGACGAGGCCGGTGGCTTGCTTCGCGAACACAGCGCTCATCAGAACTAGGGAACGAAAGACGCCGCAGATAAACGGAGGCGCCTCCGTTTAAATTAATGCCTGGCGCTCTTTCGTCAAGCCCTGATCGGCTCCTGAGCGTTTTTCCGGATTTCCGAACGGTTTGGCGCGATTAGGCGTGGATGTGACAACCGGCCTTTATCAGCCGCACCGCCCCTTGTGGGGGGCAGTGCGGCGTGATTAACTCACCTGCGAAGAACGCGTCGGCGTTTGAAAGCTTCCACACCTAGCCGTGACTCACCCCGGCTCTCAATGGCCAAGGAAGGCGCGATGAAGCTTCTCCTCACCTCTGGCGGCGTCAGCAACCAGAGCATCCGCAACGCCCTCATCGACATGCTGGGCAAGTCGATCGCCGAATCCACCGCCCTGTGCATCCCCACCGCGATGTACGGCATGCTGCCGAGAACCGCGGTCATGACGTGGCGACAGATCGCCGGGCAGACGTCAACGCCCATGGTCGAGTTGGGATGGAAGTCCATAGGAATGCTCGAGCTGACCGCATTGCCGAGCATCGACGAGAATAACTGGATCCCCTTGGTCCGGGAGACCGATGCCCTGCTGGTATGCGGCGGCGACGTCCTTTATCTGCACCATTGGATGCTTCAGTCCGGCCTGGCGGATCTGTTCCCATCGCTCAGCAAGACGGTCTATGTGGGATTGAGCGCAGGCAGCATGGTAATGGCTCCGCACGTCGGCGACGAGTTCGTGGGCTGGAAACCGGCCGCCGGCGGGGACAGCGCGCTTGGCATGGTCTGCTTCTCGATCTTCCCGCATCTGGACAATCCCGCGTGCCCGGAGAACACTATGGCCGACGCCGAGAAGTGGGCTGCGCGCCTGCCGGTGCCGGGCTACGCAGTCGACGACGAGACGGCTATCAAGGTGGTGGACGGTGGCGTCGAGGTGATTTCCGAAGGGCACTGGAGGCTCTTCGAGCGCTGAAGCAAACTCATGGAAGCAGAAAGCCGGGACACAGCCCCGGCTCCCGAATCTATTTTGGAAATCCGCGCAGCGGAAAGGCAGCTCTCGGCGATTAGCCGTTTTGATCGCCACTATTGTCGGCGGCCGGCTTCTCTTCTTTTTCTTTCAGCACGTCCGTCAGCTTGTTCACGCCCTCAAAACCCGCGACCGCAGCGGCAGCCTTCGTCAGAATGCCTGCATTCGGATCGACAGCGTCTACGGCGTCTTCAGCGGCAACGGCGCCAGCTACTTCTTCAATCAGCTTTCCGATACCCATTTTAAGCTCCTGTTTTTTCGCTCTGCTGCTGGATTGCGGCGTTCGAGCGTTATGAACACCTCGTCCCCGGCATTTGAAAGGTCACAGACTTCCACATGAAGGCAACCTTTCCGTCCTGAGGCAAGGCATGGTTCTCCCCGGCTCTCGCCATTTAGGCAACCAAGCTGAAAGCGCCCTTAAGCCAGAGTGACGCGAAAATGAAATCAGCCATTTGCGGAGCGATATCATCATCCGCTCTGGCGTCTCGCCTGTCGTACCGTCATAACCGCCTCACAGGTCCGGATTATGTTTCAGGGAATCTTGAGGAACGCCCAAGCTATTTGAACAAGGGAACCTTTGTGCATGACAGTCTCCCGCCGCGTCACCGCCCTTACCGCCTCTTTTCTCCCCCTTCTCTTCGCTCCCGCCTTTGCCGATTCCGATGTGTTGTGGAAGATCGTGCATGACAAATGCGCCGTCCAGACCGCGCCCTGCCTCTCAGTGAACACGGGCGAACACTATGCGATCCTCAAGGACTTGAGAGGCATCGCGCAGGTTCTTCTGATCCCTACCGACAAACTCACCGGCATGGAAAGTGCCGCCCTCCTCGATCCCGCGACGCATAATTTCTTCGCCGACGCGTGGACTGAACGGGCCAATGTCAACGCCCGCCTGCCACACGCCGTCCCGCGGGATGGCTTGAGCCTTGCCGTCAACGCGCAGCAGGCCCGCTCGCAGAACCAGCTGCACATCCACGTCGACTGCCTCAGCGCCGATGCCCGAGCCGCCTTGAAGGCGGATGCGGACCGTGTCGGCACGGATTGGACGCCCCTTCCCGATACCATCGCCGGACATCAGTTCACGGCGCTGCGGGTCAAGGGGCGGGTCAAGGG